>JAZOVD010000081.1:0-10768 GCA_045658525.1 Eubacteriales bacterium
CTTATTGAGCGCGGACGGTTTCTTTATTCATAACTTTATGCTATAATAAATTAACCAATATTTGTAACCCTTATGATAAAAAATCTGTCTTTAAAGATGAGACCCTGAATACGATAAAGGAGTGATGATTTTGGAAGACGCTCAGATAATCGAAATGTACTGGGCACGCACCGAGGACGCGCTGCTCGAAACTCAGAATAAGTACGGCAGATACTGCCACAGCATCGCTTACAATATCCTGCACGATACAGAGGATTCCGAGGAATGCGTAAACGATACATTTCTCAGTGCCTGGAACTCCATGCCGCCGCACAGACCTCAAAAGCTTTCGTTTTTTCTCGGAAAAATAACCAGAAACCATGCGCTTAACCGTTACGAAATGTATCACGCACAAAAGCGCGGTGCGGGTCAGGCGGAGCTTGTTTTTGATGAAATAAGCGAATGTATCCCCAATAGCGAAGACGGAGCGGAGCCTACGGATGAAATATTTTTCAAAGAGGTGCTAAACCGTTTTCTGCGCTCACTTCCGGAAGAAACGATGATCATCTTTCTTCGCAGATACTGGTTTTTCTGCTCCGTAAAGGATATAGCGGACTCACTTGCGCTGAGCGAAAGCAAGGTCAAGGTAACTCTTATGAGAACGAGAGATAAATTCAGGGCATTTTTGGAGAAAGAAGGTGTTACCGTATGAAAAAGCAAAAAATGATACGGGCTTTTGATATGGTGGACGATGATCTGCTCGAAAGCGCTGACCCAAGCAACGCTCCCGTTGCAAAAAAGAAACGTATAAGTATTACTTGGCTATCGGTCGCGGCTTGTTTGGCGCTCGCGTTTTTAACACTCGGACTTTGGCTGTTCATCCCGTACAGAACCACACCGCCAAGCGTTTCTAAATACTCGGAAAGCGAATACTACTCCGTGATAAAAAAACTAAATGCCGTTACGTATGAAAAGCCGAAATATAAAAATAATTTTGATAAGTATTTCAGTGATAATAAGGATTATGACGACGGCGACCGCGATGGAGTAATTATCGGAAGCGAAGAATACGAGGAAGTAACAGACAATCAGGTAGATGGGGTTATAGAAGGCGACCGCATAAAGCGCAGCAGCGAATACATCTATTATCTTGATAGAAATCACACCATTTCTGTATATTCTATCGCCGGAGATGAGTCTCAACTGGTAGGAAGCTATTCGCTCAAGCAAAGCTTACGTAATGCATACTTCTCCTCATCACGGGATGAGATCTATCTTTCCGAGGATTGTACTCAGATCACCGTTGTAGTACCTTATTCAAAATCAGGACCAAGCGGTATCTCTTGCGTATCGGTCGTCTCGCTTGACGTAACAGACCCTGCCAATATTACGGAAAAGGATAAAATAACATTCAGCGGAAGCTATATCTCGTCGCGTTTGGTAAACGGAAAGCTGCTTCTTATGACTAAATTTTCCGTCAAAACTAACCCCGATTTTTCAAAAGAAGAAATTTTCCTTCCGCAGATAACCCATATAAACGGAAATACAAACAGCATTTCTCCTTACGATATAATCGCGCCCGATAAGCTGACGAGCGCAAGCTATACCGTAATATCCAAAATTGACGAAAAAACGCTTTTAATAGAGGATTGCTCGGCTATTCTTTCGTTTTCTGATGAAATGTACGTTTCAAAAAACAATATCTTCGCAACGAGAGAATATACGGATAACGGGCTTGTCAACAGAAAGACCTTAACTGAGATAGTATGCGTCTCTTATACAGGCGAGGGACTTGAATACAAGGGCTCGGTTACCGTTGACGGAGCTGTAAAGGATCAGTACAGTCTTGATGAGCACAACGGGATTTTAAGGGTCGTAACGACTACGAGCAAAACCTCTTTTAGTGACACCAACGCCGATCTTTACTGTATAAATATCTCTGATTTCAAGATATTAGCAAGCGTAAAGGCGTTTGCCCCCGAGGGGGAGACCGTATGCTCGGTTCGTTTTGACGGAGATGACGTGTATGTCTGCACAGCCGTAAAGGTAGCGTTTAACGATCCCGTATTTTTCTTCGATCTTAGCGATCTTAACAATATAACCTACAAGCACACGGGAGATATACCGGGTTATTCCGATTCTCTTGTGAATTTCGGTAACGGTTATCTTTTGGGTATAGGAGCGGGCGACACCAGACGGTCATTCAAGATAGAGGTGTACGAGGAGACTGAAAACGGTGTAAGCTCTGTTTGCAAATACGAAATGAATGCTATATGGTCGGAGCTTTATAAAGCATACTATATAAACAGAGAAATGGGCTTTATCGGATTCGGCATATATTCCTATGAACATTCTGAGAGAGACCGTTATATACTGTTGTATTTTGACGGATACGAGCTTCGCGAGCTTGTAAACGTTGAGCTTTCGGGCGGAACGTATTATCCGCGCGGTGTGTATATAGACGGGTATCTTTATATGTTTGGAGACTCTGAATTTAAGGTCGTTCAGGTGGAATGATAAAAGAAGTCCGCGCTCTTATTGAGCGCGAACTTCTTTTATTTAACGTAGCTACTGTTTTTATCCTTACCTGTTTTTCTACGGTATTCATCAAGGTCGTTAAAATTCTCTCCGCCGAAACGGTTAATCAAGACCTCGTTCGGTGTATAAAGGTTATTATCAAGCGTCATTTGCGCCTCCGCCTCGGCAGATATGATCGAGTATATCGCCGCGCCCACAGGCGCGTTTCCGAATACGTTATCGGAAATAACGAGATTTCCGCCCTCGGTTGCGTGCGGAATACGCCAAAGGAATATATGATGTCCCATCGGCTGAGGCCATATCTCCGACTTTCTCGGCAACGTTTCTCCAAGCATAGCGAACCCGCAGCCTGCGTTTTTACATATATTACCCGTAAAGCTCGAATCTATCGGAAGCTTGTCTCTATATTCAAACGCCGCCATTCCGTATGTATCAAACGTGTTGCCGCGGCATACGAAATTCCTCGCGGGCACGGTCTTTTCACCGGGTCCTTGGTGGGTAACGCAGGAATCGTAAACGTTTTTAAACGTACAATCCTCAACGAGTATATCGTTTCCGTGCTCCCATATCTCAAAGCCGTTTCCAAAACGTATTTTGAGATCTCTGTTCCAGCCGCAACCGCCGATATTTTCAAAGTCACATCTGCGGACGGTAATGTTATCGCCGTTACCCGCAAGCCCGTGAACTCCGCTATTCATTATCCTTATATCCTCAACCGTAAGATCGGGCCTCAAAATACCGATAGATCTTTGATTATAGGAAATGACCTCTATATGTGAGTAATACTTTGCTGGATTTTGCTCGGAATACAGAAGTACCTCCTGCTCCGAATATCTGCCTCTGTACCGTTCGCCCTCGGAAAATCTGCTGTCCCAGAAATCACCCTGAGCGGAAAGCTCGTCCTTATTCCAACGAAGCGTTGCGCTGCACTCGTTTTCATTAAAAACAAAGTTGCCGACGTCTCCCGGAATAGCCTTTACGCATTTCCAGACGTTTTCCTTATCCGTCTTTACCCAATCAGTATCCGCGCTTGCGTCGGTAGAACCGCAGAATGTCGGCTTTTCTCCCTCTCCGTAAGCTCCGTATGTCACTCCCGCGGCAGTAACGAGCTTATTTCTGTAAAAGCTACCGCGTTTAAAAAGCACCTTGTCTCCGTGTTTTATCTGTAATTTCAGGTAATCCTTTACCGCTTTTTCGGGTAAAAGACCGTCGTTTTCATCATTTCCGTTTTTATTATCAACGTAATATACCGCCATAACGAATACTCCTATCGTTTTTTTACAGTATATCACATTTTTTCGATAAGTTCAAGAGCATAACGCTTTTTTTAATGCCAAAAGTATCTTTTGTTCCTCGCGCGATATTTTGACCTGAGTAAGTCCGAGACGTTTTCCCGTCTCGCACTGCGAAAGATCGCTGAAATAACGCAAGGTTATTATCTCGCGCCAAAGCGGCGGCAATTTTCGTATCGCCTCCGCAAGCGCTATCCTGTCGGTTATCTTCTCAAACGTACAGCTTTCGTCCGCTATACTGTTTTCAAGCGTGACCGAATCCTCGTCTCCGCCCAACGGCTCGTCAAGCGAATATACCGCGGAGACGGCTTCCATTGAATATACTATTTCATCGGGAGAAAGACCTGTTATTTCCGAAAGCTCTGATATTCTCGGATCTCGCCCGTTTTCTTTTATAAAGCGTTCTCTTGCCGCCATCACGAGGCTTCCCTGTTTTTTTATCGTTCTGCCGACCTTTATCGGACCGTCATCACGCAGAAAACGTCTTATCTCTCCCATTATAAGCGGTGTAGCGTAGGTCGAAAACACCGTACCGAACGACGGATCAAAGCTTCTTGCCGCCTTTATCATTCCTATTACGCCTATCTGCACCAGATCCTCGTATTCCGCGCCCCTGCCTATGAAATGACGCGCCGCCTTCTTTACAAGTCCGAGGTTTTGATCAACAAGTATGTCAAGAGCCTTCTTGTCTCCCGACCTTATACGGCAAAGAAGCTCAATGTTTTCGATTTGACTTTCGTTCATACCTCACCCATTTCCGCATCAGCTTGACCAAAGACACTCTTTTTATATCTCTTTCAGTCTTTTTACCATAGTAACGGTAGTTCCCTTACCGACTCCCGAACGAACGGTAAGATCATCGGTAAAGCTCTCCATTATCGAAAATCCCATTCCGCCACGTTCTCCGAGCGGATCAGAGGTATATAAAGGCGTCATCGCAAGACCTATGTCAGCTATACCGCAGCCGCTGTCCCTGACCTTTATTATCAGAGTGCGGTCATCACTTATGCTTACTTTTATGTACACCTTGCCGTTATCAACGCCACGATAACCGTGAACGATAGCGTTCGTTACCGCCTCGGAGACCGCAGTGCGTATATCGGTAAGCTCGTCCACAGTCGGATCGAGCTGAGCGCAAAAGGCTGATACCGCGTATCGCGCGAAGCTTTCGTTTACTGATTTTGCCGGAAAGGTAAACTCCGCCTCGTTTATTATCCTTCTTTTCATATCACTTTTCCCCCTCCGTGCGTTCTATCGGTATTATCTTATCTGTTCCCGCAAGCCTGAGCACTCTCTCCGCGCTCCTGCCGGGGTTCAATATTTTAAGCGTTCCGCCCATCTCCTTTACGTGCGTATAACGCCCGAGTATAAGACCTAAGCCGGAGCTATCCATAAACCCGACGCTTTTCAGGTCAAGGCAAACGGTACTCGCTCCCGATTCATATATCTGTCGGTCTATCTCCTCGCGTGCCGCCTTAGCCGAATGATGGTCTATCTCTCCGCTCAGCGTGACCTTTAACGTATCCTCTGTTATCTCGTATTTTGCGGTCAGTACGTTCATTTAACGTACACCGTCCTTTCCTGTTTATTTTTACTTCTGTTCAATTATACCTCACCCTGCTTGCAAAAACTGTCAAAATAAGGCGCATAAAAAAATTTTTATCGGTAAAAAAGTTTATCTTTATGTACTTGTATTTTGGGCATATATATGGTATAATCACGAAAAAGACATATAAATGAGAGGATAAAAATTATGAGAGAGCCTTTATTCACTCCCGCGGATATGCTTCTTCCCAAAAATAACTTTGAAAGCTGGTCTGTAATTGCCTGCGACCAGTTTACGTCCAGACCCGATTACTGGGCTGACGCGGAAAAAATAGCAAAAGAAAAGCCGAGCACGCTCGACCTTATATATCCCGAGGTATATCTCGAAAAGACAGACCCCGTAAAGGTAACCGAAAAGATAAATCTCAAAATGAACGAGTATCTTAATTCCGATATATATAACGAATACAAGAACGCCTTTATATACGTTGAACGCACCCAGAGCGACGGAAAGGTACGCTCTGGCATAGTAGGAAAGGTCGATCTTGAACGTTACGATTACCGCGAGGGCGCGCAAGCGGAGATAAGAGCTACCGAAAAAACGGTTCTCGAAAGAATACCTCCGAGAGTTGAGATAAGAAAGAACGCCTCCTGCGAGCTTCCGCACGTTCTTATGCTTATGGACGATAAAAACGAAACGGTTATGGGCGAGATAATGGCTGAAAAAGACAGCTTTGTCAAGCTCTACGACTTCGAGCTTATGCTCGGCGGCGGACATCTCCGCGGTTGGCTCGTTCCCGAAGGATATAACGAAAAAATATCCTCTGCCGTTGACGCTCTCGGAAGCGGAAACGAAATGAGACTCGCGGTCGGTGACGGAAACCACTCACTTGCTTCCGCGAAAGCCTGCCACGACCAATTCCCCGACAAAATAGACCGTTTCGCCCTCGTTGAGCTTGTAAATATACACTCTCCCGCGCTTGAATTTGAGCCTATATACAGGACAGTCGAAAGCATTGACATTTCAAAGCTCCAAGAGGCGTTTGAGAATTTTCTCACAGAAAACGGAGCGTCACTTGACGGCGGAGAGCAAAAGATAACATTCGTATATGGCGACAATAAAAGGGACTACTGCGTAAAAAATCCGCCCCACAGTCTTGCTGTTGGAACGGTACAGTTATTCCTTGACAAGGTAAAGGCGAGCTTTGACGGTATGGCTGTTGACTACATCCACGGAGAGGACGAGGTCCTTACGATAGCCAAAAAACCCAACGCCTGCGGATTTTTGTACGGCGGAATAGGCAAGAGCGAGCTTTTCCCCGCGGTAGAAAAGGACGGAACGCTCCCGAGAAAAACGTTCTCGATGGGAACGGCGAGAGATAAGAGATACTACACTGAGGTTCGCAAAATAAGACTCTGAGCTTACGCCGTCATTGCGTGTAACGATTAAATCAAAAGGAGAATTATAAGGATGAATGCAAAATTTATATGTCATCCCGATTTTGCGTTTCTTACTCCAATAAATATTTTTCATAAAGAGCTTCCCAAGAAAGAAGCTGTTAAGATACCCGAAAAGTTCTTGAACAAGCACGTACTGTTCAGAAAAAAGCTGTTTCTTGAAGATTTTAAAAAAGTCTTACTTAACATCTCCGCTGACGACAGGTACAAGCTCTATATAAACGGAAAATTCGTAACGGAAGGACCTGCTCCGTCATATCCGAACGGTTATTTTTACAACGAGCTTGACGTTACGGAGTTTCTGAGAAACGGCGAAAATACGTTCGCTGTACACACTTATTACCAAGGTCTTGAAAATCACGCTTGGATCTCATCGGATCTGAGAACGATGATGTATTTTGAGCTTATATCCGACGAAAAAACGGTCCTTGTCAGCGACGAAAGCTGGAAATGCGCTTACCATACGGGTTATTCCGAATGCGGACGCTTCGGTTACGACACGGCGTTTGCGGAATTTTACGACAGCAACGCACCCGAAAAGGACTTTTTCGGCGAGGATTTTGACGATACCGAATGGGGAAACGCCGCCATTTATAAAAATGCTGACTGGGTACTTGTAAAGCAACCCACAAGACAGCTTGAAATATACGACATCGAACCCGCAAGCGTTAAAAAGACCGAAAACGGTTATATTTTCGACTTTGGGCGCGAGGCGGTAGGTTATATGAAGCTTACTGCGCGCGGAAAAGCGGGAGACACCGTTATCATGCGCTTTGCTGAGGAGCTTTCACCTGACGGAAGCGTTCGGTACGATATGCGCTGTAACTGTGTCTATGAGGAAAAATGGAGACTTTCGGGTGCGATCGACACGCTTATGCAGTATGATTACAAGGCGTTTCGATACGCCGAGGTAATACTGCCCGAAAGTGCCGAGCTTACAGATACCAAAATGACGGTGCGTCATTATCCGTACAATGAAAGGGCAACATATTCTACAAATAACGAAAAGCTTAAAAAAATACTCCGTCTTTGCGCCGACACGACGAAATACGGAACTCAGGACTGTTACGTTGACTGCCCGACAAGAGAAAAGGGACAGTATCTCGGTGACGTTTCGATAGCCGCAAGATCGCAAGCCGTTCTCACGAAAGACACGGCTATGATGAAAAAAGCTATCCGGCAGTTCTGTCTTTCCTCTTTTATATGTCCGGGGATCATGGCTGTTTCACATTCGGCAAGAATGCAGGAGATAGCGGATTATTCCTTACAGCTTCCCGCTCAGATATGCTGGGTGTACTCTATGGATAAGGATATAGAATTCGTTCGCTACACCGAGCCTTACGTTACGGAAATGCTGAAATATTTCCTTAAATACACGACCACCGAGCTGCTTCTCGACGGAGTGGACGAAAAATTGAATCTCGTTGACTGGCCCAAAAATCTGCGAGACGGGTACGATTTTCCGTTGACCACCCCTATCGGAAATGGTCTGCACAACGTAATAAACGCCTTTTGGTACGGTTTTCTTAAATCAACGGACGAATTATACTCGCTTCTCGGAAAACCGAAAACAGGACTTACCGAAAAGGTCGGGAACGCTTTCAAAAAGACGTTTTACAGTAAAAAAACAGGACTGTTTACAGACAGTCCCAAAACCGAGCATACCGCACTTCATTCTGTTATACTCCCCCTGCTTTTCGGTCTATGCGATGACGACACCGAGTTAAAAACGCGTGCCGTATCGTTTATAAAAGAAAAGGGGCTTTACTCGGTTGGCGTATATATGGCTTATTTCGCGCTCGCGGCACTTATGACAAACGGCGAAACGGTGCTTGCCGAGGAGCTTGCGACTGACGAGCGTTGCTGGCTCAATATGCTTAGTGAGGGCGCGACCACAACCTTTGAGGCTTGGGGCGCTGATCAAAAATGGAACACAAGTCTTTTCCACCCGTGGGCAACAGCACCGTCGATAATATTTGCCGATGGTATAAGAATATACTGATAACTAAAAAACGGCGCATACGCGCCGTTTTTTTCACGTTAAAAGCTTGCTATAAAGTTTTCCTTTTCAGTTTCAAAAACGTTGTTATCCAGTACCAGATTACGAACACCGCCCGCTTTGATAGCTAAGCAAGCGATCTCCGAAAAATGATTTCCCGTAATTTCGATACGTCCGTGAACCTTTGGCGCAGCATCAGGGAGAAAACCGCCGATACCTATTATTATAAATGCTCCGTTACCTGTAATATCGCAGTTTTTAAGAATATTATTTCGATAGACCAAGTGACTTACCCTGCCTGATTCGTACCAATACTGAGCGAGATCAAGACAGAGCAGAGCCGCATGACAGTTTGAAAAACGGTTTTCCTCCACCAATATCTCACCTGCACCGGATATACGGTTATGCGGGAATTTATCGAAATCGTTATGATGAAGATGCAGATCCGGCATTCTGTCAGGGTTTTCAATAAGGAAGCCCTTCTTTACATTCTCAAAGCCATAGGTGAATCTTCCGCTTATCACTATTTCCGTACCGTTTTCAGCGTTAAGTGACGCGGTATCCACTATAAATTCCGCCTCTATATTATAAGTTTGCGGATCGATAAACGTCAGTCGGTCACCCTCTCGATAGGGATTAAAGAAATGCTGCTCCCTATGCATGATGGAGACTTTAAGCTCGTTTTCAGAAGCCTCGGACAGAACAGTGTACATACCGTGAACGTTTATCGCATCGTCCATTGTATCGGATATAACGCAGTTTCTTATTTCAAGCTTGCCGTCACAGTTAACGAAATGCAACGCATCCGCCGTCAAGCTCTGATGCCCATTCTTTCTCCTGTCTGTATTCGTGGAAAAGGAATCTATCAGTATATTTCTCGAAAGCTGACCTATGATACCCATACCGATACCGCGAGTCACCTTGAAATCCAACATGTTAATATTCTCGGAGCGATCAAGGCATACAACGTCAACCTTTCTGCCACCGTCTATAATAGCGGAGATCATCTCCTCACCGAAGCCACACTTTGAGGGCGTATCCTCTCTATACCTTGCGTATATTCCCGTAGGAGTTTCGCTTACGTCACATTTTATAAGCGGAGCGGGTAAATTCTCAAACTTTTTTAAGCAACATGCTCCCGTCGCCAAATACTGGACCTGATGACGACCGATAGAATGCAGAGAAAGTAGAAGGTCTGAGCCGTACCATATCTCACTCTCGCGCTTGAAGCAAATACTTCCGTTTTCAATGAAAAACGGACTTTGCTCACGGTCAATATCCATATAAAAGCCTTCGCTTGTAATATCGTGTATTTTAAAATTCACAAGCGGCGACATTCCTAAATCGACGTTGATATTACGGATAATAACGTCCTTACTGTGCGAGACCATAAACGGAAAGACCACCTCGTGGAACACAAATACCGAGCCGTGACCGTCCACAACAATATTTTCCATATCCAATATAGGAAACACTATATATTTATCGTTAGCCGTATTGTTACTGACGGCAAAAAAAGCCTTTTGCGTGCCCTCTTTGTAAAAATGATATTCTCCTGCTTCAAAGTGTAATTCTCCGCCTCCCGCCGCTTTTATTGCGGTCAGCGCCCTTATTACCTCGGGTGTGGCATTTTTCGACGTATGCTGTATTGTAACGTTCATAAAAAACTCTCCATTCTGCGGTCTTATTTTTGACTGATATGATTTCATAGTATATCACATAAAACGGAATATTTCAAGAGTTTAGGTAATATTGACCATGAAAATATATTTTTCTACATGCTTAAAGCAACAAAAAGAGCAGACAAAAGTCTGCTCTTTTCGTTTAATCTTTGCTTTATTCCTGAACGAAGGGGTCATCGGGAGTGTCAAAACCGCCGTTGTCCTCGATATAATCGTCTCCGCCGCCGCTTAACGTTATTATATCTTCCTTTTTGAGTTTGATATATTCAAGCTCG
>JAZOVD010000082.1:0-4066 GCA_045658525.1 Eubacteriales bacterium
TTAGCCAGCTCCTCGTAAGGCATCTCCTCGACCTTATCTATCTCGTGCGAGGTACGGAAGCCGTCGAAAAAGTGAAGGAACGGCACTCTGCTCTTTATCGCCGCAAGGTGCGCTACTCCCGCTATATCCATTATCTCCTGAACGCTTCCCGTACTGAGCATAGCAAAGCCTGTCTGACGGCAGTTCATAACGTCGGAATGGTCTCCGAATATCGAAAACGCGTGAGTTCCGACGGTTCTCGAAGCAACGTGGAGCACGCCGGGGTGAAGCTGACCCGATATACGGTGCATAGTCGGGATCATAAGCATAAGTCCCTGAGACGATGTGTAAGAGGTGGCAAGCGTTCCCGCTTCAAGCGCGCCGTGTACCGCGGCTACCGCTCCGGCCTCTGACTGCATCTCAACGAGCGAAACGCTCTGTCCGAATATATTTTTCTTTCCCTTTGCCGACCAAGCGTCGGTCTTTCCCGCCATAGGAGAGGACGGGGTTATAGGATATATCGCGGCGACCTCGGTAAACGCGTACGCAATATACGCCGCCGCTTCGTTACCGTCAACGGTTACGAGTTTTTTCTTGTTCATCACAAAAGTCCTTTCATTTGGTCAGTCCGAGCTTTTCGACTGCCATCTCACGCATTTTGTATTTAAGTATCTTACCTGCGGCATTCATCGGGAAGCCCTGTACGAAATCAATATATTTCGGTACTTTATGGCGAGCCATATGCCCCATAACGTACTGTTTTATCTCGTCCTCGGTAGCTGTCTCGCCCTCTTTCAGAATTATAACAGCCATTATCTCCTCGCCGTACTGCTTATCGGGAACACCTATGACCTGAACGTCCTTTACCTTCGGGTGTGTATAGAGGAACTCCTCTATCTCCTTCGGGTATATGTTTTCACCGCCGCGGATTATCATATCTTTAAGACGTCCTGTTATGCGGTAATTGCCGTTTTCGTCCTTTGCGGCAAGGTCTCCCGAATGAAGCCAGCCCTCGTCGTCTATCGCCGCCATCGTAGCCTCGGGCATCTTATAGTAGCCCTTCATCACGTTGTAGCCTCTGGCAACGAACTCTCCGTTCTCGCCTACGGCACACTCCTCACCCGTTTCGGGATTTATGACCTTACATTCAACGTGCGGGAAGGCATACCCGACCGTATCGCATCTCGCGTCTATATCGTCCGTCCAGGCGGTCATCGTACAGCCGGGAGAGGCTTCCGTCTGACCGTAAACGCTGACTATTCCGACCATATTCATCTCGTCGGGACGCGCCGCGCGGCGCATAAGGTCGGCAGGGCAGTTCGCGCCCGCCATTATTCCCGTTCTCATATACGAAAAGTCGGTCTTTTTATAGTCCTCGTGGTTGAACATAGCTATAAACATCGTCGGAACACCGTTAAAGCAGGTTATCCTCTCTCTGTCTATGCACGCAAGCGCGCTCTTTGCGCTGAAATAAGGAAGCGGAAGGAGCGTACCGCCATGAGTCATCGTGGCGGTCATCGAAAGCACCATTCCAAAGCAGTGGAACATAGGTACTTGTATCATCATTCTGTCAGCGGTTGACAGCTCCATTCTGTCGCCTATACACTTACCGTTGTTTACTACGTTGTAGTGGGTGAGCATAACGCCCTTGGGAAATCCCGTCGTTCCAGAGGTGTACTGCATATTACAGACGTCGGAGCTTTTCACCTTAGCCGCCATTCTGTAAACCTCCTCGACGGGAACGTTTGTACTTCTCGAAACGGCTTCCTCCCAGGTCATACAGCCCTTCTGCTTATAACCGACGGTTATAACGTTACGAAGGAACGGCAGTCTCTTACTGTGGAGCGGATCTGCGGACTTCTTTGTTTCAAGCTCGGGACAAAGCTCGGCTATTATCTGTCCGTAATTTGCATCGAGCGCGCCCTCTATCATTATCAGCGTATGAGTATCAGACTGTCTGAGCAGGTATTCCGCCTCGTGTACCTTATATGCGGTATTTACGGTAACAAGAACAGCGCCTATCTTGGTGGTCGCCCAGAAAGCAATATACCACTGGGGTATGTTAGTCGCCCAGACCGCGACATGTGAGCCAGCCTTGACTCCCATATCTATCAGCGCGCGGGCAAAGGTATCAACATCGTCTCTGAACTCGGAATAAGTCCTCGTATAATCAAGCGTTGTATATTTGAACGCATACTGGTCGGGGAACTCCTCTACCATACGGTCAAGCACCTGCGAGAAGGTCATATCTATAAGGGATTCCTTCTGCCATACGTATTTACCGTTATGCGCCGTGTTATCGTAAAGAGCCTTGGTCTTTCTCGCCTCATGCTCAAAACGTGTCATATAGCTTGTGAAATGGAGCAGTATTATATCGGGATCAGTCATCTCCTCCATCCATTCGGGGTCCCATTCAAGGGATATAAAACCGTCGTAGTTAATGGAACGGAGCGCCCTCATCATTTCGTCAAGCGGAAGGTCGCCCTCTCCGACAAGTCTGTATTCAAGTCCGTTATCAGTTACCTCCGAGTCTTTAAGATGAACGTGCTTTATGTACGCACCAAGGTTTTTGAGCGACGTTTCCGCGCTCTCCTTTGCCATACGGTAGGTATGGTGCATATCCCAGAGCGCACCGAGGTTATCGCTTGCGAACGTATTGAGCGTATCGCGCAGAACGCTCGTGCTTGAATAAAGACCTACGGTCTCTATAAGGAGCGTAACGCCGTTCTTTTCCGCTATCGGAAGCATATCCGCTATAAACGCCTCGGCATTCTTTATCTCGCCGTAGATAGCGTGTATTCTTACGTTCGGGATATGGAGCGCGGCGGCAAGCTCGATACATCTTTTCGTTTCGCTTTCGCTCTCTGCCGTTTCCTTTACGTCGGAAATATCACATATAGCGTCTATACACGGAACGTTAAGTCCCATATTCACGAGATTTCTGTACGTCGCTCTGACCATATTTCCGTCAAATATCGCTGTCTTACCGTTAAACGAGGGGTGGGTAATATCGTGTATCTCTATTCCGCCGTAGCCCATCTCCACGGCTTTATCGCAAAACCCCTGCCAGGAAAATTCATCCCAACCCTTAGTTGAAAATGATAATTTCATACGTTTTTATCCTTTCCCTTTTCTTACGCCTTTTCCTCATACGCGATCTTATTTATCGCGCCAACGTATGCCTTTATCGAAGCTCCTATTATGTCCGTGGAAATACCGTTTCCGCAGTAGAGCCTACCGCCCGAACGAAGCTTGACAAGCGCGTTACCGATAGCCGTTGAGCCTTCCGTTACCGACTGTATCTGGAAATCATCAAGCTCGTATTTTCTTCCGACGATAGAATCGACCGCCGCAAAAGCCGCCGCTATCGGTCCGTCTCCGCAGGAGACGCCCGTAATGCTCTCGCCGTCTATTTCCATGGAAATAAACGCCGTTGCGGTTATGTTGTTACCTGAATTTATAACGAAGCTTTCGAGCTTATATGTAGTAGGAACTTGGAGCGCGGTAGTAGCGATTATCGCTTCAAGCTCCTTCTGACCGACGGTCTTTTTCTTTGCTACGTTGGTGAACGCCTCATAGACCTTAGCCATATCCTCCTCGTTAAGGTCATATCCCAGCTTCTGGACCGCAGAAGCGACAACGGTTATATCGTCCTTTGCGTCAAGCGCAAGCATTTCCGAACGAGAGGTCGTTTCCTCCTCGGAAACGGAAGCCCCCGAGTTGAAGCCGCTTACCAGTCCGAGCTGCTTTATAGAACGTTGAAGCTCGGTAGATTTAAGCTCGGTATAAACGTCCATCTTATCTCCGCACATACGGATTATCTGCGAAAGCGCGCTTATAGAGGGTGCTGTAACTCCGTTTCCTATGGTAACGGATACGCCTTCCGCACCCGCACTGAGTGCCGATACAGCACAGGCAGAAGCAAGGCTCATTCCGTTATTGCACTGAACTCCGACCGTTACGCTTTCAAGCTCGGGAACAGCCTTGAAAACAGAGCTTACAAATTCTCCGAACTCCTCGGGAAGCATAGTTCCAGCCGTATCACAAAGAGTAACGCTCGTCGCGCCCGCCGTGACGGCGTTCTTTA
>JAZOVD010000083.1:0-8149 GCA_045658525.1 Eubacteriales bacterium
GGTTAGCGCCCTTACCGCCGAGAAGCTCACGCATGTTTGCGTTGCCTTCGGAAAAGAGATAAACATACTTTTTCATCTTTGCTTTTTTCCTCCAATTATTTGTTTTTTGCTCAACGATTATTATAACACGTTGAGGGTAAAATTTCCATAGTTTTTGAAAATATTTACATTTTATTAAACATTTGCTGTGCAATGCAGGTTATTTTTTCAGTTCTATGCCGTATTCCTTTGCGAGCTTATCCTTAAATCCGTTTTCGATGACCTCTATTTCCTCTGCGGAAAGAGTACGGTCGGTAGCGTTGTATTCAACGTTTATAAGGACAGCGGACGAGCCTTTTTCAACGCCTGTTCCGAAATAAACGTCAACCGGCTTTACGTTTACTATGAGGTCGCTTTCGTTATAGATAAGCTTGCTGTAATCGCAGAAGTGGATACCGTTCTTAACTATGAAATTGTATTCTCTTTCCACGCTCGGGAAATTACTTTCGTGAGAGATAGATTTCTTGGAGTCGGTAAGTCCCTCATAGCAGAATTCGATGTAAAGAACATCGTCCTTTGCGAGCTTTCCGTTTTCAAATGAATTAAGGACCTTTTTAGCGATCTTTCCGACTACACCGATGACCTTGCCGTTAGCTACTATCTCGGCATACGCGCCTTTCTCAAACATACCGCATTCCGTTCCGTTTTTAAGCGAAATGGCTATGTTGTAATCATCGAATATAGATTTTACCACCGCTACCGCGTCGTAAACGGAGTACTTTATCTCCTTTGATACGCCAAATCCCTTGTGATACTTAGTTCCGGTCATAAGAGCAGCGAACATGTTCTTTTCGATATAATTGTCGTAAGCGTTCTTATTTCCCGTGGTATGACGGAAGGTCTTGCCTATCTCGAAGATCTTCATATCCGTTTTGCCTACGGTAAGATTGGATACCGCGGTCTGGATAAGGTTGTAGGCAAGCGTCGGACGCATAAGCTCGTAGAAGTTGGAAAGGGGATTTAATATCCTTATATCTCCGTAATACGCGTCCTTTTCGGAAAGGTTGAGCTTGGTCATGGAATCCGAGGGAATGAAGCCGTAGGTCAGGACCTCGATAAATCCGTTTCCGACCATTATATTTCTGAGAATATTGGCGTTCTTGTTTATCGGGTTCTCAACGTAAGGAGCGTAGAGCTTTATAGGCTGCGGCTCAATGTTATGATAACCGTAGATGCGTCCGACTTCTTCAATGAGGTCAACGTCAAACTCTATATCAAGTCTGAAAGAAGGAACAGTTACCTCAATAAAAGTGTCGTCCATTATCTTTACGTCAAAATAACAGCGAGAGAGCATATCCGCTATCTCGGTGGTGGAAAGCTTTGTTCCGAGAAGCGAGTTCGTGCGCTTGGCTGAGAGAGTGAACACAGAAGGCTCGTATTCTTTATCAACGTGACAGAAAGCGTTGTAGTTTACAGTACCGCCGCATATATCGGTTATCATCTTGGTGAGCATACGCGCGCCGATATAGCTGAGCTCGGTGTCAACCCCACGCTCGTAGCGGTAGGATGCCATAGTGGAAACGTGAGTTTTCTTCGAGGTTGTACGGATTATTATGTGGTCGAAGTTAGCCGACTCGATAATAATGTTCTTGGTGTTATTGTCTATCTCGGCGTTGGGGCTTCCGATCATACCCGCGGCACAGAGCGGCTTTTTATCGTCGGAGATCATAAGCGCGCCAGCGGGGAACTCGACCTCGCTACCGTTAAGAGTAAGGAACTTGGTCGCTTCCTTTACGTTTTCTATCTTTATCGCGCCGCTAAGCTTATCGGTATCAAAAACGTGGGTCGGCTGACCGATAAGGAGAAGAACGAAGTTACTGATGTCAACGACGGGATTGATGTGCGCGACACCGAGCTTTTCAAGAACTTCCACGATATAAGCGGGAGTTTCGACGGTGTTGTCTATTCCCGTTATCTCTACACCGCAGTATCTGTGAACGTCGGGAGAGTTTACTATTATATCGTGAGAAAGTCTGTTTTCGCTTGAAAAATTGAGTGCAACGTCAGCATCGAATGCCTTGGGAGCGGGGATCTTCTTCGAAATGTAAGCCTCGCGCAGAACTCCCGCGACGGAAAGCATATCGGGGCGGTTAGCCTTTACCTCTATCTCAACGAGGTGGTCGTCGCCTACGTCTTCAAGAGAAGCAAGCTCAAATCCCTGATAGCGGAGCCATTCAAGGAGTGCATCGTATTCTATTTCTGTATCGCTTACGCTTTTAAGCCAGTTAAAAGGAAATTTGAACATTTAAAATACACCTCCTTAAAGCTGTTCCCAGAGGGAAAGCTCGTTTTCAAAGAGCTTACGCATCTCGGCTATCTTGAAGTAGAGCATAGGAAGTCTGTTAAGACCCCAACCGAACGCAAATCCCTGCGTTTCTCTGGAATATCCTACGCCCTCAAATACGTTCGGGTGAACCATTCCCGCGCCCGCGACTCTCATCCAGCCTGTGCCCTTACAGGTACGGCAGCCCTTACCGCCGCACATAATGCAGCTCATATCGACAGCCGCGCTCGGCTCGGTGTATGGGTAGTAGCAGGGAGAAAATCTTACCTTTACGGACTCACCGAATATACGCTGCGCGCTCTCGGTCATCGCCCATTTGAGGTTAGCGAGGTTTATGCCCTCACCGACGACCAAGCCCTCTATCTGATAGAAGCAAGGCGTATGCTGGGGGTCTATCTCGTCAACACGGTAAACGACACCGGGGGAGATAATCATAAATGGCGGCTTGTGTTCAAGCATATATCTGACCTGAACGCAGGACGTATGAGAACGGAGCAGAATGTTGGGATATTCGAGATAGAAGGTGTCCTGCATATCACGAGCGGGGTGATAGTAGGGCATATTGAGCATCTCGTAGTTGTACTTATCAAGCTCTATTTCAGGGCCGTAAGCAACGGAGAAGCCCATCTCTCTGTAAACGTCCTCCATCATTTTTCCAACTCTTATAAGAGGGTGTATCTTACCTCTTACAAAGTCGTGGCTCGCGATGCTGAGGTCAAGCTCCATTTCGTTTGCTCCGCCCTCGGCTATACTCTGTTTAAGAGCCTTGAACTTCGCCTCGAACTCATTTTTGAGGTCGTTGATGAGCTGACCCGCTTCGCGCTTGTCCTCGGGAGCGAGAGCCTTCATATCGGCAAAAAGCTCTTTAAGAGCCTTTTTAAAGGCAGACTCAACGACCGAAAGACCGTCCGCGGCAGACACGGTAGCGAGCTTAGAGCCAAGCTCGTCCTTGATTTTTGCGATTTGGTTTTTCATCTTGTATTTCCTTTCTCGCGGAATGCGATATTATTAAACAAAAAAATAAGACGGTCAATGAAAAGAGGGACGATGCGAGATGCACCGCGGTACCACCCATTTTCAAAGACAGCCGTCCTTGCGCTTTGTACTCCTTAACGCAGAGATAACGTTCCGTTTAGCGCGCCGTCCGAGAGGGGAGAACGCTTTTCGCGGAAAACTCCGACGCCGAAATTCCCATAGCGTCCCCCATCGGAAAACTCTCAGCCCATCGATCTTCCGTCTCTTTAAGGTTTGTAACGCTTCGGTACTGTACGTCATCAACGTTATTTTAGTGTTTTTAATATTATAACATAAAGAAGTGAGTTTGTCAAGGGGGGAGAGAAAGAAAAGTAAGAGGTAATAGTGAAAAAGTAAGAGGTGAAAGAAAAAGCCTTCCCGCTCGGGAAGGCTAAATGTATCAAAAATCAAACCTCAAACTTAAACACCGCCGTGCATTCGTAAGGCTTCTCGGGAGAGAAGATACAGGACGGGAAGTCGGGACGGTTCGGCGTGTTCGGATAGAAGCCCGTTTCAAGACAGATAGCACCGTGCTTTTTCGACTGAACACCGCCCTTGAAGGCGTATTCTCCAAGGAAGTTGCCCGAATATACCTGAATACCGGGAGCGTCAGTGTAAACCGTAAGCTTTCTTCCGCTTTCGGGATCGAAAAGGATAGCCGTCTCGGCAAGCTCCAGACCGTGGTTCCAAGCAAGCTTTTTGTCGGTGGAGATAACGAAAGTGTGGTCGTAACCGCCCGCCGTTGCTATCTGGTCGTCGCTCATATCCGTTATGTCCTTGCCTATCTTCTTCGCGGTACGGAAATCAAACGGAGTTCCGTCAACCGCGCGAAGCTCGGTAGGGATAAGAGTACCGTTTACCGCGACTATCTTGTCGCAGTTGAGAGTAAGCTCCTGACCGAGAACACTCTGCGTTTCGTAGCCAGCAAGGTTGAAATACGCGTGGTTGGTCATAGCGATGGGGGTCTCGGCGTCGGGTGTAGCAAAGTAACGGATAGCAAACTCTCCGTCGTCGGTAAGACGGTAAACTACCTTTACCTCTACCTTTCCGGGGAAGCCCTCCTCGCCGTCCTCGGAAACGCAGGTGAGAACGAGCTTGTCAGCTCCGCATTTGCACTGTCCTGCCTCTACGTTCCATATCTTCTTGTCAAAGCCGGTTTTTCCGCCGTGAAGCGTTGTGATGCCCTTTTCGTTCTTCGGAAGAACGTAGGTCTTTCCGTTAAGCGTGAAAGTACCGTTTTCTATACGGTTCGCGTATCTTCCGATAAGCGCACCCTGATAACCCGATTTTTCAAGGTACTCCTGGGGCGTGTCGTAACCGCAGACAACGTCCTTTATGTTTCCGTTCCTGTCGGGACACTTTATCGACTGTATAACTCCGCCAAGATCAAGTATAGTAACGCTTATTCCGCATTTAGAGGTCATCGTGTAGGCGGTAACGTTCTTTCCGCAGTTAAGCGTGCCGAATTTAAAAGAAGTAATAGACATAGCTTTATTTACCTTTCGTTAAATTATTTGCCAGAAGCAAGGAACTTTGCGACAGCCTCGCGAAGCTCACCCGCCTTTTCCTCGGGAGCGGTGGGGTTGCAGTGCGCCCAGATGCCCGTCTCGGATGAAGCCATAAACTGCTGCTTCTCGGCGGAACGCATAGGCGGATAAAACTCTATGTGGAAATGGAAGTAATCAGCGTTGTTCGGATACTCCTCCTCGGAGTTTACGGGAGCGTTGTGCATACACATCATATAGGGGAACTTGTATTCGAACAGCTCGTCGTAAGCACCCGTTATTACCTTGATTATATCGGCAAGGTCTGCGTCCTCCTTGTCTCCGAACTCCGTCATCTTGGAGAAATGCGCCTTTGACGCTATGTAAACGCCGTAAGCGTAGTCGGCAAAGAAAGGAACGTAAGCCATAAAGCTGTCGTTTTCATAGACCATACGCTCGCCGAATGCTTTTTCTTCCTCGTTTATGGAGCAGAAAAGGCACTTTCCGTTATTATCCTTGTATTTCTTTGCGCTGTTAAGCTCAAGCTCCATCTTCTTTGGCATAACGGAGAAGCCGTACATCTGACCGTGAGGGTGAGGCATGGTCGTACCGACCTTGTCTCCGCGGTTCTCAAACGGGAAAACGTACTTTATCTTCTCGTCGCTTTCCATAGCCTTGAAGCGCTCCTTCCAAAGGCGAACGAGCTTGGTTATATGATCTCTCGGAAGAAGGCAGAGAGAACCTGTATGATCGGGAGAGTAGAGGATGACCTCGCATTTACCGTGAGAGGGAGCTACCTTGTAAAAGCTCTTACCTGCTTCGGTATAGGGGTGATCCATTTTCGGAGGTGTCTGCGAAAGCGCGGGAAAGTCGTTATCGTACGCAAGAACGTCGTAGTCGGGAACTTTTCCGAACTTGGGGCAGAAGGGACAAAAGTCCTTGGGCATCTGCGGTCTGTTCTGACGGTGTGATGCTATCATAGTCCAGTCGTCGATCATAGGATTCCATCTTAATTCAGCCATTGAGTTTTCTTCCTTTCGGGTCTTACAAAATTTTCAAAAATAATTATATCATATTTCCGCGATTATTTCAAGTGGTAAAATGCGAAATATTTACGAAATAAGCTCATTTTTTTACAGGATTTTGTTTTGTTACCTCAAACGCGAGTATGGCGGACGCGGAAGCGGCGGAAAGCGCCATCGGGAAATCCCGTCCGTAATCAAGTCTTACCGTTAGGTCGGCAAGCTCGGTAACGTTCTTTGAAAAACCGCGTTTCTCGCCGCCGACCCCGAGAATAAGCGGCTTTGAAAGGTCGGAGAGGTGCGCGGGAGCGGGTGCGTCCATATCGGCAAGCACGAAGCGGTAACCCTTGGACTTTAACAAACGAACGTTGTTTTCGACGTCTCCGCAAATTATCGCGGCAAGCTCGGAAGCACCGGCTGAGGAACGGCAAACTATACCGGCAGACACGATCGGACTGCGCTTTGGAAGCAGTATGAAATCAGCACCGGCAGCGTAAACGGAGCGTATCGCGTAACCGAGATTGTAAGGGTCCTCTATACCGTCGAGCAAGACACCGAAGCCGTTTTCGATCAACGGTGCGCTTTCGGGGTAGATACGTTTTTCGCATATCATAACCACGCCGCCGTGAGAGCTTCCGCTTGTAAAAGAGCTTAATTCTTCCTCGGACACTACTTCGAGAGAGTAGCCGTAAACAAAGGAACGAGCTTTAAGAAAGCCGAGAAGCTTTCCGTTCCCCTTTACGCGTTCGGCTGAAAAAAGCACTCGTCCTATCTTTCTTTCGGAGGTACCGTTTTCCTTTGCCTCAAATACGGCTCGAACGGATACCATTCCCTCGAAAATATCACGGTCTGGAATAAAGTTTTGTGACATATCGGTCAACCTTTCCGGCATATACTGCTACAAAAATATTAAAAAGGAGAATATATATGGGCCTTCTACACGGGATACTTATGCGTATCCATTTTTTGTTTTTGAGAGTAACACAAGGCAGAGCCTTTCCACCGCCGCTTTCTCCCGAGGAGGAGAGGGAATATATGACCAGAATGGCAAACGGTGATTCCGAGGCGAGAAAAAAGCTGATAGAGCATAATCTCAGACTTGTGGCGCATATAGTCAAAAAATACTACACACAAAGTAAGAACCAAGAGGACCTTACCTCGGTAGGCAGTATAGGACTTATAAAAGCCGTGGATACGTTTGATTTTAAGAACGGAACTCGCTTCGCTACTTATGCCTCAAAGTGTATTCAAAACGAGATACTTATGTATTTTCGTTCCAGAAAAAAGCTTTCAATGGAGGTATCGCTCAGTGACACGATAGACATTGATAAAGAGGGAAACCCTCTTACGTACATGGACGTGATAAGCGTAGATGATACGATAGCGGAGGAGCTTGACGTAAAGATCTCGGGCGAGACTGCCGCAAGGATCATAAAAAATTCCCTTGACGAAAGAGAACGCGAGGTGATAATACTCAGATACGGTCTTGCGAGCAACGAGCCTCTTACTCAAAGAGAAATATCGTCGCTGCTCGGCATATCGAGATCATACGTTTCCAGAATAGAAAAATCCGCGCTTGAAAAGATACGGCGCGGAATGGAAAAACGCCGCTTTTGATCTATGAAATAATGCTAACATAAAAAACTAAAAATGTCAATGAAATATTTCAAGTTTTCCTATAAAAGAACGGTTGATTGTGCAGATTGTACGATAAAACCGTTCTTTTTTCGGTTAAAGCGACATTCGATAGCTTCTTGACAAAAGGGTGACTAAAAAGTATAATATTATGTAGCATAATACTATTCTAAAGAAAAAGGTAACGAAATTGGAAAGAGTAATAAGTTATTTAAAACGAAATCTTAAGCTTGCGTTCAAGACGGTAACGTACCAGTTCAGACAGTATCTTTGCTTTTACATAGCGGTTTTCATAGTGGAGATTCTTTTCGGTATAGTTATCATGACGGCTAACAATACCGCGTATCTTGAAAAAACAGCGACCGGAATGGAGTATAACTATCATGTTGCCGTAACGGGACTCAATAAGAACCAGTACGACTACATGAGAAAGCTGGATAAATCAGGCTACAAGGGACCGTCAAAGGGAGAGATAGCTCCTCTCGCGCCGATAGGAAAAAACAAGGCGGTAAAATACATAGAGAGCAAAAAGGTAGGATCTTCATACGAGATCTATTATCTCCTTTATGACGGAGAGGGAACGGACGAGGAGGCACTTTACGACCGTTTTCGAGAGCTTTACGTAGATGATCTTACCAGACTTCAAACAAAGAACTGGAACATAACGCTTT
>JAZOVD010000084.1:0-13641 GCA_045658525.1 Eubacteriales bacterium
AAACCTGGCAATATCTTCTTTGGAGTCCTCACGTCTCCCTTGCGTCAACGAAAAGCCTGATAGATACTCTGCGCAGAGAATACACCGCCGAAAGGTTTTTCGATTTTGCGATAATATACAGAGAAAATATGAAAATGATAGGCACGGTCGGCTTTACCTCGTATGACGAAAAGAACAGATGCGCCGAAGCGGGTTACGTCATAAGCCCCGATTACTGGCACAAGGGTATCGCCACCGAGGCTCTTTCCGCGATACTTAATTTCGCGTTCTGCGAGCTTGGGCTGAATCGCGTCGAGGCTCGGTATATGAAAGAAAATATCAACTCACGTCGCGTGATGGAAAAATGCCAGATGACCTACGAGGGGTGCGCAAGATCAAAAATGTTCGTCAAAGGCGTTTTTCGGGATATAGGTGTATGCGCGATACTCGCAAGCGAATATTTCGCTGTTCCGAGAAAAAACATATACAAAGATCAGGAAAAACCGTCGATATTAGGCAGGCTTTTTAACGTACACAATAAAAATTAACAAATTACAGTTGAAAGTTGCTTACGAAAGTTATAGAATAGAAGTAATTGTAAAAAAGATAAACTAACGGAGGTATATAAAATGTTTTCTTATTTGCTTGAAGGCGCGGCAAACCAGAGCGGTGGTTGGATAAGCACCATCGTAATGATACTTCTTCTTGTTGTGGTAATGTATTTCTTTATGATACGTCCTCAGAAAAAGCAGGAGAAGCAGATAAACGAAATGAGAGATAATTTGCAGGTCGGTGACGAGATAACCACCATCGGCGGCATTATCGGAAAGATCGTTTCCATAAAGGAAGAGACCATTCTCGTTGAGACCGGCAGAGATAAGGTCAAGATAAGATTTCTTCGCTCGGCTGTCAGAAGCGTTGACGTAAAGGCTGAAGACGCGGAGTAAGTTCTCAAAACGGCTTCATATTTTACCTTTTGGGTGCATAAAATGTACAAAAACACAAAATGAAAGGTTGAAAATATGAAGCCGTTATTTTTTAAAAAACTGTTCTTGGGAGCTATCGTCGCGCTCCTCACATGGTGTGCGACACTTATTGTTTTTTCTTTTATCTCTATGAGACTCGAAGACCCAAAAAAGCTTTTGGGCGTATTTGCAACAATATCCTTGATCGCGGGTTCGTTTATCGGTGGTAAGCTTGCCTTTGGAAGCATTGAAAGCAAGCCGCTTTCCGCGACATTCGCGGCTCTTGCCGTGCTTTTACCGTACACGGTGCTATCATTGATAGTCAGCGGAACGGGTGGATTTTCACTTATAAAAGCTCTTATAGTATTTATTTCGGCGTTTGCGGGTGCGTTCTTAACAAAGGGAGACCGCAAAACCTCTTCTTCTCGAAGACTAAGAAAAAACATAGCTTCAAAATACGCTTCATACTCAAAAGGCTGATCAACGAATAGGACGTAACCGAAAGGAAAAATACATGATACATAAATTCAAGCTATACGGACAGCGTTTCGCGATAGACACGGAAAGCCTTGCGGTGCACAAATTAAGCGAGCTTCAATACGATATGCTCACTTATCTCCGCCTGCCATTTGAGGACGCTTTCCCCTCTACACTCAGATACGACCTTGCCAAATACGAATCCTCAAAGCTTTCCGAGGGTTATCTCGCGCTCGCAAAGCTCAGCATCGACGGAGTTTTTATGTCGGACTCACCCGTTACAGTTTCCGCTACCACGAAAGCGTCACGCTCTGCCGACAAATCATTTGAATGTGACGAAAGAAAGTTCGTTTTCGCGACCGAGGTAATAAAAGCCGCGGATAACGGCTCAAAGCTCCTTTCCGTAACGGAAAACGCATCCGCCCCTGTAAGGGTCTCCGACTATGACATATTCCTTTCGGAATACGAGCGTGTTGCCAAGGAGATAATCAAGCGTAAAACAGGCAGAATACCGGGAGATGTATTTGAGTTTTTGCCGTTTGATATACCGTTTGCAAACGATGATAACGGTTACGTTCATATAGCAGACGCTTCATTCAGAGAGCTTCTTGAAAACGAAAACGAGTCCGTAGGAAAAAAACTTGCCGAGTGCGCGGTCGCCGTATATTTCGCGGATAAAGAAATATAACAAAAATTGCAGTTCACGTTACAGTGAACTGCAATTTTTTATTTCTTCTTTTTCGGCTTTGCCCAACCCTTGCCCCTGACGAGTTTTTTGCGCTCGGTAGTGTTTTTTGTGGGTTTGGGGTTAGTTTTATCATGTTTTTTGAAGCCGTTATTCTGAGGTCTTGGCTGACCCTCGGGTCGCACCAAGCATTCAGGACCAAACCCTATAAGCTCTTCTCTGCCGCATTTTTTAAGAGCCTCGCGTACAAGCTCGGCGTTCTTCGGGTTTCCCCATTGCAAAAGCGCTCTTTGAAGCTGTTTTTCATGATAATCGGTAGCCGTATATACCTTTTTGCCCGTAAACGGGTCTATTCCGCTATAATACATTACGGTAGATGCAGTACCGGGCGTAGGATAAAAGTCCTGCACCTGCTCGGGCGAATATCCCCACCTTTTGAGGTACAGCGCAAGCTCCACGGCATCGTTAAGCGCGCTTCCCGGGTGACTTGACATAAGATACGGAACAAGATACTGCTCCTTACCCATTTCCTTCGTTATCTTGAAGAATTTATCCTTGAACGCGTTATAAACTCCTATCGACGGCTTTCCCATCATCGAAAGAACTCCGTCACAGCAATGCTCGGGTGCTACTTTAAGCTGACCGCTGACGTTATCTCTTACGAGCTTTTTGAAAAATCTATCGTCACTGTCGTACATAAGGTAGTCAAACCTTATTCCCGAACGTATAAACACCTTTTTGACCTTTGGAAGCTTTTCAACGCGTTCTATAAGACGCATGTATTCCGTATGGTCGCAGATAAGATTTTTACACGGAGTCGGGGTAAGGCATTTTCTCTCGGCGCACACTCCGCTTTTAAGCTGTTTTTCGCAGGCGGGACCTCTGAAATTTGCCGTAGGACCGCCTATATCGTGTATATATCCCTTAAAATCGGGCATTTCGGTTATTATCTTAGCTTCCTCAATTACGGACTCCTCGCTCCTCGAACGAACAGATCTCCCCTGATGGAACGCAAGCGCGCAGAAATTACAAGCTCCGAAACAGCCCCTATTGTGAGTTATCGAGAATTTGACCTCGGCGATCCCCGGAACTCCGCCGTCCTTTTCATACATCGGATGCCAATTTCTTACGTACGGGAGCGCATACACCTTATCAAGCTCCTCTCTTTCGAGCGGATACATAGGCGGATTCTGGACGAGCATCTTATTATCGTAATACTCTATAACGGCACGACCGCGAACAGCGTCCGTCTCCTTATACTGCACCCCGAACGCTTCGGCATACAGCTTTTTATCGGTTTTTAGCTCGTTAAAATCGTAACCGCCAACAGCTTCAAAAAAGATCTTGTCTTCTCTATTGGCGAGAAAAACCGTTCCGCGAACGTCTCTTATCTTCTTTATCGGCACGCCCTTATCAAGAAGCTCCGCTATGCGGATAAGTATATTCTCACCCATTCCGTACGTCAGCATATCGGCTTTGGAGTCAACGAGTATGCTACGTCTTATCTTATCGTCCCAATAATCGTAGTGCGCGAAACGGCGAAGCGAGGCTTCAAGTCCGCCAAGTATAACGGGAACGTCTCCGTATGCTTCCCTTATCCTGTTCGTATAGACTATACAGGCACGGTCAGGGCGAAGTCCCATCTTACCTCCGGGCGAATAATAGTCGTAATTTCTTTTTCTTTTCGCTACCGTGTAATGCGCGACCATCGAGTCTATGTTTCCGGCTGATACGAGAAATCCGAGTCTCGGTCTGCCGAACTCCTTAAAGCTCTCACAGCTCTTGTAATCCGGCTGAGCGAGGACCGCTACACGGTATCCATTGGATTCCAGTACTCTCGTTATTATCGCCGTACCGAAGCTTGGATGATCGACGTACGCGTCTCCCGAAACGTAAACGAAATCGGGTCTATCCCAGCCTCTTTCCTGCATTTCCGCGCGATTTACGGGTAAAAATTCCGTTTTCATAATCTTATCCTTTAAATCAAAAAATAAGGCTCCCCTGTGCAAGGGGAGCTGGCGCGAAGCGTCTGAGGGGTTGTTTTTCGCTTTGAAACAACAATCCCTCCGCCTCGTTCCTCAGCACCTCCCTTTACACAAGGGAGGCTTTTGTGCGTTCCACCTTAATGAAACCACTCGTTTTTCGTTTTAGCGTTCGACCTCGACCATTTCAAAGAATTCGAGTATATCGCCCTCTCTTATATCGTTGAAATGCTCTATACCTACACCGCACTCGTATCCCTCGTTAACTTCCTTTACGTCGTCCTTGAAACGGCGGAGCGACGCAAGCTTATCCTCGCAGAGCAGAACGGAGTCACGCAGTATTCTCATCTGGCAGTTTCTTGTTACCTTACCGTCCGTTATATAACATCCGGCAATGATTCCAACGCTCGGTACGCGTATAGCCTGACGTACCTCAGCGTGTCCGAGGAGACTTTCCTTGAAGGTAGGTGCAAGCATACCCTTCATTGCAGCGGTTATCTCCTCTATGCAATCATAAATAACTCTGTAAGTTCTTATATCGACCTTCTGCTTTTCGGCAGAATCAAGTGCCTGTTTATCGGGACGTACGTTAAATCCAACGATTATAGCGTTAGACGCGGCGGCGAGCATTACGTCGCTCTCAACGATTCCGCCTGCCGCGGAATGGATAACGCTTACCTTAACTTCCTCGTTGGAAAGCTTTACAAGCGAGTTTTTGACCGCCTCGGCAGAGCCCTGAACGTCCGCTTTTACTATAACGTTAAGCTCCTTTACGCCGTCGTTTATGCTATCGAACAGCGCTTCGAGGTTGACCTTGGCGTTAGCCTTGAACATATCGTCGCGTATCTTAGCCTTACGCTGCTCGGCAAGCTCTCTTGCCATACGTTCGTTTTCAACGGCGTTAAACTCATCTCCGGCAGTAGGGACCTCGCTAAGTCCGTCTATCTCAACGGGAACGGAAGGACCTGCAGTCTTTACGGGCTTACCAGTATCGCCTATCATTGCCTTTACACGTCCGACAGCCGTACCGGCTATAACGGTATCACCTATTTTAAGAGTACCGTTCTGAACGAGTACGGTAGCGACAGGGCCTCTACCCTTATCGAGCTTAGCCTCAATTACTACGCCCTTTGCGTGGCGGTTGGGGTTAGCCTTATATTCCTTGACCTCAGCAATAAGGAGTACGTCCTCGAGAAGCTCGTCTATACCCTTACCAGTAAGTGCCGATACGGGTACGCACATAACGTCTCCGCCCCATTCCTCGGGAACAAGCTCATACTGAGTAAGTGCCTGCTTTATCGCGTCGGGGTTCGCGCTCGGCTTATCCATCTTGTTTATTGCTACGATTATATCTATCTCCGCAGCCTTGGCGTGGTTGATAGCCTCGTCTGTCTGAGGCATTATACCGTCGTCAGCCGCGACAACGAGTATCGCTATATCGGTCGCCTTAGCACCTCTCGCTCTCATCGAGGTGAAAGCCTCGTGTCCGGGAGTATCGAGGAAGGTTATATTCTGTCCGTTTGCCTTAACGCTGTAAGCTCCGATATGCTGGGTTATTCCACCAGCCTCGCCCTGAGTTACTCTCGTATGGCGGATAGCGTCAAGGAGCGAGGTCTTACCGTGGTCAACGTGTCCCATAACGCAGACTACGGGTGCTCTCGTTACGAGAGATTCCTCGGAATCCGCCTCGTCGTCGAACAGCTTTTCCTCTATCGTGACAACGACCTCCTTCGTAACCTTAGCTCCCATTTCGTCGGCTATAAGGTACGCGGTATCAAAATCTATCGTCTGGTTTACATTAGCCATAACGCCAAGCATAAACAGCTTCTTTATAAGGTCGCCTGCGGTTATTTTAAGTCTGGACGCAAGCTCTCCAACGGTTATCTCGTCGGGAATGGATACCGAAACAGGCAGACGTCTTGCCTTTTCCATCTGCTGCTTGCGAAGCTTTTCAAGCTCAGCTCTTTCTTTATCCTTTTCCTTATCGAACTTGCCGCCCTTCTTTCTTCCGTCAACGACTCTGCCGCCTCTCGCGTCGTAATCCTTGCCTGCCTTGCTTGCGAGATGCTCGAGCTTCTCATCGTATTTGGAAAGATCGACCGAAGATCCTCTCGTATCAACGACCTTGGTACGGGGCTTTTCGTTACGCTCAGGCTGCTGCGCGTTTATCGCTATGCCACCCTGAGGCTTCGGACGGGTCGTATTGTTCTGATTCTGCTGAGGCTTTTGAGGCTTCTGCTGCTGAGGCTTCTGAGGCTTTACCTGTGTAGGCGGTGTGAACACGCGCTCCTTTACAGGCTGCTGCGGCTTAGGAGCAGGCTGCTTTACCTCTTCTTTCTTAGGCTCAGCCTTTACCTCTGCCTTAGGCTCTACCTTTTCGGGAGTCTTGGGTGCGGCCGGCTTCTTTTCCTCTGCCTTTACAGACGGCTTTTCGCTCTTTACGGGCTTTGCCTCTGCCTTAGGCTTTTCAGCCTTAGGTGCGGGCTTCTCCTCTTTCTTAACTTCTTTTTTGACTTCCGCCTTAGGCTCTTTTTCCGTTTTCTTTTCCTCAGGCTTCTTTTCTTCGACCTTCTCCTCAGGCTTTGCGGAAAATTCAGCTACTACCGCCTTTCCGCTCAGATAATCGTCGATGCTTATGCTCGCCGTATATCTGTCCTTTACGCTTGCGAGAAGAACGTTGAACGCATCTCCGGATATGCTTGAAGACGTGGATTTTATATCCTCATATCCAAGCTCCTTGAGCTTTTCGAGAAGCTCCTTTCCGGATTTCATTTTCAGCTCTTTGGCAAGACTGCTGATTTTTATGTTCGACTGATTGCTTACTGCCATTAATTGCACCTCCCGCGGACATACTGCCATACTGCCAACGTCCGCTTTCTTCTTGTCTTACTGCTTCTGTTCGGATAAAGCCTCGGTTATCGCTTTCGCAAATCCCGCATCGGTTATTCCGATAACTGAAAGCTCGCCGCCTCTGTAACCCGTTACACGCGCAAGCTCTTCTTTATCTATGCTCAGAGTATTCATAGGCACGTTGTAATACTCTGAACTGTTCTTTATCCGTTTCAAGGTATTCGGTGAAGCGTCCGCGCTGCAAAGCAGAAGCTTGACACCGTTCCTTACTCCGCCTCGGACACCTTCAAGTGTTTTGTCCGAGCCACTCGTTATCTTACCGGCCTTTTTCGCTATTCCGATAAGTCCTTTTACCTTTTGTTCGTTCATTTCAGATCATACGTTTGAAAGCTCGTTTTCAAGCTTTTCATATATCTCCTCCGGTATTTGGACACTGAGCGAGGTCTCTATACGCTTACTCTTTCTCGCCTTTTTAAAGCAGGAAAGCGAATGACATATATACGCTCCTCTACCCGACTTTTTCCCAGTTGCGTCCAGACAGACATCTCCCTCAGGTGTTCTTACCACCCTTATGAGCTCGCGTTTGTCCTTGCTTTCTCCGCAACCGACGCATTTTCTTTCCGGAGTTTTTCTTTTTTGGTTTTCCATATCTTACTCAGCTGTCTTTATATCTATCTTTATTCCGGTAAGTCTCGCCGCGAGACGCGCGTTCTGTCCTTCCTTACCTATCGCAAGAGAAAGCTGATCGGGCGCTACATATACCTTACAAGAACGCTCTCCGTCCATCTCAACGCTCTCGGCGTTTGCGGGGGCAAGAGCCGCCTTTACGTATTCCTCGGGGTCCTCGCTGAATCTTATTATGTCTATCTTCTCTCCGCCAAGCTCGTCGGTTATTACCGCTTTACGCTGGTTCTGAGGTCCTACGCACGTTCCTATCGGATCGACATCTCCGTCTCTGCTCATAACAGATATTTTGGTTCTCGATCCAGCCTCGCGCGCAACGTTCTTTATTATCACCGTTCCGTCCGCTATCTCGGGGATATTAAGCTCAAACAGTCTCTTTACAAGACCTGCGTGAGTTCTCGAAAGAGTTACGAAAGGACCTCTCGCCTCTTTCTTGACCTCTATAACGTAAACCTTTACGTGCTGACCTACCTCGAAGGTCTCACCGGGTATCTGCTCGGATTTAAGGAGCGTGGCGAAGCCGTTACCCATATTGAGTCTTACGTTTCCGTTTTCGGGATCGATCTTATCGACCGTTGCGGTAACTATCTCCTCCTTCTTCTCCTCGTATTCCTTTATCATCATTCCGCGCTCGGCTTCTCTTATCGCCTGAACTATGACCTGCTTACCCGTTATCGCGCTGAGACGTCTGAATTCATCAGGTTTAAGCTCTATTTCAACCACTCCGCCGAGAACGTTTCTTCTCGACATCTTCTTCGCGTCTTCAAGAGAGATCTGTGTCGCGGGATCCTCGACTGTCTCAACTACGTCAAGTCTTTTGAAAACTCTGAAATCGTATTTTTCCTCGTTTATGTGTACTCTTACGTTAGTGCTTCCGCCCATCTCACGGCGATACGCGCTTACGAGCGCCGCCTCAAGTTTTTCGAACATATAAGCCTTCGGTATGCCTTTTTCGCTTTCAAGCATATCGAGAGCCGCAAACAATGCCTTATTCATTTTCTTTTTTCTCCATCCTCCGATTTTTATTGTTACATTTCAAAATATATGTTTGCTTTTGATACCGTTTTTCTGCCGAGCGTATATTCGTTTCCGTTCTTTTCTTTTACGGTAAGCTCGTCGGACTCCGCGTTATACGCGATAAGCTCCCCGACTATCGACTTTTTACCGTCAAGCGCGGAAAACAGTTTAAGCTCTACCGCCTCGCCTATACAAGCCGTATAGTGCTCGGGAGTTCTTATAACTCTTTCAAGTCCGGGCGAGGAAACGTCCAGATAGTAGAAATCCTCTATCGGATCCGCCTCGTCTATCGGTCCCTCGATCGCTCTGTGTACCTTTTCGCAGTCGGTTATCTCTATTCCGTTATCTCCGTCTATGGTTATTTCGAGATGTCTTTCAACGCCTATCTTGGAATATTCGATGTCCCATATACGGTAGCCAAGTCCCGTTATTATCGGCTCGACTATCTCGCGCACCGTCTGTGCCGTATTCTTTTTCTGTGCCATAAAGACTCCTTTTCCGTATTTTTTATCTCGGCATATAATAAACAGAAAAGAGCAGGTTTTATCTTATCCTACTCTTTCTATACTATATTATTGTAATAACATTATATCATATAAAATCATAATTTGCAATAGACAAAGCTGATTTTTATATTTTTCTTCCATTTTGACAAATATAACCTAAATAATATTATATTATATGTGCATTTTTCACACATCAAAGGTCATCTATCTCACGAACGTCGTCAAGCTCATCTGAGCTTATGTCTGACTCCTCGGAATCAGCCTCAATAGATGTCGCGCGTCCGCACCAAGGACAATATACGTATTTTTCGGACATAAAACGTCCGCAACCGGGGCATATAACCTTACCGCAAACTATTCTGAGCTGCTTTTCAAGTCCGTCAAGAAGCTCTTCCTTGGCTTTTATTCTCGCGCAAAGTCTCGTTATCTCCTCGGCGCTTGACTCCGCTCTTTCGTTTTCGGAAAGAGTTTCGTTATAAAGTATCTTTCCGAGTGTCGCGTAAAGAGCGTTAAGCTCGTTTCTCTGCGACGTTATACGGTATTGGAGCTTAGCGGAATCGACCGCCGTAACGACTGTCTCTTTAAGATTCTCAGCCGTATCCTCGCAAAAATCCTTGCTGTAAAGAAATGCTTTTCTGATAAATTCCATTGCGGTTATCCGTCCTTTTCTTATATATTGGTATTGGTAAGAGCCTTTATTTTCCTTATGTCGTAACGGTCGGCTACTTCATTTATTACCGTTACCTCGACGCTATCGTAAAATTTTTCAGCCTTATCATCCAGAACGTAGGTCTCAAAATCCTTCATTATGCTCAGATCCTGATCGCTGAGCTTTGCAAACGGAGCAAGCTCCTTGCGTATTATGATATACGTAGCCTCGCCGTCGTTATACTCTCCGTATTTTCCTATTTCAAGGCTCTGTACGGTCTTGATAAACTCCGTACCGTATTCTATGTCGTTTGGAGAGATATTGATATTTGTTATATACTCATAGTTTTCGAGATTTTCCTCGGAATATTGCTTTTTAAGCTGAGCAAAATCCTTGCCAGCGTCTATTTCCGATTTTATTTTCGCGACCTTTTCAGCCTGAGTTGCCTTTTCTTCGTCCGACATCTCCTCCATTATATAGAGCCCCGTGCCGTCCGTAACGTATCCGCCGTCCTCGGCTATCTTCGGCTTTTTGGTAGTATAAACGTATATCCAGTCAACCGAACGGTAATTTGCTTTGTAATATTCCTCTCTATCCGTGTCGGTTACGGAATAAGGGCCGCTTGCGCCGAACAGATAACCGCTTACCGCCTCCGATTTTTCCTGAACGTAATAAATGTCTTTGAGGGTATTTATATTGAGTCCGTAGTTGGCAAGCTCTTTATTGAATGCGGCACGCGAGCCGTAAGCCGACGTCAGCTCCTTTATCTTCGCGTTTATATTGTCCTTTGCCGTATCCGAGAACACCAGATTATATTCATCGAACAGCTTCATCGAGATAAGCATCTTTTTGGCGTAGTCATCTATGAACTCCGTTATAAACGTTTCATACGTCATATCGTCGCTTACCTTGGTGTTCCAAAAGCTCTCCGTATCCTTTGAGTTGTTGTAAGCGTAGAGAAACAGTGTTTTGAACCTCGACATCCAATAGGAATACATCGCCTCGGTTATCTTGTAGTCACCAAGCTGCATCACCGTATCGCCTTTTATGACTCCAAATCCCGCGCACCCGACAAGCATCGGTATGAGCATAAGGAGCGTCAAAACGAGACAAAACGATCGTTTAAAGAATTTCAAATCAAAATTCCGTCCTTTCAAATATCCGCTTAAATATAATTATACCAATAAATTTCCGGTTTGTCTATACCTTTTCCTCGGTCAATTGTATATATTTTTTTAACAATCCCTTTATTTCGACCGCTCTGTCCGCTTTTTCCGAGAGGCGCAGTGTAACGTAAGGCGTTCCGCCCGCGGAAAGCAAAAGCCTGCCCTTATATTCTCCCATAAGCGCCTGCCACGCGGATATACTTATGCTTTTTGTAAACATAACTACGTTTCCGTTGCGGTATTCTATCTTCTCAAATCCCGCTTTACTGCCAAGAGACCTTATAAGCGAGATCGAAAGAAGTATCTCCGCTTGCTTCGGAAGCGTTCCGTATCTATCGGTAAGCTCATCGTAAACGTCGTCAAGATCCTCCTCGGTCTCGACAGAGGCTATCTTTTTGTACGCGTCTATCCTCTGCGCGGTACTGCGTATATATTTTTCGGGTATATACGCATCGGTAGCGAGACTAACCGTACATTCCGGCTTCGGCGCGGGCGTTTCGCCCTTTTCTTCAAGCACCGCCTCGCCGAGCAGCTTCATATAGAGGTCGTATCCTACCGACTCTATCTGTCCGTGCTGTTGACTGCCGAGAAGATTTCCCGCTCCGCGTATCTCCATATCACGCATAGCCACGCGGAAGCCCGAACCAAACTCCGTGAAATCTCTTATCGCCGCAAGACGTTTTTCGGCTATCTCTTTCAGCACGCTGCCGCGCTTGTACGTCAAATAAGCGTAGGCGCGCCTGCCCGAACGTCCGACTCGTCCGCGTATCTGGTGGAGCTGAGCAAGTCCGTAACGCTCCGCGTCATCTATTATGAGAGTGTTTGCGTTCGGTACATCTACCCCCGATTCTATCAAAGTCGTGCAAACGAGTATATCTATCTCTCCGTCGAGCATGGCTTTCCATATATCCGACAGTTCCTCTTTATCCATTTGACCGTGCGCTATGGCTATCACCGCATCGGGGGCAAATCCGGAGAGCTTTGCCGCTATTTCGGGGAGAGTTTCTACCCTGTTGTGCAGATAGAATATCTGACCGCCTCTGCGAAGCTCCTTGCGTACAGCTTCGGCTATTATAACGTCATCATATTCAAGAACGTAGGTCTGTACGGGTATTCTGTCCGTGGGCGGCTCTTCAAGTACTGACATATCCCTTATGCCGCTCATCGCCATATTGAGCGTTCGGGGTATCGGCGTGGCGGTAAGTGTAAGCACGTCAACGTCCTTCGAAAGCTGCTTTAATTTCTCCTTCTGCGCGACCCCGAATCGCTGTTCCTCGTCTATTATAACAAGTCCGAGCTTTTTAAATTCCGTATCCTTTGACAGCATTCTGTGAGTTCCGATAAGTATATCGACCTCACCGCGCTTGACTCTTTTCAGCGTCTCCTTTTGTTCCTTCGGCTTACGGAAACGCGAGAGCATATCCACGGTTACGGGGAAACCTCTCATTCTCGAAAGAACCGTCTGGTAATGCTGAAACGCGAGTATGGTGGTAGGCACAAGTATCGCTACCTGATAACCGCTTCTTACCGCCTTGAACGCCGCCCTGAGCGCGACCTCCGTCTTTCCGTATCCAACGTCTCCGCATAGCAGTCGTTCCATAGGAACGGCTCTTTCCATGTCGTCCTTTATCTCTCTCGCCGCTTCGAGCTGACCGTCAGTTTCCTCGTACTCAAACGCGCTTTCAAATTCCTGTTGGAGCGCGTCGTCCTCGTCAAAAGCTATCCCCGAACGGCGCATTCTCTCCGCGTAGAGGGTTATCAGCTCCTTTGCCATCTCCTTTGCGGCGGCGCGCGCCTTTATTTTCGCCTTGCCCCATTCCGCTCCGCCGAGCTTCGAGAGCTTGACCGTTCCCGCTTCCGCTCCCGCGCCCATATATTTCGATAGCTTGTCGAGCTGAGTACAAGGCAGATACAGGCTTCCGTCACCCGCGTACTCTATCTTTACGTAGTCGTTGGTTATTCCACCCATCGTTACTGTGGAAAGACCGCAGTAACGTCCGACTCCATGGTTCTCATGAACGACGTAATCACCTATTTCCAGCTCTGTATATGACGCTATCCTTTCTTTCGCGCTCTTTTTGCTCTTGCGCTTTCTCACGGAGTTGATAACACGTCCCGCAGAGAACATAGAGGCATACATAGAAAGGCAAACGTATTTAGAACCGGTAAGCTCAAATCCGGGTATATTGATCCCGCTTATAAAATTAGGTATTCCCGCCTTTGCCTCACCGTTGACGGTGGAAGCCATATTCGAGTCAAGGAGTATCTCGCAAAGCTTACCCGAAACGGTATCGTTCTCCGTCATAATATTTATCTTGTAACCAAGCGAAACGTAATGTTCAAGGTCCTCCGTAAGAAGCGAAAGATTGTCCTTATACGAAACGTTCTGCTTGCATTTTATATTGTAAAGTCCCGCGAGACGCTCGGCAGACGAGGTAAACATATTGCAATATACCGTTGCTCTGCCATAGATAAAATCATCAAACGCCTCCATACATTTTCCGTGCTCGGCATACGCGCCCGAAAGCAGTCCCGAGGATATAAGGTTCTCCTCTGTCTCCCTGCAATGATAATCATAGCTTTTCAGTCTGTCCGAGACGGCGTTCTTCTCCTGTACTATCAACAGTGTGTCATCGCCGAAATAATCAAGAAGCGTTTCTCTTTCAGGATATATGACCGAT
>JAZOVD010000085.1:0-5014 GCA_045658525.1 Eubacteriales bacterium
AGTGGGGATTTGTCTTCCTAAGACCGCTTGGCCTCCGACTTTGAGCTTTCGGCTTTTACGAGATCGCATTTGTCGTCAGCGTGGCTCGTTCCGTCCTTATCATCGTGACCTACTATCGCGCCGAGTACCTCGCGGCAATCGTCGAGTGCTTTTGCCATAACTCCGACGGTCTCACCCGAGCAGGCAACGGGTATAGTACCAAATCTTGATACCGTTCCGTAAGTGGGCTTTACGAATACAAGATCGGAAAGCGCGGCGGCGCGACGGGGAGTTCCGTTTACGTCAACCGTAACCGCGGCTTTTACCGTACTGCTTTTGAGTATCTCGGCAGAAGCACTTGCAAGCTCTCCTTTTTCGTTTACGGAAGCACCAAAGTAAGAGGTCTCACCGAGAAGATCAAGAGAAAACTCTCCTATATTCGCTTTTCCCGCTATATCGTAGCCCGCGGCGGTGAGCTTTTCAACTGCCGTGGCGTTAAAAAGGCTTTTGTAACCGTCAAGCATCTTAGAGCCTGCGGTAGTGGGCATATCCTTTGTCAGTATAAGATCGTCAAGAACGACGGACTTTTCCGACGGAGTGCCGTTTTCGGTAATATACAGTTTCATATCATTTATCCTCCCGTCGTATTACTCAACAAGACGCGGGACCTGCCAGTAGCCGTCCACGGTTTCGGGTGCGCCGCTTTGAAGCTCGTCACGAGTGAAAAGTTTTTTCTCAACGTCGGGACGAACGACGGTCATTATCGGCATAACGTGTACCATTCTTTCAACGCTTTCGGTATCGAGAGCGTTAAGCGCGGCTATCTCATCATCCTGCTTCGCGAAGAAAGCGAGCACCGCTTCCTTCTGCGTGTCGTTAAGACTGAGCTGGTTAAGCTTTTCAAGCCTGCGCAGAGTATCCTTTTCCATTTGTAAACCTCCGTGTGGTATATGGGTTTAGTCTCTGACCTTTATGTGGACTTCTCTGAGCTGCTGCTCGGTGACCTCACCGGGCGCGCCCATCATAACGTCCTGTGCGTTACCGTTGAGCGGGAAGGCGATAACGTCTCTTATAGTCTCCTCACCTGCGATAAGCATTATCATTCTGTCAACACCGGGAGCCATACCCGCGTGAGGCGGCGCACCGTAAGAGAACGCGGTGTAGAGAGCACCGAACTTTGCTTTGACGTCATCCTCACCGTAGCCTGCTATCTCGAATGCCTTTTTCATTATTTCGGGGTTATGGTTTCTTACCGCTCCCGAGGAAAGCTCTACGCCGTTGCAGACGATGTCGTACTGATAGGCGAATATATCGAGAGGATCCTTGTTAAGAAGAGCGTCCATACCGCCTTGAGGCATAGAGAAAGGGTTATGAGTGAAGTCTATCTTGCCCGTCTCGGAGTTAAGCTCGTACATCGGGAAGTCAACTATGAAGCAGAATTCATAAGAATCCTTGTTTACAATGTCAAGCGTGTTTCCGAGCCAGGTTCTTATCTCGCCCGCGAGCTTATTTACAACAGAGAGCGCGTCGCAGATAAAGAACAGCGTTTCGCCTTCCTTTATTCCGACAAGCTCGGTAAGCTCGTTCTTCTGCTCGGGAGAGAGGAACTTTGCGATAGGACCCTTGTACTCGCCCTCGGAGAGAGTGAGGTAACCGAGACCCTTCATTCCAACGCTCATAGCGAATTTGAGAGAGTCCTCAAAGAACTTCTTGGATCTGCCTGAACAGTCAGCTACTATTCCGCGAACGGGCTTGTTCTTGAAGAGCGGGAAATCGACGCCCGCGAAGAACGCTGTAAGATCCTGTATTATGAGGGGGTTACGGAGATCGGGCTTATCGGAGCCGTATTTAAGCATAGCGTCCGCAAAGGTTATGCGCTTAAAAGGGGGCTTTGATACGGTCTTGTTCGTAAACGTTGTAAAGGTATTGTAAACGACCTGCTCGGCTACCGCGAAAACGTCCTCCTGAGTGGCAAACGCCATCTCAAAGTCGAGCTGATAGAATTCTCCGGGAGAACGGTCCTGACGGGCATCCTCGTCACGGAAGCAGGGAGCTATCTGGAAGTATCTATCAAATCCGGAAGCCATAAGAAGCTGCTTGAACTGCTGAGGAGCCTGCGGAAGCGCGTAGAACTTACCCTTATGCTTTCTGCTCGGAACGAGATAGTCACGAGCGCCCTCGGGAGAGGAAGCGGTAAGGATAGGGGTCTGTATTTCAAGGAAGCCAAGAGATTCCATCTGGCTTCTGAGATAGCTGAGTATCTTGGAACGAAGCACGATGTTATCGTGTATCTGCTTGTTTCTGAGGTCAAGATAACGGTATTTGAGACGAACGTCCTCTCTCGTCGCGGTAGAGGAGTCTATCTCGAAGGGAAGAGCGAGCTGGCAGGGGCCGAGAACCTCGATCTTAGTCGCGCGTACTTCTACGTTACCCGTTTCTATCTTGGGGTTTACAGTCTCGGCGTCTCTCTCGGTTACCGTGCCCTCAATAAGTACAACGGTCTCCTTTGAGATACCCGAAAGCATCTTGTCGTCGGAAAAAACGATCTGAGTTACGCCGTAGTGGTCGCGAAGGTCAACGAAAAGTACGCCTCCGTGGTCTCTTACGGTATCGACCCAACCGGTAAGGGTAACGGTCTGTCCGATATGCTCCGAACGAAGCTCGTTACAGGTATGAGTTCTTAACATAGTAAAAATCCTCCTATGTGTTTAATTTACATATTTATTAAGCGTAATATGCGGAGAAAAGCAATAAAAAATGCCTTTCGTCCCTATATGGGACGAAAGGCAAATCTTCCGCGATACCACCCAAATTGACCGTTTTTCGGTCCACTCAATTACATCTTTACGCGATAAACGTGCGGTTCTACTGACCTTTTCGGTTTTCTTCCGCAAGCTCGGGAGTGTTTTTCTTACGTAGATCACTGCCGTATTCACACCGTCAACAGCTCTCTTTGAGTTGATCTTAGGTAATACTCTCTCCGTCATAGCCGAATATTTTATACACTTTATTATAACATATTTGAGCCGGATTGTCAAGAGCTTTGCTAAAAAACGTTTTTCCTTATTTATCTAATTTACATTCCTTTACCAAATGGGTAATAAGCTCATTGAAATCAGCAGTCGCAAGACCGATATAGGTGTCCGCCGTTCCGTAATAAACGTACAAAACGCCGTCCTTTACGACAGTGCCCGTAGGGAATACGCAGCCCTCATAGATACCGCAGGTCTCGTAGTCGTATTCAGGCTCCATTAAGAAATTTTTGGTGCGAGCTATTACTTTTCTTGGATCGTCAAGGTCTAAGAGCACAGCACCTACGCGGTATATACCCTTGTCGTCAACACCGTGATAGAGCATAAACCAACCGTGTTCCGTCTTTATAGGCGGAGTTCCGCCGCCGATACGCTGAGTCTCCCACCATTGCTCGCCCGTCATTAAAAGCTCAGGCTTACCGTATTCAATAAGATCGTCACCAAACGATATCCATATCGACGGCATTTTAACGTCAACGTTTTTGAACTTCGGTCGAGAGATCATAACATATTTTCCGCCAACCTTTTCTGGGAACAGATAGACGTCTCTGTCGTCAACCGTTGCCTCGGTTATACGTCCGAATTTTTTATATACCCTAAAATCCTTAGTTGCAGCAAGATAGGAAACGGTTATATTGTCCTTTGCGAACTTCGGAAGTTCTTTTCCGCAAACGTCGGTTTCGTCTATGTAGATAGGCTCGGGGTTTAACCAATACTGCCCCGGTGCGTAAGCTCTCGCCGCGTAGGTCATATAGTACATATCTCCTATCTTCATAAGGCGCGGGTCTTCGACGCAACCGCCCTCAGGCTCGTCGTGCGCTCCCTCAAATGCGGGAAGGTCGCTCTGGCGCGTGAATTTTATTCCGTCCTTGCTCGTCGCAAGACCGAGACGTATCTGATGTCTTTTATCGTTTCCCGCGGCGCGGTAGAGCATAACGAATTCCTCGTTTTTGTCATCGTAAATAACTGCGGGATTAAGAACGCATCTCGCTTCCCACTCGTTTTTTGGATTGGGGGATAATATGGGGTTGTTTTCGTATTTTGTGAGTTTCATAGTAAAGGTATCCTTTCTAAAAAATATAGTGAAGAAATCAATAATACGGATTTCTTTTGTCGGTCAAGCCTAAAATATAATCAGTTGACGTTTTGTAAAATTTAGCCAGCGCGATAAGACAAGATAATGGCATTTGCCTTTGTTCATTTTCGTATTGTGAATATGTATTCTGCTTTATATGCAGATATTTCGCAACTTCCGCTTGCGTTAAATTACTATCTTCTCTTAAATCTCTGATACGCATATTTTTTACTCCTTAAAGTGATTACAAAAAAATATTACCACATCTCACTTTGAGATATTGACTTTTATCTCAAAATGTGATATGATATTTTTGTCGATGATGACATAATACTTGGATTATAGTAGAGGAGAAGAATGAAAAGTGTACTTGAAGAACTGTGGTACGGTAATATTTGTCCCAATAGTCGCGAGTTAACCAAAGATAAAAAGGCATTAATGAGCTGTATCGCAGACCACCACGACAATTTGCATGCAACGCTCACGGATAAGCAGAAAGAAATGCTTGAAAAATTTGATGAGTGCTACGCCGAGCTTGCTGATATTAACGAACGTGCAATATTCGTATATGCGTTTCGTCTCGGTGCAAGGATTGCCACTGAGATTATGAGCTTTGATATTGAATGAGGAAAAGCAAAAAACGACAGGTTCAACCTGTCGTTTTTTTGGCGGAGAGAGAGGGATTCGAACCCTCGTGGGATTTCTCCCAAACTGATTTCGAGAAATACAATGAATGTCACAATCCGTCCCTCTGCGTCCCTAATTTTCAAAAAATCCACCGATTTTTCCGCTTTTCTTCTGCCCATCTGTCAGATTTTTCGGAAAAGTGATAGAAAAGTGATAGAAAAAGAGGTTTTGTCGTCACTAAAACACATTGAATTTTTTGAAAAAATATGATATAATATCCTTACATACTTTGACAACCGTG
>JAZOVD010000086.1:0-25845 GCA_045658525.1 Eubacteriales bacterium
ATGAAAATATAATGCGGTAATTTAGCCGTCATCCTGAGCGTAGCCCCGAGATTCCACCTTCGCTTGCGCTCGGTGCTGCCTTGCAGTTCGATTTCGCGTTGCTTCACTCAGAATGACACGGGGCAAGTCGAAATCCGACCGCAGGGAGGATAAAACGTGCAAGCGTTTTGGATCTTCAAAAATTAATCACATTAGTAATAATAAAATCACAAATCACGGTAAGAAAGGCGGTATCGAAATGAGAACTGCTACCAAAACGAGAAACACTAAGGAAACACAGATAAATATGATGCTCACCTTAGAGCCGAGCGAAAAAGCAGGTCTTTACGGAGAAACGGGTATAGGCTTTTTCGACCATATGCTCAATTCCTTCTGCGTACACGGCGGCTTTAACGTTAAGCTCGAAATGAAGGGCGATATAAACGTTGACGGACACCATACGGTTGAGGACGTGGGAATAGTTCTCGGCTCGCTCTTTGCCGAGGTGCTGGGTGACAAGGGCGGTATAAAGCGTTTCGGTCACGCGTTCGTTCCGATGGACGAGGCTCTGGCGTTTGCCGCGGTGGATATAAGCGGACGCGCGTATCTCGTTTACGACGTTCCCGTTACCGCGCCTATGATAGGCGATTACGACGCTCAGCTTACGAATGAGTTTATGCGCGCGCTTGCCTTTAATATGGGCGCCACTCTGCACGTTAAAGCCGAGTACGGTATAAACGAGCATCATATCACCGAGGCGGTCTATAAGGCTGTGGCAAGAGCTGTTTCCGAAGCCGTTACCGAAAAGGCGGGCGGCGTGCTTTCAACGAAGGGCGTGCTTTGATTTTATGAAAAAAATAGGTATAATCGATTATGGAATGGGTAATCTCCATTCCGTTGAAAACGCACTCCGTTATATCGGCGCGGATGTCTTCATTTCAGACGACAAGAATGAGCTTTCAAAGGCTGATGGACTGATACTCCCCGGTGTGGGTGCGTTCCCTGATGCTTCCGAGCGTCTTTCGGCGGCGGGATTTCCCGAATTTATAAGAAAAGAAACGGAAAGCAAGCCGCTTCTCGGAATATGTCTTGGAATGCAACTTCTTTTTGAAAAGAGCTATGAGTTCCGTGAGTGCGAGGGTCTTGGCTTTATAAAGGGCGAGGTAATAAGACTTAAAGCGGGCGAAAACGATAAGCGTTACAAGATCCCGCATATAGGCTACAATCTGCTTACAGAGGTAAATAGGTCTCCGCTTACTGAGGGGATAGACGACGGCACCTGCTTCTACTTTGTTCACTCGTATATGGGCGTTTGTCGCGATAGGGGTCAGCTTATTTCTGTTACGGAGTACGGCGAGGAGGTCACCGCGATCGTTGGAAGCGGTAACGTTTTCGGAACTCAGTTCCACCCCGAAAAGAGCGGTGAACCGGGTCTTAAACTTCTTTCAAACTTCAAAAATATGCTGTAAGGAATTATAAAAATGATAATTTTACCTGCGATAGATATTCTTGACGGAAAAGCTGTCAGGCTTTTCAGAGGAGACTACAATACCGCCGAAAAGGTCGCTTCCGACCCTTTCGATGCGGCAAAGGAATTTGAAAATGGCGGAGCGGAATATCTGCATTTAGTCGATCTTTCGGGCGCGCGCTCCGGAAGTGCGGACGGGATAGACGTTATATGCAAGATAGCCTCGTCGGTCAAGATGAGGACCGAGGTCGGTGGCGGAATACGCTCGATGGAGACGGTGCGCCGTTATCTTGAAGGCGGAGTTGACCGCGTTATACTCGGCACTGCGGCGATAAACAATAAAACCCTGCTCTCCGAGGCGCTTGATGCCTACGGTGACAGGATAATAGTCGGAATAGACGCGAGAAACGGTATGGTAAGCGTTTCGGGTTGGCTTAAAGATTCCGATATAACCTATACCGAGCTTGCCAAAGAGTGCGAAAAGCTTGGTGTAAAGAATATAATATTTACCGATATAAGCCGTGACGGCTCTCTTGCCGGACCTAACCTCGAAATGCTGAAAACTCTTTCGGAAACTGTCTCCTGCGATATAACCGCGTCGGGCGGCATCAAGACGATAGACGATATACGCGCTCTTAAAGAAATGGGGCTTTACGGTGCTATATGTGGAAAGTCGCTTTACAGCGGTACGCTCAATCTCGGTGAGGCGCTCAGCGTGGCAAGAGGTTAAAACGGTATGATAACAAAGAGAATAATCCCCTGCCTTGACGTTAAGAACGGCAGGGTGGTAAAGGGAACGAATTTCGTAGAACTCCGCGATGCGGGTGATCCCGTTGAGGCGGCTAAGCTCTACAACGCGCAGGGCGCGGACGAGCTTGTTTTCCTCGATATAACCGCATCAAACGAGGAAAGAAAGACTATTGTTGACGTAGTTGAGATGACGGCGAGAGAGGTATTTATGCCCCTTACTGTCGGTGGCGGTATAAGAACGGTAGAGGATTTCAGAACGATACTGCTTGCCGGTGCGGACAAGGTCTCCGTAAACTCCGCGGCGGTCAAGGATAAGTATTTACTTAGCCGTGCGGCGGACAAGTTCGGAAATCAATGCGTGGTTATCGCTATTGACGCGAAGAAGGTCGGAGACCGTTTTCACGTTTACATAAACGGCGGAAGAATAGATACGGGAATGGACGCTATCGAATGGGCGATAGAAGCCGAAAGGCTCGGTGCGGGTGAGATCCTGCTGACGAGTATGGACGCCGACGGCACGAAAGCAGGGTTTGATATAGAGCTTACCAAGGCGGTTACTGACGCGGTAAATATTCCAGTTATAGCCTCGGGCGGTTGCGGATCGAAGGAGCATTTCCGCGAGGTTTTCGAGGTTGCGGGGGCGGACGCTGCGCTTGCGGCATCGCTTTTCCACTACAAAGAGCTTACCGTGGGCGAGGTCAAGGATTACCTTAACACATACGGTATTCCCGTAAGAAGATAAATTAGGTATCAGAAAGGAACAATACAATGGAAGATTTAAAGGTGTTTTTCAAAAAGGGCGAGCTTATTCCCGCAGTAGTTCAGGATTATAAGACCAAGGAAGTTCTTATGCTCGCTTATATGAACGAGGAGTCGCTTGGAAAGACGCTCGAAACGGGCACGACTTGGTTTTACAGCAGAAGCAGGCAGGAGCTTTGGAACAAGGGCGCAACCTCGGGTCACGTTCAGTACGTTAAGAAGATAGATTACGACTGCGATGAGGATACGCTTTTGGTGTTCGTTGAGCAGGTCGGTGCGGCTTGTCACACGGGCAACAGAAGCTGCTTTTACCGCACTCTTGCGGAAAACGCGGAAGTTCCTTCGGCTAATCCGCTTCTCGATCTCGCAGAGGTCGTCGAGCATAGAAAGACCAATCCCGAGGAAGGCTCATATACCTGTTATCTCTTTGAAAAGGGACTTGACAAGATACTGAAAAAGGTTGGCGAGGAGTGTGCTGAAACTATAATCGCGGCTAAGAACGGTGACAAAACCGAGCTTACGGGTGAGATCTCCGATCTTATTTATCACCTTATGGTCATGATGAGCCAGTGCGAGCTTCCTGTTTCGGAGATCATGGATGAGCTTGAACGCCGTTCGCACAAGATAGGTAACCTCAAAAAAATGAAGGTCGTTGATCGACTTACGTGAGGATTTTCTCTTCTTTCTTGAAAGAAAGAAGCAAAGAACTTCCCTCACACTCCCCACTTATTATGGAGTGTGTGAGGGAAGTGTTTTTTCTTTTACTAAAAAAGCGAAATCTTCACCTAAACCGTTCGTAATCATAATTTATGCGTTCCAAATATCTATGCGAAATGTATTTGTATGACATCACGATTACCAAATACAATAAAAAACGGCGGAATTACCGCCGTTTTTATTATTTAATTGAAGAAATAACCTCTTTTAGCTTGGTTATCGTTTCCTCCGAACACTCGGGAGTGTTAGCGAGAGGGAACGGGATACCGAGCTTTTCGTATTTTGCGGTGCAAAGCTTACGGAACGGAAGAAGCTCAAATTCAAATTTATCAAGCACGCTTTTTGCAAGCTCATAGACTTTTTTGACGCTTTCCTCGCTGTCGGTAAGTCCCGGAACGACGACGTGTCTTACAATAACGTTTGTGTCCGTTTCCTTGCAGAGCTTTAAAAATCCGAGCACGTCAGAGAGCTTTATTCCAAGATACTCCCGGTACATTTCTTCGTTTGGAAATTTTATGTCACAAAGAACCGTGTCGGTATGAGTAAGCAGCTTCTTTACGGAATCGTTTGGACGTATTCCGGCGGTGTCGAGGGCTGTGTTTATTCCGTTTTTATGTAGCTTTTCAAAAAACTCAGTCAGAAATTCGGTCTGCATAAGCGGCTCGCCGCCCGAAACGGTAACTCCGCCATTTTCACCGAAATAGCTTTTGTAGCGAATCACCTTGTTTACCAGCTCGTCCGAGGTGTATTCCTCTCCGCCGTCGAAGCTGCGGGTGTCGGGGTTATGGCAGTATGGACAACGGTATGGACATCCCTGCGTGAATATCACGAAGCGTATTCCCGGACCGTCCACCGCGCCGAGGCTTTGAAAGGAATGTATCCTTCCTTTTTTTACGTCTGTCATTTTATCACATATTTCCGTGGAAGGTACGCGCTATGACTTCCTTCTGCTGTTCCTTGGAAAGCTTATGGAAGTTTACCGCGTATCCGGAAACTCTTATGGTAAGGTTGGGGTACTTTTCGGGGTGCTCGGAGGCATCTATGAGCATAGCGCGGTCAAATACGTTGACGTTAAGGTGCTGGGCCTTCTGCGCGAAATATCCGTCGATTATTCCGCAAAGGTTTTCATATCTCGTTTCCTCGTCCTTGCCGAGTGCCGCGGGAACTATGCAGAACGTATTTGATATTCCGTCCTTACATACGTCGTAGGAGAGCTTGGCTACGGAATTGAGGGATGCGAGCGCGCCGCTTGCGTCTCTGCCGTGCATCGGGTTAGCGCCGGGAGCGAAAGGCTCGCCCGCGCGTCTGCCATCGGGGGTATTACCCGTTTTCTTACCGTAAACAACGTTAGAGGTTATGGTAAGAATGGAGAGCGTATGCTCGGAATTACGGTAGATGGGGTTCTTTTTAAGCTCGTCGCAGAACTTCTTTATCTGTTCTTTTGCTATATCGTCCGCGCGGTCATCGTCGTTTCCGTACTTCGGGAAGTCTCCGACGGTCTCGAAATCGGTTATAAGTCCCGTTTCGTCGCGGATAACCTTTACCTTTGCGTACTTTATCGCGGAGAGCGAGTCGGCAAGAACGGAAAGTCCCGCTACGCCGAACGCCATATAACGGTGTATCTCGGAGTCGTGGAGAGCCATTTGGAGACTCTCGTAGCAGTATTTATCGTGGACAAAATGGATCATATTCATCGCCTTGACGTAGGTCGAGGCGAGCCAAGGACGGTACTCGTCCATAAGTTCGCATACGGTATCGTAGTCAAGATATTCGCCCTCGAAGCGTCTGCCCTCGGGCGCTACCTGCATTCCGCTCTTTTCGTCTTTTCCGCCGTTGAGGCTCATAAGAAGGAGCTTTACGAGGTTAGCTCTCGCTCCGAAGAACTGCATATCCTTTCCGACACGCATAGCGGAAACGCAACAAGCTATCGCGTAATCATCGCCGTAGATCGGACGCATTACATCATCGTTTTCGTACTGTACGGAGTCGGTGTCGCAGGATACCTTCGCGGCGAAGCGCTTGAAGCCCTTCGGCAGGTCATTTGACCAAAGAACGGTCATATTCGGCTCCGCGGAGGGTTTGAGGTTATAGAGTGTATTGAGCATACGGAAGGAGTTCTTGGTTACGAGAGTTCTTCCGTCATCGCCCATACCGCCGATCGCCTCGGTTATCCACATAGGATCACCTGCGAAAAGCTCGTTATATTCGGGGGTTCTGAGGTGACGAGCCATACGGAGCTTCATTACAAAGTCGTCCATAAGCTCCTGTATCTCGGATTCGGTATATTTTCCGCTCGCGAGGTCGCGCTCGAAGTATATATCAAGGAACGTAGAAACTCTTCCAAGGCTCATCGCCGCGCCGTTCTGCTCCTTGATCGCTCCGAGATAACCGAAGTACAGCCACTGTACCGCTTCCTTGGAGTCGGTCGCGGGGAGAGAGATGTCAAAGCCGTAGCTTGCCGCCATTCTCTTGAATGCTTCAAGTGAACGTATCTGGCGGAATATCTCCTCTAATTTTCTTATTTCTTCCTCTCCGACCGTTCCGTCGGCAATATTCTTTTTATCCTTTTTCTTTTCCTCGATAAGCTTATCGACTCCGTAGAGGGCAACTCTGCGGTAGTCACCGATTATTCTTCCTCTGCCGTATGCGTCGGGAAGTCCGGTTATTATACCCGTGTGACGCGCGGCACGTATTCCGTCGCTATATACTCTGAATACGCCGTCGTTATGAGTTGAACGGTACTTGAAGAGCTTTTCCACCTCGGGAGAGAGCTGATAACCGTAAGCCTCACAAGCCTTTTTGGTCATTTTAAGTCCGCCGAACGGGTTTATAGCGCGGCGAAGCGGAGCATCGGTCTGAAGTCCGACTATTATCTCGTTTTCTTTATCAAGATAACCGGGAGCGTGAGCTGTGAGCGTGGTCACATGCTCGGTATCTATGTCGTAAACTCCCCCGCGTTTCGTTTCCTCTGCTAAAAGCTCCGTGAATTTATCAAGAAGCTTGTTTGTGCGTTCTGTCGCCGAGCAAAGGAAAGAGTCGTCTCCTGTATAAGGGGTGTAGTTATTCTGGATAAAGTCGCGTACATTTATTTCGTTCTGCCATTTTCCGGCTTTGAAGCCGTTCCACTGTTCAAACATCATTTCTATATTTCCTTTCCTTGCTATTTTAGTTATGTAAACATACCGAAAAACAAAAGAGCAACATTCTCCCGCTAAGAGAAATGTTGCCCAGACGGTCGGCTTTGATCTGCCTGACTTCACCGCGGTGAACTCCGCGACGAAACGCTGTGGCGTTCCGCTTTCCGTCAGAAATCGGGCAGCTGATTAACATATTATGTTTACAATTAGATTATACCATAAACTCTTATTCTTGTCAAGATGATTTATACATTATTTTCCGTAATATTTTTATTAACTGCAAAAAGTCTTATAAACACTTACTGTTCGCTGAATTTTTTCAGCACCTTTACCGTTCTGCGCTCGGTGCTTATTATTCCTTCCTCGGTCATTTTGGTTATCTCGCGCATCATGGCTGAACGGTCTGAATTAATATATGAAGCAAGCTCGAGCCAAGTAAACGGAAGCTCGAGTCTTCCAGTTTCCTTTCCGCCGAGACGAAGTCGGAAATAACAGAGGAGCTTTTCTCTCATACTGTGACATCCGAGCACCTCTACGCGTTCACTAAGAAGCTTTGCTCTGCTTATAAGCATACTTATAAGGTTTTGCCTGAGCATATCTCCTTCTCCGCAGCTTACCTTGCAGTCAGTCTCGCAGAAATAACGTATCCTGTCATAATTAAGATAAGCGATCCTCGATCTTACCGCGCATTTTACAAGTATGCTGTCGCCCGCCGTCTTGGCATACGACATCGCTTCCGAGAAAATAGAGCCTTCGTGCAGATTTTCAAGCAAGGATTCGTAACCGTTATAATCGGTCCTGAGGATAGCCGCGCGTCCGCTGAGTACTATTCCTATACGGTTGGAGCCGCCGCCGTAGTGACAGACCGTTTCGTTCTTCTTATAGTCTATGATATGTAATCTCATACACTTTGACATCTTTTGAACTCCCTCGGGAGATATTCCCCTGAAAAGCTCTGTTTCTGATAACTGCAACATATTTGGTCAGCTCCTTCCCTTAATATTCGACATTATCAGTATAACATTTATTTTTGATTAATGCAAGTATAAATATGAAATTTCAGAACGGAAATTTTGTTATGCGGTATTTTTTCGGCATAAGATAGTCGAAGCTTTGTTAATATTGGTGTATTTATAACCGATAACCGCTTGTCGAAGTTGGTTCTTTTTCACAAAAGGCGAACAAATGTTCGGGTTTTTATTGAAACCGAGCTTTTGGTGTGCTATACTGTTTACACACCGAGGGGAGATGGGCTTTGAAAGGAGTGAGAAGCGTGGGACTGGTTTGCAGAAATGGTGGAAAGATATGTGACGGTTGCGGAGAATGTAACGCAAATAGAAGCGGAGCTTTTTGCGGAAGGTGCGGAGAGCTTATTTGCGGAAACGATACATATAGCGATCTTTTTTACGATATTCTCTGCTTACGTTGTCTTATGAAGCTTCACAAAAATTAACGGAGAACAAAGGTTCTTGAAAGGGAGTGATGTACGGACTGTGGAGAACGGCAAAAAAACAGCAAGAAAAACACTTAAACGGGGAAGCGCGGCAGCAAAGCGTAAGCTTAAACCCCTGAAAGCCGCGGCAGACCGTATAGCCGATATGATATGCGGTCTTTCGGAGGAGACGGCGTTGTTCGTTTTCGATCCTGAGGAGGGTCAGGGACGTAAGCTCGATACCAAAACGCTTAAAGAGTTTTCAGCCGTTATAAAGGAAATGAGCGGAGTTATATGCGAGCTTAACGGTATAAAGGGAGACGAGATGGCATCTGATGAAAAGGGAGTACTTATCGAGTTTTCCGACGAGGCTGAGGAGTACGGAAAATGAAACGCATAACGATACCTCAGCCTTCGGAAAAGCAGAAACGCTTTTTCGAGTCCGAGGCGCGGTTCATCGGTTACGGAGGCGCGAGAGGAGGAGGTAAATCCTGGGCGATGAGAACCAAGCTGGTCCTTATCTGCTTTCGTTATCCCTCGCTTAATTGCTTACTTCTTCGCAGAACGCTCCCCGAGCTTAAAGAAAACCATCTCGTTCCCCTGCTCTCGCTTCTCGGTGACAGCGCGGTTTATAAGGCGTCGGAGCGCGTGTTCGAGTTTCCGAACGGTTCGAGATTGAAGCTCGGTTACTGCGATAAGGAAGCCGACGTTTACAAGTATCAGGGACAGGAGTTCGACGTTATCGGAATAGAGGAATGTACGCATTTTACCTGGGAGCAGGTGCGTTTTCTTATGACCGCCAACAGAACCTCTAAACGCGGCTTCAAGCCGAGAATGTATTTTACAGGCAACCCCGGCGGTGTGGGTCACACTTGGTTTCGGCGTTTGTTTATAAAACGCCTTTATAACGTGGGAGAACGCCCTGAGGATTACGATTTTATCTTTGCTACCGTTGAGGACAACAAGATACTTATGGAACGTAATCCCGAGTACGTCAGCGTTCTTGACGCGCTTCCCGAAAAGCTCAGACAGGCGCACAGATACGGCAACTGGGACGTTTTCGACGGGCAGTTCTTCGAGGAGTTTCGGGATATTCCGGAAAGGTACGGCGACGGAAAATTCACGCACGTTATCTCTCCTTTTATGCCGCCGCGTGAATGGCAGATGTTTCGCAGCTTCGACTTCGGCTACGCCAAGCCTTTCAGCTGTGGCTGGTGGGCAAGAGACCCTGACGGAAGGCTTTACCGTATTTTGGAGCTTTACGGCTGTACGGGAAGTCCGAACGAGGGTGTCAAGTGGACACCCGATAAAATGTTTTCTGAGATACACCGTATTGAGACAGAGCACCCTTATCTCAAAGGGAGGACAGTTCACGGTGTTGCTGACCCGAGTATATGGGATAGCTCGCGCGGAGAGGCGATAGTCGCCACAGCCGCAAAGCACGGAGTATTCTTTTCTCCGGGTGAGAACAAACGTATCCCAGGCTGGATGCAGGTGCATTACAGGCTCTCTTTTGACGAAAACGGTTATCCTCTTATGTACGTATTTGAAAACTGTAAGGCGTTTCGGAGAACGCTTCCGCTTCTTATGTTCTCCTCATCTAACCCTGAGGACCTCGATACTGACGGCGAGGATCACGTAGCGGACGAGGTCAGATATATGTGTATGCACTGTCAGGTAAACATCAAAGATACTTCCTCGGCTCTGCCGTACGGAAGATAAATATGAAAGGAACGGTAAATACTATGCCGGATATTTTAAAAGGATCATTAATATTAAAGCAGTACAGAAACGCGAGGACCGAGCTTACGGAAAGGATAATCCAGAACGAGCAGTGGTACCGTATGAGACATACGGCGTCGCTTTCGGGAGGGCGTTACGTTCCCGCCTCGGCTTGGCTCTTTAACTCTCTCGCAGTAAAGCACGCGGACGCTATGGAGGCTATACCTACTCCTTACGTTTCGGCGCGTGAGCCGTCGGATACCGAGTCGGCGGAGGCTCTTTCAAAGCTTCTTCCCGTTCTTCTTGAACAGAACGATTTTCCCGGCATCTATTCTTCTATATGGAACGATAAGCTCAAACACGGTACCGGCTGTTACGGAGTATTCTGGAATCCTGAGGCTCTTGACGGTCTTGGCGAGATAGAGATAAAGCGCGTTGATATTCTTAACCTGTTCTGGGAGAACGGTGTGAACGACCTTAACGCTTCTCCGAACCTTTTTCACGTTGAGCTTCGCGGTAAGGACGACATTCTCGCTACCTATCCTCAGATAAAGGAGATAGAGACCGAGCCGTCCGCCGAGATGAGCAGTTATTTCTATGACGACAAGGTCGATGTTTCGGATAAGGTGGTTGTTGTCGATTGGTACTACAAAAAGCGTAACTCAAATGGAAAGCAGATAATACATTACTGCAAGTTTTCGTGCGGTCATAAGCTTTATTGTACCGAGGATTATCCCGAATATGCCGAAAACGGTCTTTACGATCACGGTAAATATCCGTTCGTTACGGATATAATGTATCACGTTGAGGGTATGCCCTGCGGTTTCGGTGTTCTTGATATAATGAAGGATGCGCAGATGCAGATAGATATGCTCAACGGCGCGATACTTGAAAACGCGCGTATGGCTTCGTCGAGACGTTACTTTATCCGCGCGGACGGCTCGGTAAACGAAAAGGAGTTCGCGGATTGGACGCGTCCGTTCGTTCACATACAGGGTGCGGGACTTGGCGAGGATTCGATAAGAGAGATAACTGTCGAGCCTCTCTCCGATATATACATAGACGTTATAAACAACAAGATAACGGAGCTTAAAGAAACGTCGGGCAACCGTGACGTTACCACGGGCGGAACTGAGGGCGGAGTTACGGCAGCCGTAGCTATAAACGCTCTTCAAAAGTCGGGAAGCAAGATGACGACGGATATGATCTCATCGTCCTACCGCGCGTTCTGCAAGGTATGTACAATTATGGTCGAGCTGATACGTCAGTTTTATACTGTTCCGCGCTGCTTCCGTATAGTAAACCCCAACGGCGGTAAGACCAAGGGCGAATATCTTACATACGACAACACCTCTATAAACGGTGTCGAGGGTATAACGGAGGACGGCGGAGTGAAGTACGGACGCCTGCCTGCGTTTGATATATCCATAGCCGCGGAGAAGAGCGTTACCTCAAAGAGAGAGGAGCAGAACAGCATAGCTAAGGAGCTTTACGAGATGGGTGTTTTCGCTCCCGAGAACCGCGAAGCGGCAAAAACGCTCCTTTCAATGATGGACTTTGAGGGCAGAGACGAGCTTCTTGCCAGACTCTACTCTGAAAATTGACGGAGGTGAGAGGGGATGACTTGTGTTACGGGCGGATTTTACGATGAAAAATGTTATTTCGAGATAAGCGGTCACGCTTGCCGTGAAAACGGCGGCGAGTACGGTATGCCGACAGAGCTTGACGGCGGAGAGCCTCTTGCTTGCGCGGCTGTATCGGTTTTGGTAATGACCGCTCTTGAAAAGGTCAGGGCTCTTGACAGCGACGGAGCTTTTTCAAGCGCTTCGGTAACGGTAGAACCCGGATACGCTTGCTTCGATCTCGAAACGAGAGAGGAGTATGCGGATGAGGTGCGTCACGCGTTCGATCTGATACTTTTGGGATTTGAGCTTCTTGAAGAAAATTATCCCGACTGTGTAAGCGTGGCGTAAAATATTTCAAATTCCGAAAGGAGCTTTCAGAAATGGAAGAAAAAAAGTTAGCGGATAACGTCGGAAACGGCTTTCCTGATATATCGGGCGTAAAAAATACGGAGGAGCTTGCCGCCGAAGCCCTCAGATCAAACGAAGTCCCAACTGATGAAGCGTCGGAAACCGGTATGGCAAGATCTGTTTCCGATAGCGATCCGAGGGACGTCGTTCGCGAGAGAGAGGACTTGCCAGACTCTCCCGAGGCGGACGAAAACACACTCGACGCCGAGTTTGAGGCTCTCATTAAGGGCAAGTACAGACAGGCATATAAAAAGCGAATGGAGAATACCGTTCGCAGGCGGCTGAGAAACGGAAAAGCGCGTTCCGTTTCAGCCGCCAAGCTTGAGACTGACGAGGTAACCTCCGCCTCCTGCGAAAAGGCGGAGGAGAGCAACGCAACGGAGGTCGCAGCTCCGAGCGAGGCTTTCGTGTACTCGCATAAGCTTATTGAGGTGCAGAAAAACAAAAACCGCAGTCGTCCAACGGAAAACGGCGTAGGCGGAAGTGTTGGTGTCGTTACGAGAATAAACGTCTCCGCGCTCAGCGGAAGCGATATTCTCGGCATCATTCACAGAGCCGGAACGGGCGAAAAAATAACATTCTAACAAAAGGAAAGGAAAAATTATAATATGATAACCAATGCAGAATTTTCTCTTACTATTTTCGGCGCGGGTTCTGTCGTAAATACTACCACTAAGGCAGTTGAGGGCAACGATCTTACCGCTGAGATGAAGACATTTTACGACAAGGCTCTTATAGAGCTTGCGTCTCCCAACCTTGTGCATCAGCAGTTCGCTCAGAAGCGCAAGATACCCAAGAACGGCGGTAAAAGCATAGAGTTCCGTTCATTCTCGGCACTTCCCAAGGTAAGCACGAAGCTCACCGAGGGCGTTACCCCCAACGGTAACAAAATAAACGTTCAGTCCATTTCCTGTACTCCCGAGCAGTACGGTGATTACGTCGAGCTTTCCGACGTTCTTGAGCTTACCGCGGTAGATAACACTATCCTCGAAGCCACCAAAAAGCTCGCGGATCAGGCTGGACGTACTCTCGATACCGTGGTTCGTAACGAGCTTAACGGCGGTACGAACGTTATGTTCTGTCCTCACAAGGACGAGAACGGAAGTGAGGTCGAAGTCCTCAGCCGTTACGATCTCGGCTCTGAGAGCAAGCTTACGGTAAAGCAGGTATTCAAGGCGGCGGCAGAGCTTAAAGCTATGAACGCTCCCAAGATAAACGGCTATTACGTCGGAATAATCCATCCGTACGTGGCTTACGACCTTATGCAGGACGCCGGCGACCGTTGGATGAACGTAAGTGAATACGCTAAGCCCGGAGAAAGATATAAGGGCGAGATCGGTTGTGTAGGCGGAGTAAGATTCGTCGAGACTACCGAGGCTAAGATATACGCTCCTACCGTTGATCTCAACGGCGCGCGCACCGCTACGATAGTAGAGGGTCTTCCCGGAAATATGGAGATCACTCTTGATATTCCCGCGGCAAACGTAAAGTATAAGCAGGGAATCGCTGTTTACATAGACGGTATGGAATACCATGGCACAGAGCTCAGAACCGTAAGCGGCAAGGCAGTTCTCGATCTTTCCATACCGCTTGTATCCGACGTTGCGGGCAAGACTCTTTACGTTTCCGGCGGTACGAAGGAATCGCTCAGCGTTTTCTCGACTCTCATACTCGGTGCTGACGCTTACGGTGTTACCGAGATGGAGGACGGCATAGAGAACATAATCAAGCAGAAGGGCTACGGAGACGACCCGCTCAACCAGCGCAGCTCCATAGGCTGGAAAGCGTTTATGTGCGCTAAGCGTCTGGTAGAGGAGTATATGGTGAGAGTGGAATCCGTTTCCGCGTTCTCATCTACCGCTCCCGCCAACTGATAGGTGCTTTACTATGAAGGATAAGACTGTAAAGCTTATAAAAAACGTTATCCGGTTTCTTAAATTCGTTCTCAGGGTGCTTTCCGGTGTTCTCCACTCAATAGTTGGAAAATGCTGCTCTAAAAAGTGCAAGTGTGACGAAAACGAAACGGATATATCGGACGAATAATCAAATATCATCTTAAACGCCTCTCGCGGCGGGGATCTGCCGCGAGAGGGATAATTAAAGAAAGGACGGTCTTAAAGACTATGAACGAAGCAAAGAAAACCAAAACCGTATTTATACCCAAAAGAGGCAGAAACGACAGTGAGCGTTACGTTGCTGTAAACGGCAGACGTATGATAATAAAATGCGGAGAGCCGATCGAGGTTCCCGCGGAGTTCGCCGCCGTTATAGAGCATAGCCTTGAAACGGAAAGAATTTCCGACGAATATATTTCCGAAAACAGGAGAGAAGCCTGATGACCGCTACGGAAGCTATAAAGAGAAGCGTTGCTCTTTATCCCGAGTGCGGGGAAAGATCGGAGCTTATGGCTTGGCTTTCTGAGCTTGAAGCCAAGATATACGTTGAGCTTTACGGCGGAAAAAGCTTCACAGCCCTCACGAGTGCCTCTGTGCTTTCCGCTCCCGATTCTTACGCGGAGCTTTATCCGTATTATCTCGTTATGAAGACCGATCTCGTTAATGCCGATATAGAGAGATACAATAACAGCGTCAGCTTGTTTGAAACTGCTTACTCGGAGTTCGCGAATTACGTGAACCGTATGTCGGAGACCTCGGAGATAACGTATTACAAATTCACTTGACGGACGAACTTATCGGAAGGAAGTGGTTATTTTATGAAAAGAACTATACTTAATGCTCCGAAAAAGAAAACGGTCACGGTAAACGGATTCGGTGGCTTTAACGCGAAGGATACGGCGTCTCCCGATGAGATAATAAGCGGAGAAAACGTCTCGGTGGTAAACGGCAGGATAGTTCCGCGTTCGATGCGTATGAGGGTACGCGACGTGTCAAGTGCCGACGGAATAGGCTCGGACGGAGAGCTTATCTGGGTCGAGGGCGGCAAGCTCTATTATATGGGAATATGTATAGATGCTCTTAGCCTTACGGCGGGTAAAAAGGAGATATTCAGAATAGGAAACTACGTTGTTATATTTCCCGACGGAGCATATTTTAACCTTATGGATATAAGCGACTACGGTGATATATCCGTTACGTTTATGGGAACGGGCGAGATAGAAATATCGACCGTAGATGAGCAGGGCAACCCTGTGAATGACTATACTGTGTCGTATTTAGAGCCGCTGGAATATCAGGAGGGAGATCTTTGGGCGATACCGAACGCGGGCGTTGGGTACGTTATGAAAAAATGTATCCGCGGTGCTTGGAGAGAGGTGAAAACGTATATAAAGATCTCCGCTGCTTCCATCGGGACTCCGTTTTCGGTCGGAGATGCCGTGGATTGCTACGGTGCTGAAAGCGTTACGGGCAAAGCGTTCAGAATATCCAAGCTTGAAGCTGACGCGGTTTACTGCGAGGGGGTAGCCGGCGGTGTTACGACGCTGTCTTCCATAAAGCTTTCGAGAAAGCTTCCGCTTCTCGATCACGTAGCGGTATGCGGTAACAGGCTTTGGGGATGCAGATCGGGATTTGATAATGACGGCAATATGGTAAGGCGCGTATATGCTTCGGCGCCGGGCAATCCTTTGATATGGACGGCTCGCGCGGACGGCTTCGGCTTAGAAAAGGAGATACCCTCGGACGGAAATTTCAGCGGTATATGTGAGATAGGCGGTTATACCGTCGTATTTGAAAACGACGCGCTTACCAAGCTTCGTATAACCGAGGACGGGATCGTATCGGAAAGATACGAGTGCGAGGGCGTTGGAGATATGGCGAGCGCGAGCATAGCTGAGCTTGGAGGAGAGATATACTATAAGAGCAAGAACTCCGTGTGCGCGTATAACGGCAATCGAGTTAAATGTATTTCTGACTCACTCGGAAAGGTGGAGATACCGAAAACGGGAGCTTACGCAGGTGTTATGAACGGCAAGTATTACGTAACGCTCAGGCTTGAAAGAAGGACCGTGATAGGCGTTTATGACCCGAAGAACAAAAAATGGGAGATCGAGGACGATCCCGCGGTTCGCGGATTTGCGACACGTAACGGAGAGCTTTACGCTATATGCGATGACGCCTACGGAGCGTGCATACTTCTTTGGGATTATCAAAACGCGTCCGATGACGCTAAGAGCTACTGTGTTCAGGGTAACGGGGAATGTGATATTCCGCTTTGCGAAGCTGAATGCGGTAGCATAGGAGCGGAAAGTCTTTCTCATATTTATCCTGTAAAGCTGTCCGTTCGTGCGATAATACGTTTGGGCGAGCTTCGTGTCGGGCTGAAATATCACGGAGAAAGCGAGAAATCTTATATGTTGGGCGTTTCCGATCTTGGAGTGTTTAACATTCCGATAGACAGAAAACGCGCTGACACTCTCTCGGTGAAATTTTCCGGAAGCGGGGATTTTGACGTTTGCGGATACGAGCTTGAATATACGGAGCTTAGCTCTAATGTCAATAAAAGTCTTTAATAACGATAGTAATAGCAACAAAATGATATTATCTTGAAAGGGGGCGCAGGATTTGAACGAAACAGATATGAATGACCGCGAAAATGAAAGAGAAGTTTTTATAGAGCTTAACGATCACGAGAACCGTATCTTGGAGCTTGGACGCAGAATGTGCGTACAGGAGCAGCAGACAAAGGCTATAAGCGAGCTTTCGCTTAACGTAAGAGAGCTTGCGGTAACTATGAAAAGTATGGTTCGGGAGCAGATAAGTCAGGGAGAACGTATAACTCGTTTGGAAAGAGCGCCGCTTGCACGCTATGAAACGCTTATCTGCGCTATCATATCCGCTATCTGCGGAGCTTTATCAGGCAGCTTTTTTGTATAAATAAGGAATAACGGTAAAAAAGATCACGGGTGACTGCGTTCGACTCGTGATCTTTTTACGTTATTAAATAAATTTTCTTCGGTAATAAATGTTATTTGCCTCGCATACACATATAACAACCAAAAAAATCAGATAATCAGAAAGCGGAGGAGCAGACGATGGCGGGTACGCAAAACATTTACCGCGATATAGCAGAAAGAACGGGCGGTGACATTTATATAGGGGTTGTAGGACCTGTAAGGACGGGAAAATCTACATTTATTAAAAGGTTTATGGAGCAGCTGGTGCTTCCGAATATGAATAACGACTTTGAAAGAGAAAGGGCGAGAGACGAGATGCCGCAGACGGCGGCGGGAAAGACCGTTATGACTACCGAACCGAAATTTGTTCCCGACGTGGCGGTGGAGATCTCGCCGTCCGAGCGCGCGGTGATGAGGGTAAAGCTTGCGGACTGTGTTGGATACGTCGTTCCCGAGGCGCTCGGAACGGTCGAGAACGGACAGAGCCGCATGGTGCTTACGCCTTGGTCGGAGCAGCCGATGCCATTTGAGCGGGCTGCCGAGATGGGAACTAAAAAGGTGATAAGCGAGCATTCGACGGTCGGCATACTCGTTACCACGGACGGAAGCATAGGTGAGCTTCCGCGTTCGGTTTACGTTGAAGCGGAAAAGCGTGTGGCGGGTGAGCTTCGCGCGATGGGAAAGCCGTTCGTTGTGCTTCTTAATTCAGCCGATCCCGGAAGCGAGAACGCAGTCAAGCTTGCGCTTGAGCTTGAAAAAAGCTACGGCGCGCCCGTTGCTCTTGTAAGTGCGGCGGAGCTTACCGCTGACGACATACGTCATATAATGGAGCTTCTTTTGCTTGAATTTCCTATAAGAATGATAGACGTTGAGCTTCCGTCTTGGGTCTCGGCGCTTGATGAAAGTCATTGGCTTATACGTTCGCTCAGAAAGTCGGTGGGAGACTGCGCAAGAAGTATCCGTAAGCTTGGGGAAATACCGTCAGCGTTCAACGCGCTTTTCGGTCACGAGCATATAAAAGACGCTTACATAACCTCTACGGACTGCGGAAGAGGAGTGGCGCATCTTGAAATAAAGCTTAAAGATCAGCTTTATTATAAGGTAATAAGCGAGCTTACCGGGTTTGATATAGAAAACGAGGAAGCTCTGGTGAACCAGATGCGTGAGCTTTCTAAGATAAAAGCAAGATATGATAAAATATCGGAGGCGCTCGATTCCGTCGAGGAAAGAGGTTACGGTATAGTTATGCCCGAGGTAGATGATCTTACGCTCGCCGAGCCTGAAATAATAAAACGCGGCGGCGGATACGGAGTAAGACTTAAAGCGTCCGCGCCGTCGGTCCACATGATAAAAGCGAATATTGAAACTGAAATAAACCCGATAGTCGGCACCGAGCAGCAGTCTGAGGATCTTATACGTTATCTGCTCCGCGAATTTGAGGAGGAGCCGAAAAAGATATGGAGCTCGAACCTGTTTGGGAAGACGTTATACGAGCTTATCACTGAGGGGCTTCATACAAAGCTTGACAATATGCCCGAGGACGCGCGCGAAAAGCTCGGCGGTACTCTTGAACGTATAATAAATGAAGGAAGCGGCGGACTTATCTGCATACTTCTTTAAATAACGGAGGAAGATAAATATGATGAAATGTCCAATGCTTCCCGTGAGCTTTACCGAGCTTTGCCGCAAGGAGGTCATCAATACGTCGAACGGTTGCAGGCTTGGTTATGTTTGTGACATTGAGATAGATACTATGTGCGGCAGAGTAAATTCGCTTACGGTCAACGTTTCAAAAAAACTGTTTTCAAAACCGAAATGCTGTACGGTCAGGTGGGAACAGATAGAGCGTATAGGGGCAGATATGATACTGGTCAGAGTTTCGAAAGATGATGGGTGATTGCGCTAAAAATAGCTTTTATTTACTTGTGAAAAACAAATAATTGCCATTAATAATTATTTCTTCGGTGTTTATAATAATAACAGAACAGACGAGAACGTTCCGACGGACGAAAGCTTTTCCGTTCGGAAAAGGATCAAAGAAGGTCTGTTCGTTCAATAAGAACTCAAAGGAGAAACAATAAAATGGCAAACAATAACAAGATCGTAGTTCCTGAGGCAAAGGAAGCTCTCGAAAGATTCAAGATGGAGGCTGCGAGCGAGGTTGGAGTAAACCTCAAGCAGGGCTACAACGGTGATCTTACCTCCCGTCAGGCAGGCTCTGTCGGCGGTCAGATGGTTAAGAAGATGATCGAGTCCTACGAGAACAGCCTTAAAAACGGTAAGTAATTTGCATCACAAATAAAAATAACGGCGCGGTTTACGCGCCGTTATTTTGTACTGTTTATTCAGGAAAAGTAGCTTAAAACGTATCGTACGGCACGTCGAAGCCGAAGCCTGAGACATCGGGGGTGTCTCCGCTTGCCGTTATTACGTCAGCATCAAACTCGATGATGTCAAGTTTTGCGTTTTCATAAGTCTTTTTCATCGTTTCGCCCCTCCTTATTTGTTGTAGGCTACGGCAGATACACCGTAGTTGTAGGTTGCTTTTACGAGTGCGGCGAGAGCCGTGTCAGTGCTGTTCTGCATACTGTAAACGTAGGAGTTTACAGTATATTCCGCGTTCTGTCCGACCTGTGTATCACCGTCGTAGAAGCTTGCGGTTACTACGTCATCATACTCAGTGGCAAGTATTCCGCGGAAGTAGATTACGTATTTGCTGCCCTCAGTTACAAAATCATCAGCGGTGTACTCAGTGGTTCTGCCGTTTATGCTTACCTTAACGGTAAGGCTGCTTACGTCGGTCGCGGTGAACGCCAACTTCATCGCCATAGAGTTCTCGTATCTGAGTGCTACGCTGTTCCATTTGTAAAGCTCGCTTTCCGTTCCGGTAAGAGCCTTTTTGGTAGAAGTTACCGCGGTGAACTCGCTGGGGGTAAGTGTAAGTCCATTAGTTACGAGCGCGTCGGTGTCACCCGTATAGGTCTGAGAAGCCGCACCGTAGGTAAGAAGATCGGAAAGAAGCGTTATAAGCTTTGTGTCGGTGGTCTTTTTAAGCATATTTTCGCAGTAGGTACGAACGCTGTACTCGGCAACTACGTCGGTTGTGGTATCATCGCCCTTGGTCGCGTAAAGCGTTGCTTTGATGTTTTTACCTATCATCTGAGGAACAACGCCTGTAAACATAAATACAAGCTTGCCGTCCTTGGGTTCACACTCGGTTACCGTGTAGGTCTTTCCGTTGAACTCAAATACCATATACGGATTTTCGTAGCCTGCGGGAACGTTTACCGTATATTTGACATTTATGTTTTCTTTGATGTTGAGGTTTGCGCCGATTATTTTAAGCTCATCCGGCTCGGGGATTATCTTCGTGCTATCCTGAATGTCAAACTTAAGGTGTGCGGTGCTGTCTTTGGCGAGTACTTTTGCTTCGTTTGGTGCATTGGTTAAGTCAATAGTTGAATTCTTTACGGTAATGCTGAACTGTCCGTCGGGACCGCCGGTCGAAGAACCGAATACGCTCTTTGCGGTCGCGCCCTTTTGAAATTCTATCTTAACGTTATCAAATACGAGATGCAAGGAAGTCGTCGTGTAGCTTTGGTTTGGGGAGTGCTGGGTCAATGCCTTGCTTCCGAGAAGGATAGTTCCGTTCGTGACGTTAACGGTAATTGAATCGTGGACAGTGTTTGTAGCATGCTTTTTAATCGCTAAGAAGAACAAACTGCGCGAGTGTGTGCTTTTCTCGGTTAACGTAAAGCCGCCGAGGTCGAGCGTAATGCTTTCTCCTTGGGTATAGCTCCAGTTGGAGTATTCTGCACTGTCGGTGTTGACGAAATCACGGCGCATAAGTAAAACCGCGTCCTCGCCTGCTGTTCTCAGCGATTTGAGCGCGCCGCTTTCGAGGGCGTTGTATGCACCTGAGCAGGTATAGCTTCCGTCATCATTTTTCTTGAATATTACGAAGGGATATTCGTTGCGGTCTGAGTATTCCGAGGAGATAACTCCGTACTTTGTCTCCAAGGTTATTATCTTGGTGGACTGAATATCATATACAACGTTGTTGTGTGTGGCGGGAATGAGGGTTGCATCACTGGGAGCATTCGACATATCTACGGTGGAGTTCTTTACGGTAATGCTGTGCCAGCCTTCCTTAGTACTTGCATTTGCTTGCTTAAATACTGCTTTAGCGGTTGCACCCTTTTGGAAGCCTATCGTAACGTTATCGAACACGAGATTTACTGAGGTCGTAGCAGAGCTGCTGCCAATGCTGTGTGTCACTAACGGTCGAGCGCCGATAAGGAGTGTTCCGTTGGTGACGTTTAGTGTAACGTCTGTAGCCATATCCTTTTTCACTCTGAGATGGAAAAGTCCATTGGTTGTGTACGTAGGGTTATCGGTAAGCACAAATCCGCCGAGGTCAAACGTAGTATTTGCTCCGGAATTATTCGCTAAATTGGAATAGTCTGCGGTAGCGGTGTTGACGAAATCGCGTCTCATAAGAAGGACCGCGCCCTCGCCTGCATTTCTTAATTTATACAATGCATAGTCGTTATTCGCGGTAAGTCCGAGATTAGCATCTGTGCAGAGAACCTTATTCGCCGAATAGAACGTGTAATCGTTGCCGTTGCCGTCAGCCTTTTTCTGGAATACTACGAAGGGCCAATCGTTTGCGTCTGCATACTGTGCGGGAATGATTCCGTACTTGGTCTGAACGCCGAGATCTGCATTGTTAAGATCAAGGCTGAACTGATTGGACTCCTTGTAGAACTGCTCTCTTACAGTGGAGAACCACTCAACGTCCACCGTGTTTCCGTCCTCGGAGAAGTAGAGCATACATACCATTCCGGTCTCAGCCTCGTTATCTGAGTCAAAGACCTGAGGATTTACGAGGAGAGAGGTGACGACGCTTCCGTCCTCTCTGCGATCCTGTCTGTAAACAAGGTCAGCGGAGGGATCGTGTCCGGAAATAACGAGCTTGATGTTTGAATATTTGCTTATAAGCTTTTCGTAGATGTTTACACCGTTGTTGGTTTCGGGAACAGCGGTGTGGCTTGTCGATGAGCCGTGAAGAGTACCGTCAGCCGCAAGGTATGAGTGCGTGGTGATGATAACGGTTCTGTCGGTGTTTGCGGCAATGATGTTTTCCGCCCACGCAAGAACCGCGTCGCTGGGATTCCAGTCGAGTGCGAACAGAAGGTATTTTACGCTTCCGACCTCAAACATGGAATAGGTGTTGCATACGTCATCCGCTTTATAAAAGCCCGAAAGGTTCGATGTGTAGTAATCGTGGTTTGCGAAGGCTTCGTTGAAATTAGCGGTCATATCGTGACCGCCGCCGCGGCAAAGGGAATAGGGAACCTTGTTGTCGAGAATGGTGATCGCCGCCTTTGCGTGAGCCCATTCATCCTCATACGTATAGCTACCGTCGAAATTCTTGTCAAATTTCGAGGTATATTCCGTGATGTCACCAACGCCGAGAACGCGCTTTATATTCTTGCTCTCTACGTTGTTTGCGATCCATGTGTAGATGCTTGCCATATAATTAGTGCCGTTTGCCAAGTCTCTTTCTACCATGAATTGTGTATCACCCACTACCGCGAATGAATAAGCGTAATCCGTGGGGGTCTTGGAGTTAGTGTTTTTCCAGTTAGAGTCTTCCTCATAACCCGTTTCGCTGGCGGCGGCTGAAACAGCTACCAATGCGGTGGGTATTATCATACATACCACGAGCATGAGCGAGACGATAACTTTCAGTGCGTGTTTTTTCATAAGTTTTTTCCTTTCTTATTTTTTATTTTGCACCTACATTTATTATAATACCTGCTTGCTTGACAAACAATATTTTTTGTGGTATAATTATTATCAAAAATCCATATTCGGGAGAAAACGTATATGTTCATACAGGAGAAGAATTTTGGCAGTAATCTGGCGATAAAATGCGGTTATAAGGACGGTGTACATAATTCAGGCGATCATCTGCACCAATTCAGCGAGCTTGAAATGGTACTGGATGGGGAAATAGAAATAACCGTTGAGGGCGAAACACAGATCGCCCGTGCGGGAGATATAGCGATAATCACACCCTTCAGAATACACTCTTTTCACACGCCAAGGTACGTGAAAATGCTTATATGCGTCTTTTCCAATTCGTTTATAACCGAGTTTTTGACGCTTTCTGAGATTTGTAAGAAAAGGAAGTCGCACGTTTTCCACGCGTCCGAGCCGCTTTGGAGCTATCTGATGGGCAAGGAGTTTTATAATACCCAGGGAAAAATAGATTTCGATCCCGTGGCAGATGCAAACTATATACATCACTTGAAATCTACCTTTTACCTGATACTCTCGGAGTATTTCAACGCCATGCCCGTTACGGGTGCTTCAAACATAGATAACACCTTATCAAAAATTCTTGTTTACATATCTGAAAATTATACGCAGAATATAACGTTAGGGTCGGTCGGAGAGGCTTTGGGATATAACCCGAAGTATGTTTCTGCGTGCTTGAAGGCGATACCGGGCGGATCGTTCAGAGCGCTCATAAATTCACTCAGAATAGAGCGTGCAAAGAGCTTGCTTGTCAGTACGTCCGACAGCAATCTGACCATAGCCTACGAATGCGGATTTGTTTCGCAGGCGAGCTTTCACCGTGCGTTTCTTGAATTCGTCGGTATGTCTCCTAAAAAATACCGCTTGGAGCATAAGGGGTGACTATAACGAGCAGAGTATTATTTACGGTGTTATATTAAGATTTTAATTTTATAACATCAAGTTCACAAAATAGTCTTGAAATAATGTTTTTGAATATGATAAAATTATTTTGAACTCATTGAATTATGAGGCGCGTAAGAACATAGTAACAAGGGGTAAACTTCACTCGATATGAAACTGGATTACAAACGCACCGTGCTTGTCGGACTTGCGTTTATGACTATCTCTGCATTCTGGCAGCTTTACAACAACGAGATCCCGCTGATGCTGGAAGATCTTATAGGCAAACGGGATTTTATAATCAACATAATAATGACGCTGGATAACCTTTCCGCGCTCGTGCTTCTTCCGATTCTCGGTATGCTTTCGGACAGAACTCATACACGGTTCGGTAAGCGTATGCCGTATATACTGGTCGGTACGATACTTTCGGTAGCTTTTATGCTTCTTATACCGCTTTCTCACAGCAGAAGGATCGTTCCTCTGTTCTTTGTGGGAGTCGTGGGCGTACTGCTTTCGATGAGCCTTTACCGTTCGCCCGCCGTCGCTCTTATGCCGGACGTCACTCCAAAGCCGCTCCGTTCGAAGGGCAATGCGATCATCAACCTTATGGGCGCGGTCGGCATAATCTTTGTTCAGGCCCTCACCCCTGTGCTTGGCGGAGAAAAGAATTATTCGTTGCTCTTTATCTGCGTGGCGGCGTTTATGATGGTAAGCCTCGCTGTTATGTTCGTTACGGTAAACGAGAATCAGCTCGTATCGCTTATGCCCCCCGATGAGGAGACTGAGGAGGAGCGCAGAGCGAGAGAGGGCAAGGGAGTCAGGATGCACGACTCGGTTCTCAAAAGCCTTATATTCCTTTTGCTCAGCGTATTTCTTTGGTATATGGCGTACAGTGCCGTGGAGACCAACTATTCCAGATACGCCGAGGACGTCTGGGGACTTATCGAGGGCGAATACACCAAGCCTATGCTGTTTGGAAGTATAGTTGCTCTGGTAAGCTTTGTTCCTCTCGGAATGCTCTCGGGTAAGCTCGGACGCAAGAAAACGGTGCTTTTGGGCGTTGGCGTTCTGTTCGTGGCGGTCGCTATCACGTCGTTTTTGACGTGGTACACCCCCTTCCTTTACGTTGTATTCGCGCTTATAGGAGTTTCCTGGGCGGCTATAAACGTAAACTCATACCCGATGGTCGTTGAGATGAGCAAGGGAGCTGATGTCGGTAAATATACAGGACTTTATTATACGTTCTCGATGGTGGCGCAGGTCCTTACGCCTCTTGTCACGGGACTTTTATTCGATCTTCTTAATACACGAAAGGTGCTTTTCCCGTATGCTGCGGCATTCCTTCTCATTGCTTTCGTAACTATGCTGTTCGTAAAGCACGGAGATAACCGCGAGGAGCCTGTGCATACAACGGAAGTGTCCGTTGATGAAAAGCAACCGGAGTGTTAATTTAACTTACTGTTTTAACTGAAAGGAACGGTGTGAATATGAAAAAATCAACGTTTGCCGCAGTAGCTGCGGTAGGTCTTGCGGGGGCTTATCTTGCTTCTATTTGTCCGAGAGTCAAGGGGAGACCCGATATTTCCGCGTTTTACGGAAAGGTCTTTGCTCACAGAGGTATGTTTGGCGGAAAGATCGCCGAAAACTCGATAGAGGCATTCGAGAAAGCCGCTGAAAACGGATACGGAATAGAGCTTGACGTTCAGGTCAGTGGTGACGGTCAGGCGGTAGTGTTCCACGATAACTCCCTTCTTCGTATGTTTGGAGAAAACAAGGCGGTAAGTGATCTTACCGTTGAGGAGCTTGCGGAATACTGTATCCCTACTCTTAAAGAGGCTCTTGCTACGATAAACGGCAGAGTTCCGGTCATAGTTGAGCTTAAAGTTTACGGTAAGGATATTTCCGTATGCCCGATAGCCGCGGAGATACTTGATGAGTACAAAGGCGAGTATTGTGTTGAATCGTTTAACCCTTGCGCGCTCAAATGGTTTAAGGATTGCCGTCCCGATGTTGTAAGAGGACAGCTTTCCACCTCGTTTATGAAGAACGGTCCGAGAACTCCGCATCATTTCGTTGTTGAGAATCTTATGACGAACTTTATGACGAAGCCCGATTTTATCGCGTATGAGCATAAGTATCCCGGAAAGCTTTCCGTAATGCTTTGCAGAAACCTTTATAAGGTGCCGGTCATAGCCTGGACGGTGGAGACCGCGGAGCAGTGGAGCCGTTGCGCGGATAGATTTGACTCGTATATCTGCGAGGGACTCCCCAAGAAAAAGGTCAAG
>JAZOVD010000087.1:0-2717 GCA_045658525.1 Eubacteriales bacterium
TTAAAATTATTTTTTCAGCGAGTTTTCGGTTGCCTCGAAAAGACCGTTGATATAAGCCGCTCCAAGCGCACGGTCAAACAGACCGTAACCCGGCTTTCCGGTTTCACCCCAGATCATTCTTCCGTGGTCGGGACGAACGTAGCCGTCAAAGTCGTTCTCTACGAGCGCCTTGACTATTTCGGACATATCAAGCGAACCGCAGGAGGAGAGATGCGCTCTTTCCTCAAACGAGCCGTCGTCCATAAGCTTGACGTTTCTTATGTGCATAAACGCTATTCTGTCCATTTCCGCGTATTTGCGGCACATTTTTACGGTATCGTTAGTTGAGGCACAGCCAAGGCTTCCGATGCAAAAGCAAAGACTGTTTGCGGGACTATCGACCAGCTTCAGGAAACGGTCAAGATTTTCCTCGCAGGTGATGATGCGGGGAAGACCGAAGATCGGATACGGCGGGTCATCGGGGTGTATAGCCATTCTTACTCCGCATTCCTCGGCAACGGGAATGACCTTCTTTAAGAACTTTTCAAGGTTCTTCCAAAGACCTTCCTCACCTATCTTTCCGTAAGCGGAGATAAGCTCGCGGACCTCGTCCTGAGAGTAGCTTGAATCCCAACCGGGAAGATGTATATCGTCTTTAAGAGGGTCAAGACCTCTCATCTGATCCCAGTACATAACAAGACTCGTTGAGCCGTCAGCGGCTTTTTTATCAAGCTGGGTTCTGGTCCAGTCAAATACAGGCATAAAGTTATAAGTAACGCATTTTACACCGTATTTGGCGCAACGGCGAACGTTTTCGCAGTAAACGTCAAGAAGATGATCGACGTCACCGCGTCCGAGCTTTATGTCCTCGTGAACGGGAATAGATTCGACTATATCGAAAATAAGACCGTGAGCTTCACATTCGGCTTTCATTTTTGCGAGGCTTTCCTCGGGCCATATCTCGCCGGGCTTTACGTCATAAACCGCAGAAACTACGGAACGCATTCCGGGTATCTGGGATATGTATTCAAGAGAGATCGGGTCGTCTTTACCGTACCAACGGAATGAGAGCTTCATTTTCATTTTAACCTCCACGCCACCGAAGGCGGCTCAAATAATATGATATTTTTTGTGTTTTGTCTCTTACTTTATGTACTTTTTAAGGTAATCCGCGCTGACTGCGAGTGACTTGAACGGGTCGTTATCTATCCAAAGACTGTCCTGCTCGACTACGTAGCTCTTTACCCCGATCCTTTCAGCGGTTTCAAGAACTCCGTCCCACCAGATGTTACCGTTACCTATCTCGGTATAATTTTGAGTTACCTTACCCTCAGCGTTATAGTAAGCCTTTATATCTTTAAGGTGAAGAATATCAACTCTGCCGGCAAGCTTTTCAAGCCAGTAACGAACGTCAGCACCGCCGTGAGCTACCCAACAGGTATCGAGGACGAAGGAAATGTTATCCTTATCAAGATTCTCGTAAAGGTAGTCCATTATTGTCTTGTTGTCCTTTATGCGGATAAACTCGAAGGAATGGTTGTGATAGGTGAGCTTAAATCCGTTCTTAGCGTATATTTCTGAGGTCTTGTTAAACGTTTCGATGAATTTCATAAGAGAATCGTAGCTTGTGCGAGCGTCACCGGGCATACCGCCTATACCTACGTTCTTAGTGCCGAGCGCGTCGTGGAGCTTCATAGTATCCTCGGGCGCATTTACTATCTTGTTATAATCGTAGTGAGTTCCTACTATGGTCATACCGTGCTTTGCCGCTAACTTGGCGTAGGCGGGGTCTTCTACGTTCAAACCTGCGGTCTGTCCCTCGGTATATCCGAGAGCGACGAGCTTTTCGAATGTCTCGTCCATTGATTTTTCATCTTTCAGGTAATCTCTTACAGTGTAGAGCTGTAATCCAAGCTTTTTAAACATTTTTTGAATCCTTTCTCGCTTTTATTATTCTTCGCGGTCCTCTCCGCGCTGAAAAATCGTGTTAAAGTCGTAACGCACGCCGTCGCTTTTATATTCGCAGAATGTGTCGAGGCATACGTTGTGTATCGCGCAAAATATGTTTTTGCATATCATTGGATTATCTTTTTTTAATGCTTTAAGCAGGTTTTTGACTTCAAGACGCTTGCTTGTATGCTCATCTTCGTTTGCCATTTCGGTGAAACGGCAGGCGCATTGCAGAAATGAGAGCGAATTATAATCTCTCCAAGCGCATATTGCTTCTTCCTCTACGGAGTAGAGTGGGCGTATCAGCTGCATTCCTGGGTGATTGGTGCTTCTGAGCTTCGGTAACATACCTTGAAGCTGTGCACCGTGGAACATTGCCATGACCGTGGTTTCTATTACGTCATCGAGGTGATGACCGAGCGCGATCTTGTTGCAGCCGAGCGACTGCGCAAACTCGTAAAGATAACCGCGTCTCATTCTCGCGCATAGGTAACAGGGAGAATTTTTAACGTTTACCACAGAGTCGAAAATATCAGTTTCAAATATCTTTACGTCTATACCGAGAAGAGCGGCGTTTTCTTCGATCTTTTTACGGTTTTCGGGAATATATCCCGGATCCATAACGATGTATTCCAGCGAAAACGGGAAATCGGAGTATTTACAAAGCATCTGCATAAGCTTTGCGAGCAGAGCGGAATCCTTTCCGCCCGATATACAAACGGCGATCCTGTCGTTTTCTTCTATGAGGTTATAACGCTTGACTGAGGTTATAAACGGATTCCATATAG
>JAZOVD010000088.1:0-3476 GCA_045658525.1 Eubacteriales bacterium
GGATCAGGAGCTGGCACACGCAAAGAACCATATAAGCAAGCTTGATGCGGCAGGCATACCCTATTCACTCGTTCCCGGTGACCACGATGAATCCAACAGATATAACGGCTATCCCACAAAGGACGGAACGAGAGATTACAGCAAATATAACGAGTATTTTAAGGATATGCTCGCTCCACGTGTTACGGGCTATTACGTCGATGAGGACTATCCGGACAGTGCAAGCTACTATATAAACTTCGAGGTCGGAAGCACTAAGTATATGCTTCTCGCGCTTGAGGTTGCCGCGCCTAACCGCATACTCGATTGGGCAAACGAGCTTGTTGCGGCAAACCCCGATCGAAAGGTTATTATCACTACCCACTCTTTCCTCCATTCCGACGGAACCAGAGTAAACGGTACTCACGCGGATACGCACAACGTCTCGGCTGATGGACATAACATCAGAAACAACGGTGAGCAGATGTGGGATGAGCTTGTAAAGCTCCACGAAAACATAGTTCTCGTTCTTTCGGGACACATGACCTCTTCCAATATAGTTCGCAGACAGGATAAGGGTATTAAGGGTAATACCGTTACCCAGATACTCGTAAATCCCCAGTATATGAGCCCCAAGTACGCTATGATGTGTATGCTCTACTTCTCCGAGGACGGCAGCGACGTTCAGGTAGAGTGGATCTCCACGGGTATCAACCATAACAGCGGATCATATGTCAGTGACGGTAACGATTATCTTTACAGACAGTGCAACCAGTTCTCATTCTCCACTACGGGCGGAGAAAAGACCAAAACGTCCGACTATACCGACAGTGTTTCTATACTTTCAAACAAGAAGCTTCTCGACAAGGGACTTGTACTTTACAACACCTTTGATACTTGGACGAGAACGGACGGGGTGTGGGCCTCTGCTTCAACTGCCGATATATACACGCAGATCGAAGAAAGTAAGGTAATATTGGTCGCGACGGCAAACGGCAGCAGCTCGCTTGAAAGCACGGAGGACGGAACTGCCCTTAAATTTACCAATTCCACCGGAAGAGAGTACTACTACGTAAGAAACGCCGCTGCCAATATGGCGACGATTACCGATGCTTATGTTTCTGTTGTTGAGGGTTATATCGGCAAGTCATTTGTCTATCAGATGGATTACAGACAGATCGCGGATTGTGATTCAAGCGGACTGGTTCAGGTATATACCAAATCGACGACGGGCGACCAGTGCGCTATACCGCTTATCACTGTTAGCGGCGGATATCTGTATGCCCGAACCGTAAAGGCGAATGACAGCCGCGAAGGTGTTTTGTTGAAGGACTCAAACGGTAACGGTATCTCCGTTATCGGTGAGGACTATACTACGATAGCTGTTCTTGTAAATCCTCAGTTAAACAGGTTCTGGGTAATAGTAAACGGAAAAGTGATCGGCAGTGACGGTTACGTGTTCGCAAAAAAGGAAGAGATGAAGACGTTTATCGACCCCGTTACAGGCGATACGTATCTTTACGACGAGACTACGGGTAATTATCTCGATAAGGGCGGCAACGTTACCGATACCCCCGCACCGTACCGTTATCTGCATTACGATATAAGATGTAATCCCGGTATTAATAACAGTGGAGCGTATTTCGACAACACGATGCTCTACTACGTTGACCGGAGCTATACCTGCGATGATTATCTCGATATGTTGAAGCCTTCGGGTAAGCTCACTGTTTCGGCGTTTACTACCAAGGACGACGTTTGTGCAACGGGCAAGGTTCTTACTAACGGCTTCATACTCGATACCGATTTCAACAATTGGGTCAGCAGTGCCAATTACGGCGGTTATCCGAGCTACAAGACCGGCGTTGATTCAGAGTTTGCATACGGAGAGATGTCGGGCGCTTACGTTGGCTTGATAAACAGCCAGGCGGCTGACGTGGGCGGAGCTATGGATATAGTCGGATACAAGGACAAGGTATTAAAGAGTATTCCTGAGCCAAACACAAGTGGCGGATACTACAACCATTACTTTGGAGTTATTGCTAATTGCCAATCGTTCGCAGGAGAGTCCTTTGTATATCAGATGGACTTCAAGCTTGACGAGATAAAGTCGTCTAATATTATATACCTGAGAAGTGCTGATGGCTTCACAAGTCAGCTTTTCCTCGTTGGTTGTTACTCCAACGGAGAGCTGTACGCACAGACTGACAGTGCAAAAACTGCAATAACAGATGAAAACGGAGAGGCTGTCAAGTTGAAGGCAGGCGAGTTTACGACCATTGCCACGCTTGTAAATCCCGCGGAAAATAAGTTCTGGGTAATGATAGACGGAAAGCTTGCAAGCGAAGAAGGCTATACGCTTAGCACCGTCGATGCCTCAAATATCTCCAACTACTATTTTACTCAGCTGAAATGCGGTGACAGAAATTACGAATTCAGCATTGATAACGCTCAGCTCTACTTCGTTGACGAAACCTACACCTATGAGGATTACCTTGGTATGATCAGCCTCGTTAAGGGTAATACCGCGAGCCTCGGAAGCGAGATAGGTTATAACTATTATCTCAACGTTCCCGAGAAGTTCCTTGCGGATAACCCCGACCTTGTGGCGAAGATCACCGTAAACGGCAAGACCGAGAGGATAAAGTTATCCGATGCTACTGTAACCGATTACGACGTTGACGGAGACGGAAAAGTTGATAATTGGGTAAAGATAACCCGCAACGTATCCGCTGCGGAAATGACGAGAGAAATCAGAATAACGCTCGTACAGGGTAACACCGTGTTTTACGATTATACCACTACGGTCAAAGCGTATGCTGAGACGATCACCGTTGAAAACGGTTATAGCGAAGCAGCCGCAAACGTAGCAAAGAGTATGCTCGTTTACGGTGCGTACGCTCAGCAGTATTTCGGAGTGGATACCGACAATCTCGCTACCGACGTAACGGGCGCGGAGCTTAAAGAGCTTCCGACCGAGAAGCAGTACGGAATAGAGGGAACTAAGTTTAACTATCTTACCTCTACTCTTGCGTTGCAGTCCAATACTATTATCTGCCACTACTTTGATAAGGCGGACGGACTTACGTTCACGCTTGACGGAGAAGAACTCACGGCAGTTGCCGACGGAAACCGCTTCCGCGTAGATATTGCGGTTGACGCCGTAAACCTCGACACCGTATATGCGCTTGTAGTAAGCGACGGAACAAGTAGCTATACGATAAATTACAGCGCGGTAGGCTACGCACAGATGGCTGTAAACGACGCCAGACTTACTAACCTTGTCAAGGCTCTGTACACCTATAACGTTTACGCTGACGCGTATTCTGTATCGTAAGGAGGGACTCATATAATGAAATACGTAAGACCTGAAATAGAGTTTATAGACGTAAAAAAAGAGGATATAATAACCCTCAGCTATATGCTTCCCGAAATGCCTATCGACACTGACGGCGACGAGAACACAGATACAGTAGCTGAATAGATATTCCTTCTTT
>JAZOVD010000089.1:0-5465 GCA_045658525.1 Eubacteriales bacterium
CCGGCGCATATTGGAAGGGCGACCAGAACAATAAAATGCTGCAGCGTGTTTACGGCGTTGCATTCCCCAAGAAGGACGAGCTGAAGGCTCACCTTGAAATGCTCGAGGAGGCAAAGAAGCGCGACCATAATAAGATCGGCCGTGAGCTTGAATACTTTACCACCGTTGACGTTATCGGTCAGGGACTTCCGATACTTCTCCCCAAGGGCGCGAAGATAATACAGACGCTCCAAAGATGGGTAGAGGACGAGGAGTTCAAGAGAGGCTGGCAGCTTACCAAGACTCCGTATATGGCAAAGAGAGAGCTTTATAAGCTTTCAGGACACTGGGATCACTACCTTGACGGAATGTTCGTTCTCGGCGACCCGAACGACGAGACCAAGGAATGCTTCGCGCTCAGACCTATGACCTGTCCGTTCCAGTATCAGGCGTATCTCAACCGCGCGCGTTCCTACCGTGACCTGCCACTCCGTTATAACGAGACCTCAACGCTTTTCCGTAACGAGGACAGCGGAGAGATGCACGGACTTATAAGAGTTCGTCAGTTCACCATATCGGAAGGACATCTTATGTGTCTGCCCGAGCAGCTCGAAAACGAGTTTAAGGGCTGTCTTGAACTCGCGATTTATATGCTCCAAACCCTTGGACTTTACGAGGACGTTTCCTACCGCTTCTCGCAGTGGGATCCCGATAACCGCGAAAAGTATATCGGAACTGACGAGCAGTGGGCAGAGGCTCAGGGCGTAATGAAGAAGATACTCGACAACCTCGGAATACCCTACAAGGTAGGCGTAGGCGAGGCGGCGTTCTACGGCCCTAAGCTCGATATCCAGATAAAGAACGTTCACGGCAAGGAAGATACCCTTATCACCATTCAGATAGACCAGCTTCTTGCTGAGAAGTTCGGAATGGAGTACACCGACCGCGACGGTCAGAAGAAGAACCCCTATATCATCCACCGTACCTCGATAGGCTGCTACGAGAGAACGCTCGCGCTCCTTATAGAGAAGTACGCAGGCGCGTTCCCGTTGTGGCTCGCTCCTACGCAGATAGTAGTTCTTCCCGTTTCCAACAACTTCGACGACTACGCTTACGAGGTAGTTTCCGCGCTTGAAAAGGCAGGACTCCGCGTAGAGCTTGACAACCGCAACGAAAAGATCGGTTACAGAATTCGTGTAGCGAAGATGTCCAAGATACCGTATATGCTCGTAATAGGCGAAAAGGAGCAGACGGACGGAACTGTCACCGCGCGTAACCGTAAGGACGAGAGCGTTACGATGTCGCTTGACGATTTCGTAGCCAAGGCGGTCAAGGAAGTAAACGAAAAAACGAGATAAATAAAGTTAAAGAGAGCGGCGTTGCTGCTCTCTTTTTGTGTGGTATAACGCAAAATATGTCGAAAACGGTATTGTGAGTAACTAACTGTGGCGCATATATGGGATGGCACTCTTTTGCTTGACAAATTCTATAAATAGTGCTATAATTTTACTATTATTTAGATTTCATAAGGAGAGAAATATGAAAAAGCGCGTAGTGATTTTCTTGTTCATTGTTACCTTGTGCCTCACGGCTTGCGTTTTGGCAAGCTGTGCCGAGAAAACGTACACCGTTACGTTCGATTCCGATGGTGGAACGAGCATAGAGGCGCAAAGTGTTGACAAAAATACTAAGGCCACTCCACCAACCGACCCGATAAAAGTGGGTTATGCCTTTAATGGATGGTACTACGGAAGCGAAAAGTGGAGTTTTGCCGCATATACCGTCACAGGCGATATGACGCTCAAAGCGAAGTGGGATATAGTAACCTACAATATAACCTACATTGATTCTAATGGAGCGGAAAACAAAAATCCCACAAACTACACGACAGAAACCGACACGATAACCTTGGAGGATTTGTCAAAGGAGGGATACACTTTTGATGGTTGGTATAATAACGGTGAAAAAGTAACCTCAATTCCGAAAGGCACATACGGTGAAATTGAGCTGACCGCCAAGTGGACACCCATAACTTATACCATAACATATAATGAACAGAGGGGAGCGGAAAACAAAAATCCCACAAACTACACGATAGAAGCCGCTTCGATAACCTTAAAGGATTTATCAAAGGACGGCTATACCTTCGATGGCTGGTATAGTAACGGTACGAAGGTAACCACAATCCCGAAAGGAACTTACGGCGAAATTACGCTTACCGCAAAGTGGTCTGTTTACACGGTAACAACGAACACAAATCTCCCGAACGCTGGAGCTTACACTGAATATACCAATAAAAATACCACCGCAGGCACGAGCGTGACGCTTACAGCCACCACAAATGAAGGCTACACTTGGCTCGGTTGGTATAACGGTAACGAAAAGCTTACCGCTGAACTTACTTATACTTTCAATATGCCGAGCGAGAGTGTTAGTTATACAGCTACTTGGAATGTAAGCTCCACGCCTGCGCCCGGAGGTTCTACCGAATTACCATTCGTTCCTGAAAAGTAACGTGCACAAAGGTTGTATAATCTGATACAAAAGCCTTCCCGATGTGGGAAGGCTTTTAAATTTTTCTTGACAAACCCCATAATAAATGCTATAATCTAACTAATAATACATATAATCGAAAGGCGATAGGAAAATGGCTAATAATATCTACCCCATATATGAGAAGATAAAGGGCAATATACAGAAGGTTATAGTAGGTAAAAGCAACGTTATAGACCTTATGCTCATATCTCTTTTCTGCCGCGGACATATGCTCGTTGAGGACGTTCCCGGTACGGGTAAAACTCTGCTCGTTAAGTCGCTTGCGGCATCTATTGACTGTACAAATAAGAGAGTTCAGTTTACCCCCGACCTGCTTCCGTCAGATATTACGGGTATCAACTTCTTCAATATGAAGACCTCGGAGTTTGAGTTCGTTCCGGGCCCCGTTTTCTCTAACCTCGTCATAGCGGACGAGATCAACCGCGCGACCCCGAAAACACAGTCTGGACTCCTTGAATGTATGGAGGAGATGCAGACCACGATAGACGGTAAGACCTATAAGCTCGCTCAGCCGTTTATGGTCATTGCAACGCAGAACCCCGTTGAAAATATGGGAGTTTTCCCGCTTCCCGAGGCTCAGCTTGACCGTTTCCTTATCAAGATGAATATGGATTACCCCACCCACGACGAGGGCGTAAGCATACTTGAAAGGTTCAGCGTTTCAAGCCCGCTTGAAGCCTTGAAGCCCGTTGTTACCGTTAACGACGTTTTAGCCGCTCAGGAGGAGCTCCCCAAGATATTCGTTCATAAGGATATAATGAGCTACATAGTATCGCTCGTTGAAGCAACGCGCCACTTTGAGACCGTTATCCTCGGAGTAAGTCCGAGAGGCGCGCAGTCGCTTATGAAGGTCGCAAAGGGCTACGCGGCGATAGATAACCGTGACCACGTTATCCCTGACGACGTAAAGAAAGCGGCTATACCCGTCCTTACGCACAGAATAATGCTCACAAGCTCCGCCAAGATAAAGGCTAACGCCGCGCTTGACGTAATAAAAGAGATAGTGGAGCAGGTTCCCGTACCAACGGAGACCTCGCTTGGTTGGAACGGAAGATAAGATGAGTAATTTCATTCACGGCACGCTCCTTAAATCCGCAAAGCCCAATAACACTATGGGCGTTGATTACGGAGCGTATAAGACCGTTATCATAATAGCGGCGATAGTGCTCGGAATTATCATTCTTGGTATAGTGTATCTGAAACTCAGAACTAAGTTTATAGACAGACTTGTCTATTTCCGTAAGTTTTCTGAAAAAGGCTCTTACGAGGGTGACGAGATATACCTGACCGAAACGATATATAATAGCACGTTTCTGCCGTTCTTCTTTATAGACATAGAGTATTACATCTTCAACGAGCTTCAATATGACGGCTATGAGCCTGAAAGAGACAGAAAGATGCAATATACGAGAAGCCGTTTCTATATACTGCTTCCGTTTATGAAGATAAAGAGGAGACATACGATAAAGCTCCTTAAAAGAGGTCATTATAAGCTTGATACGATAACCGTGCTGTATGCCCGTAAAGAGCTTCACCTTAACGCCCCCGCTGAGGTTTACGTATATCCGAAGCTTATGGGCATCGACGATCTGCCGATACCGTCAAGCTCGATGCAGGGCGACGCGTTTTCGAGACAGTGGCTTATCCGCGACCCGTTTTCGGTCAGCGGAATACGCGAATACCGCTTTGGAGACCCGTTTAACAGTATAAACTTCAAGGCGACCGCGCGAAGCGGTAAGATGAACATAGAGGGAATAAGAGTAAATAACCGTGATTTCTGCTCAAACAGAAACTTTATGGTGTACTTGAACTTCCGTACCGATACGGGCATTTCGATGCCGTATAAGGAGTATGAGAAGCTGATGGAAAAGGGACTTTCCTATTCGGCGGCTCTGCTGCGTGAGGCATTTGAGTTTGGATACAGGGCAGGCTTTGCGGCTAACTGTACGATGGTATCGGGAGAGAAGCATATCCGTTTCCCGATGACTCAGGGAGTGCTTAACTACATAGAGATACTTGAAGTTATGGCGACAGTACAGCTTGCCGAGGGAATATCGTTCAACGCGCTTTTGCAGAACGACCTTCTCGGCGGACTTTGTGACTCTGAGATATTCCTGCTTACGACGTATATGAACCCGTCACTTGACGCGGTCGTGGATAGCTTCCACCGTTTCGGAAATAACGTAACGGTAATAATGTTAGGAGATATAAAAGATTGAAACACCGTTTTGATAAAACAAGGGTAGCGAGAAGCTGTGCATACGCCGCGACGACTACGGTAATGGGAGAAATATCGGTCTTTCTTACCCCGCTTGCGGCTACAAGTGAGACAGTGCGTTACGTTCAGCAGCTGACTTACATATTAAGCGCGGTGCTCCTCGTAATAACCCTTAATTCTCTGAGAAAGCTGATACCGAAAAGCTTGCGCAGAGCAGTGCTTGATAAGTTCCTTTACGCGCTTCGTAAGGTCGCATCGGGTATCGCTAAGGTATCTAAGCGAGTACTGTCGTTCTTTGGAGTTAGATTTGACCGATATAAAAAGGTGAGAGACGAACGCAGCTTCGTTTTCGACCCTGAGGAGATGGGAATATTCCGCAAACGCCGTTCCGTAAAGAGCAGCACTAAGTGGAAGGATCTTACCGAGAACGCCGAAAAGGTGCGGTTTATCTATATAAAGTACATAATGAAGCTTATAAAAGGCGGATATAAATTCTTCCCGTTCCTTACTCCGACAGAGGTAAGAGATGACCTCAAAATAGAGGAGGAAAGCAACGATTTTGCGTTGTTTGAGATGTATAACGGCGCGCGTTACTCGGGCGGCTCGGTGTATATATCAGACGAGCAGGTGGATATGGCACTTGCTTTGGTAAACGGCAAAAAGAAATAATTTTTATCTTCTTTCTTGAAATGAAAGATATTATCCTTCGGAT
>JAZOVD010000090.1:0-5716 GCA_045658525.1 Eubacteriales bacterium
GTTGATGCCGTGCAGCACGACTGCCGGCTTGCGGTCGATTTCGGCGAATGGTTCGAAAATGACACGCCGTCGACATTTATCCGGATCAACCTCGCAACCTCCCGCGAGAACATTGAAATCGCGGTTCAGCGGCTGATTGAAAGATTCGGCGGCTGAGAGTTTTGGATCGTGATTTCGGTAATCCCACAATGAAATGGATTCAAAATCGGGATTTCTTTTTACGGTAAACGGCGTAACGCGCGTTTCTTCAAGCCCGAAGCTGACGGTTATGGCAGAGTTTACTCTCTGCATAGTGCCGTCGTCAAGATGGCCCATTCGTTCCTTTAAACGGCGTTTGTCTATCGTTCTGACCTGTTCGAGAAGAATGACGGAATCACGGGCAAGTCCGAGGCTTTGACCGTTGTCGGTGTCACGCTCGACGTCTATGTGAGTCGGGAGCTTGGTCTTGCCTGTCTTACTCGTTATGGCGGCGGCGATGACCGTTGGACTGTAACGGTTGCCTATGTCGTTCTGGATTATAAGAACAGGGCGAAGTCCTCCCTGCTCCGAGCCGATGACCGGACTGAGATCGGCATAGTATATATCTCCCCGTCTGACTACCATTTTTATGTTTCATCCTTTCATTTTTATGACATTTTCTTTCACGCTTTTATTTTTACCTCCGAATGCGGTGTTTTAAACAGCGGTAAGTAAAAACCGCGGTGGAAATTTTCGACAATCTCCACTATGCTATCTTATGCGGCTGAAAGGAAAACGGAAACTGTAAAAAAATATCGAAAGGACTTTACAAAGCAAGTTAAATATGTTAAAATTATAAAGACCAAACGGCGAAAGCCGTAAGATCCCATTAAAACGGAGGAAAAAGAAATGAACTGTCCCGCTTGCGGAAATCCCGAAAGTAAGGTAATAGATTCAAGACCGACGGATAAGTCGAGCATACGCCGCAGACGAGAGTGCCTTGCATGTAAGAAAAGGTTTACGACTTATGAGATAATCGAAGCGGTTCCTATGTCTGTGGTGAAAAAGGACGGCTCGCTTGAAATATTCGACCCAAATAAGATAATCGCGGGAGTGCGCAGGGCGTGCTACAAGCGTCCCGTAACCGAGGAACAGATAAAAAATATGGTCACGGAGATAGAGAACGAGCTTGTTAACGTTCTGAGCGAAAGCGTAAGCACTACCGAGATAGGTAATATGGTAATGGAGAAGCTTCGTGTTATAGATGAGGTATCGTACGTAAGATTTGCCTCGGTTTACAGGGAATTCAAGGACGTGGAGACGTTTATGAACGCGCTTCGCGGTCTCAGAACCGAAAATAAAAAATAATTTTTTAAAAAGTACTTGACAAACGCTATGTAGTATGATATAATGATTCTCGTCGATTGACTCGCTGGTGTGGCTCAATGGCAGAGCAGCTGATTTGTAATCAGCAGGTTGTTGGTTCGACTCCGATCACCAGCTCCATGCCTACCACACACGGTGGGCTTCTGTTATGGGAGAATTCCCGAGTGGCCAAAGGGGACAGACTGTAAATCTGCTGGCATTGCCTTCGGTGGTCCGAATCCACCTTCTCCCACCAAAAATCCCGATCGCTTACGCGATCGGGATTTTTACTTATTCACCATTCACTCTTACCTGAAATCCACATCAAGGCGAAAAGCGTTTTGTAATAAAAAAATGCACCCCGTAGGGTGCATTTCTTGTTTTTGATCAGTTAGCCTGACTATCGGTATTTTCATTATGATATTAGCGTGTAGATTATTGTAGATTATATCATATTTTCTCAAAAAGTCAACCTCTATTTTCCTTTTTTTCTACCGTTATCGTCTTTAAAACAGTTCGCTAACGGGACAAAATTGGTGAAAGAAAAAGCGAATTTATAAAATATACTTGACTGACGGCAAGAAAAGTGTTAAAATAAAACGTAACTATGCCAAGGGAGGGATTTTTATGGCGCGACGAGTATATGAAACCATATCTATTGACGCGAAAGAAATCAACGTATCGCGCGTCATGGAAAAGACCGAGCCAAGACCTATGGCGAACGATCTTTATATCAGTGTTCCGGATAATTACAGCGCGACTGTTTATCTTGACGGCGAGCCTGTTAAAAAGCTTAAACCCTGCGCGAGAAAGAAGCTTAAAAAATTCGTTGGCTCAGATAAGGTCGGTAAGCAGGTAAGCGTTCTGTACATAAATAAAAGACAGCTGACCACTATGTCGTGGGGTATAGGAAATCTTCCGATAAAGTACGATTTTCTCGACGGTATGTGTATAAAGGTAGGCGCGAACGGTACGTTTCTCGCTACCATGACCGACCCCGAGGCGTTTTTTGAGTTTTGCGGCGCGCGAAACGGCTCTCTCAGCCTTACGGAGACGGTCAGCCGTATAACCGCGGCGTTCAGAGAGCATGCTTCTCTTATACTTACGGGGCTTTTCAAGGAAGCGATAGAGCCTGTTTTTGATACTGAGTTTATGCTCGCGGAGATGGACAGAAGAATAAATTCCGTTATCTGCGAAAAAGAACTGAAAAATATCCCCGGTATTATATTCAAGACCTCTACGGTCACGGGTATATGCGTATGCGAGGAGGATATACGTGCTTACAGGGAAAGGTTCATTAACAGCAGGCACGCAGTCAGAAAGTGACCCGCAACCGACGAAAACGTTTGATCAAGGTATAAGATAATGAATAAAAACAATAAGGTGGGTACGGTAAAGCGCAAGCTTCGTTGGATGAAGCTCGACAACGCCGCTAAAATATACCCTGCCGCAAAAAGACGCTCGTGGAGTAACGTTTTCCGACTTTCGGCGGAGCTTTACGATGATATAGATAAGGATACGCTTCAATCGGCTCTTGACGTTACGGTAAAGCGTTTCCCGTCGATAGCGGTCAGGATACGCAGAGGCTTTTTCTGGTATTATCTTGAAGAGCTGAGCGAAGCACCGAGGGTCATGGACGATAAGGCGTACCCTCTTTCAAGAATGCCGTTTGACGATATACGCAAATGCGCTTTCCGAGTGCTTGTGTATAAGAAAAGGATAGCTGTAGAGTTTTTCCACGCCGTAACGGACGGAAACGGCGGTCTGATATTTTTGAAAACGCTCGTTTCCGAATATATAAAAGAGAAGTATGGCGAGGCGATACCGAGTACGGACGGTGTTCTCGATATAACCGGGAAGCCGACAGAGGACGAGCTTCACGACAGCTTTCCCGACTACTCCGGAACAGTTCCGAAAAGCCGTGCCGAGTCTAACGCGTATAAGCTGGACGGAACGCCCGAGACCGACGGATTTTTCGATCTCGTGACGCTTTCGGCGGATGCGGGTGAGGTCCTTGCCGCCGCTAAGGCGCGCGGAGTCACTCTTACGGTGTTCCTTTGCGCTGCGCTTATGCGCGCCGTTATGAACATACAGGAGCGTCACGTAGCGTCCAAAAAACGTTATAAGCCTGTAAAGATACTCATTCCCGTAAATTTAAGAAAGATGTTTGACAGCTCATCGCTCCGTAACTTCGTTCTTTATGTTACACCGGGGGTAGATCCTCGGCTCGGTGATTGGAGCTTTGATGAGATATGCAGATCGGTCCATCATCAGATGGCGCTTGAAATAACCGAAAAGGAGATGCGTTCGCGCATAACCAAGAATGTCGGTCAGGAGCAGTCGATGCTGGTAAGGGTCATTCCGCTCGCTTTGAAAAACGTTATAATGAAAGCGGTGTATAACGCGGTCGGGGAGAAAAAATCCTGTCTGACGCTTTCCAATCTCGGCGCGGTAAATGTTCCGAGGGAGATGGAAAAGTACGTTGCGAGAATGGATTTCGTTCTCGGTATCGCGGCAACGCTTCACTGTAACTGTGGAGCTATGTCGTATAACGGTGAGCTGAGAATGAACTTTATACGTGATATAAAAGAGCCGGAGCTTGAATACGAGTTCCATAAGGTGATGCGTTCGCTTGGTATAAGAATGAAAGCGGAAAGCAACTCCCGTCAGATGTGAACGGAAAGGAAAAATTACAGTGTACTGTGTGAAATGTGGAGTGGAGCTCGCGGAGAGCGAAAAAAACTGTCCGCTTTGCGGGACAGAGGCGTTTCTTCCGAACGGGAGAGGCGAGACTCCTTATCCGAAATATATAGATAAGTCCGAGAGAATAAAGCCTATGGGCGTGATACTGATACTGACTTGCCTGCTCACGCTCGCGGCAATACTGACTGTCATAATAGACGTCAGAATGTCGAAAACGATAACGTGGTCTGGTTATTCCGTTTACGGAGTACTGCTTCTTTACGTGGTAGCCGTGCTTCCGATGTGGTTTTCGCGCCCCAATCCCGTGATATTGGTCCCGTGCGATTTCGCGGCGGCGGCATTGTACCTTCTTTATATCAATCTTGTGACGGACGGCGGTTGGTTTTTGACGCTCGCGTTTCCCGCTATCGGGGTTGCGGGGCTGATCGTTACGGCTGTCATAGCGCTTACCCGATACCTCAGAAAAGGGTTTATGTATATCGGCGGCGGGCTGCTTATCGCAATAGGCGGTTACTGTATGCTGATAGAATTTTTCATCAAGCTTACCTTTGGCGGCAGGATGATGTTTATATGGTCGCTCTATCCTCTTGTAGTATGCTTTATACTCGGTATGGGGTTGATAGTAGCCGCTATTTGTCCGCCCATAAGAGAAACGCTTAAAAGAAAGCTGTTCATCTGACGGGCAAAATGATCTCGAAATAATAAATTTATATAACCGAATGGGGGCATAAAAATGCTTAATATCAGATACGAGCTTGCAAAAGAGCTCAAAACAAAGCCTGCCGCGGGAACTCCCCTTGGCTTCGGCAGAATAATCACCGACCACATGTTCATTATGAACTATACGGAGGGAAAGGGCTGGCACGATCCGAGAATAGTTCCTTATCAGAACCTTTCTCTCGCGCCTACCGCAATGGTATTCCATTACGGACAGACTATGTTCGAGGGACTTAAAGCATACCGCGATCCCGACGGAAATCCCAGACTTTTCCGTCCCGATATGAACGCAAAGCGCGCCAACAGCTCAAACAAACGCCTTTGCATACCCGAGATACCCGAGGAGGATTTCGTTCAGGCGGTAAACGACCTCGTTAAGGTTGAGCAGGACTGGATACCTACCGATCCGGGAACCTCTCTTTATATCCGTCCGTTTATCATAGCGACCGACGAGTTCCTCGGAGTCGCTCCTTCGAAAACATATCTTTTTATGGTAATCCTTTCTCCCTCGGGTGCGTATTACGCAAGCGGTCTTGCTCCTGTTGGCATCTGGATAGAGGACGACTATGTAAGAGCTGTCCGCGGCGGTATGGGTTTTACCAAGACCGGCGGAAACTACGCGGCGTCTCTTGCGGCACAGGTAAAGGCTCACGATGACGGTTATTCTCAGGTGCTTTGGCTTGACGGCGTTGAGAGAAAGTACATAGAGGAAGTCGGCGCGATGAATATCTTCTTCGTCATAGACGGAAAGGTCGTTACTCCCGAGCTTAACGGAAGCATACTTCCCGGTATAACCCGTGACTCTGTTATAAATCTTTGCAAGAGCTGGGGCGTGACCGTTGAGGAACGCAAGATCTCCGTTGACGAGGTCGTTTCGTCGGCAAAGAACGGCAAGATGACCGAATGCTTCGGTACGGGTACGGCGGCGGTAATATCTCCCGTCGGAAAGCTTCGTTACAAAGACGACGTTATG
>JAZOVD010000091.1:0-10607 GCA_045658525.1 Eubacteriales bacterium
CAGAGCTTCCGGCATTTCTCTTTCATCAAGGAACAAATTACTTTGCATATAAATATCTCGGTCTGCATTTCACCGCAAACAAGGCAGTGTTCAGAGTCTGGGCACCAAACGCCGAACGCGTAAGCGTCTGCGGAGACTTTAACTGCTGGGATCAGGACGCCGCACCTATGCAAAGGATCACGGAGATGGGCATTTGGGAGGTCAAGCTCCCGCGCGCAGACGTTTCACTCGGTCAGAAATACAAGTACGCGATAACCAATAACGGAAAGACCGTTTTAAAATCCGATCCATACGCGTTCTGCTCGGAAACTCTCGGTAACACCGCGTCTATCGTATCAGCTCTTCCCGATTATAACTGGGACGACCGTTCGTGGTTTACTCACCGCAGAAAGACCATAAAGGTAACGGACAAGGCTAAGTTCGCCTGCCCGATAAATATTTACGAACTGCACCTCGCCTCGTGGCGCACACGCGACGGAAAGACCAACGTAAACGGAGATACCTATCTTAATTACAGAGAGATAGCCGACCTGCTTCTTCCCTACGTAAAGCAGATGGGATATACGCATATCGAGCTTTTGCCTATAACAGAATATCCTTACGACGGATCGTGGGGCTATCAGGTCTGCTCATATTTCGCGCCGACCTCGCGTTTCGGTTCTCCCGAGGATCTGATGTACTTCATCGATACCATGCACAAGAACGGTATCGGAGTTATACTTGACTGGGTTCCCGCGCATTTTCCAAAGGACGAACACGGTCTTTATAAATTCGACGGAACAAGGCTTTACGAATACCAAGGAAACGACCGCGTCGAGAACGCCGGTTGGGGCACCCGTTATTTCGACGTAGCGAGAAACGAGGTACAGTGCTTCCTTATATCGAGCGCATTGTTCTGGATAGAAAAATACCACGTTGACGGACTTCGTATAGACGCTGTCGCCTCTATGCTCTATCTCGACTTTGATAAAAAGCCGGGTGAATGGGTACCGAACGCATACGGTGACAACAAAAACCTTGAAGCAATAGCTTTCTTCCGCAAGCTCAACACGGAGGCACTTTCACGTCATCCCGACATTATGATGATAGCCGAGGAGTCAACGGCTTGGTCTAAGATAACCTCTCCTCCGTCTGAGGGCGGACTTGGATTTAACTTCAAGTGGAATATGGGTTGGGCAAACGATATGTACGATTACGTTGCCACCGATCCTCTTTTCCGCAAGTACAAGCATTCGAAGCTCAACTTCTCTATGATGTACGCTTTCAGCGAGAACTTCATTCTCCCCGTCTCTCACGACGAGGTGGTTCACGGTAAGCTTTCGCTCATAGACAAGATGCACGGATCATACGAGGATAAGTTCAAGGGAATAAAGCTCTTTATGGCTCACATGACCGCGCATCCGGGTAAAAAGATGATGTTTATGGGCTGTGGGTACGGTGAGTTCCGCGAATGGGATTACGAAAATCAGCTCGAATGGGTTATGCTTGGTTACGAAACTCACAGGAATCTGTTAAACTATTCAGCGGCAATAAATCATTTCTACCTTGAAAACGATCCGTTCTGGACGGACGATTTCTCATGGAACGGCTTCCGTTGGCTCGTAGCTGACGAGGCGGATCGCAACCTGCTTGCGTATCAGCGTTTCGGAAGCAAAGGACAGTCGATAGTTTGCGTATTCAACTTCTCGGGCGCGGATATAAACGATTATCCGATCTCGCTCCCCTCAGATAAAAACAACGTTAGCGGAACGAATGAATGGAGATGCGTTTTCTTCTCCGAGGACAAGCAATACGGCGGAAGCTCCGATACACCGCGCGCCATCGTATTCCGTGACGGTAACGGAACAGTTTCTATTCCCGCACTTTCAGCAGCATATTTTGTAAAAGGCAAAAATAACGAGATCAATATTTAAAGACTCTAAAACGGATGCATCCGTAAAAAATATATTATTATTATCTGGAGGTTTTCATGTTCAAGAAAAAAGAATGCGTAGCCATGCTTCTTGCAGGCGGACAGGGCAGCCGTCTGTACACGCTGACAGAAAAGACCGCAAAACCTGCTGTGCCGTTCGGAGGAAAGTACCGTATAATAGATTTCCCTCTTTCGAACTGCATAAACTCAGGAATTGACACCGTAGGTGTTCTGACCCAGTACCAGCCTCTCGTTCTTAACGAATACATCGGTAACGGAGAGCCTTGGGATCTCGACCGTGTTTACGGTGGTGTAAGAGTCCTTCCTCCTTATCAGGGACACAAAAGCGCCGCGTGGTATAAGGGTACAGCAAACGCTATATACCAGAATATCAACTTTATAGACCGTTACGATCCGGATTACGTCATCATTCTTTCGGGTGACCATATCTATAAGATGGATTATAACGCTATGCTTCAATACCATAAGGAGCAGAATGCCGCCTGTACGATAGCCGTCCTTGACGTTCCGCTCGATCAGGCAAGCCGTTTCGGTATAATGAACACCAATCCCGACGGTTCTATATACGAGTTCGAGGAAAAACCCAAGAACCCCAAGAGCACCAAGGCTTCGATGGGTATATACATCTTCAATAAGAAACAGCTTTTCGACTATCTTATAGCTGACGAGGCTAACCCTAATTCCTCAAACGACTTCGGTAAGAACATCATTCCCGCTATGCTCGGAAACGGCGAAAAGATGGTCGCATACGAGTTCAGCGGATACTGGAAGGACGTCGGAACTATACAGAGCCTTTGGGAAGCGAATATGGATCTGCTCGGAGACTCTCCCGTTTTCGATCTTCACGACCGTTCGTGGCGCATATTCTTCCGTAACACCCCCCTTCCCCCGCACTTCGTCGGAAACGGTGCGTCTGTTTCCAACTCAATAGTTACCGAGGGCTGCGAAATATACGGAAGCGTTAAGGACAGCGTGCTTTTCAACTCAGTCAAGATAGCTCCTGACGCCGTAGTAAAAGACAGTATCCTCTTACCCGGCGCGGTAGTTGAATCAGGCGCTACCGTTGAATATTCGATAATAGACAGCAATACCGTGATCTCCTCAGGCGTTCATATAGGCGCATCCAAGGAATCGGGAGCAGGTATAACGGTCATAGGAAGCGATATTACCATAACCGACGCTCATAAAATAGAGCCGGGCTCTATGGTAAACGAAGCTTCTTTAAAAGATTAATGAAAGGATATAAACGGTAAGAATTATGAATGCAGCCGGTATAATTTTCTCAAACATACACGACAAAAATATTACAGAGCTTACACGTAAGCGCACCATGGCATCCATTCCCTTCGCCTGCCGTTACCGCCTCATAGACTTTGCGCTTTCCAATATGGTAAACTCAGGTATAACCAATATCGACGTTATCGCGCATTACAATTACCACTCCCTTATGGACCACATAGGAAACGGTAAGAACTGGGACCTTGCAAGAAGAACGGGCGGAATAAAGATACTCCCCCCTTATATAACGGCTTACGCGAATGCGTCAAACGAGCTTTATAATACGCGTCTCGAAGCTCTGAAAAGCGTTATACATTCCATCTCCAATATAAAAGAGGAATACGTTGTCCTTTCAGACTGTGACGTTATATGCAATATAGACATCGACGGGCTTCTCAAATATCACATCGACCGCAAGGCTGACGTTACTATGGTGGTAAAGCACCTTGATCTTAACGGACGTTCACCCGACAAAAACGTTATCTATCGCTCCGACTCCGACGGAAAGATAACCGATATAATATCGCATCCGACAGACCTGCACGGAACTCACGATATAGGTCTTAACATCTGGATAATAAACCGCGATCTGCTCATAAGTATGGTAAACGACGCGATAGCTCACGGATACGTAAGCTTCAGCCGTGACATACTCGCAAGAAACCTCGGCAGGCTCAATATGCAGGTATATAAGCATACCGGATTCAGCTCCGTAGTTTCATCCTTCGGAGATTATTACTCGGTAAGTATGGATATACTCAAAGACAGAGAAATAAGACGCGCGCTCTTTGAGATAGCCGACCGTCCGATATTCACAAAGGTCAGAAATTCCGCTCCCACAAAGTACGTCGGCGAAGCCAGCGTTTCAAACTCCTTGATAGCCGACGGCTGTATCATAGAGGGAACTGTCGATAACTCCATCCTTTTCAGAGGCGTTCGTGTCGGAAAGGGCGCTGTCGTAAAGAACTCTATCCTTTTCCAGGATACCGTAATATCCGATAACGCCTACCTCAACTGCCTCGTAACTGACAAAAACGTAGTTATAAGAGACGGCAGAGTTCTTTCGGGTCACGAAACGATGCCCGTCTATGTTGAAAAAGGCAGAATGATCTGACAAACCTAAAAACATATTCACGAAAGGAAAATGAAATATGCCGAAAAGTAAAAAAGTTCTGTTTGTAGCCTCCGAGGCTCTCCCCTTCGCTTCGACCGGAGGACTTGCCGATGTTATCGGCTCTCTCCCCTCGGCTCTCGTAAAAAAAGGCATCGACGCAAGAGTTGTAATACCCTATTACAGCTCGTTCAAATATAAAAACTCGGTTAATGCCTCTTATCTTTGCGATTTCACGGTAAAGCTCGGTTGGCGTAATCAGTACTGCGGTATATTTACCACGGTTCATAACGGGATAACCTTCTACTTCGTCGATAACGAGTATTACTTTAACCGTCCCGCGCTTTATGGAAGCTACGACGACGGAGAGCGTTACGCCTTTTTCAGCAAAGCCGTACTCGATATGCTTCCGAAGATAGATTTCTTCCCTGACATTCTTCACACAAACGACTGGCAATCCGCACTCGTCGGAATATATTTAAAGCAGATATACCGTTTTGTAGATTACAATTACCGCCCGATACGCGTTATCCACTCTATCCATAATATAGAGTATCAGGGAGTTTACGATCACTCGATCCTCGGTGACGTTTTCGACCTCGCGCCCGAGCACGCGTCGATAGTCGATTACAACGGAGCTATAAACCTTACCAAGGGAGCTATCGTGTGCTGTGACAGACTCACCACGGTAAGCCCGACCTACGCAAGGGAGATATGCACTCCCGCCTACTCGGCAGGTCTCCACTATATAATAAACCAGTACGCGTTCAAGACCTGCGGTATAATAAACGGTATCGATCAGGAATATTACAATCCCGCTACCGATCCCGCGCTCTACGCGACATATACCACGCCTAACGGCAAGCTTAAAAACAAGCTTCCTCTGCAAAAAGAGCTTGGACTTCCCGAAAGAGCTGACGTTCCCGTTATCTCAATGATAACCCGTCTGACCTCGCACAAGGGCGTTGACCTTGTGACCGCGGTCATCGACGATCTTCTTTGTGATGACGTACAGTTCGTGCTTCTCGGAACGGGAGATCCCGGATTTGAAAACTTTTTCAGGAGACTTGAAGAAAAGTATCCCGATAAGGTAAAGGCTATAATCGCGTATGACAAGGCGCTTTCAAAGAAGATCTACGCGGCATCGGATATATTCCTTATGCCATCAAAGAGCGAGCCGTGCGGTCTTGCTCAGATGATAGCTTCAAGATACGGAGCTGTGCCGATAGTCCGTGAGACAGGCGGTCTTTTCGATACGATAAAATACTACAACGACGAGACAGGCGAGGGCAACGGCTTTACGTTCGCCCGTTACAACGCTCACGATATGCTCTATACGATAAGAAAAGCCGTAGAGCTTTACCGTGACCACAAGGATAAGTGGAAGCCGCTCGCTGCCAAGGTAATGAAGACCAACTTCTCCTGGAACGTTTCCGCCAGATCATATATAGAGCTTTACAAGGAAGTTCTCAGTCTTGAAGGCTGAACAACACTATAATAAATCAACTAACGCAAACCCATTAAAGAAAGGCTATATCAAACATGCAATCCAACACAAAAGTTCAGAAAACAGTTAAAAAGCAGACCAAGGTAAAGGAGGTAACAGCAGACGATATGTCAACCTTGAAAGAAGACCTTGAATCCAAGCTCAAACGTTACTACGGAATACATCCCTCCGAGGCATCGTACGACCAGATGTACCGTTCGGTAGTTCTTTCGGTAAAGGACATTCTTATGCGCAAGCGCGCTGACCAGCACAATAAGGTCAAGGAAACTCATTCCAAGCGTATATACTATATGTGTATGGAGTTTCTTATAGGTCGCTCGCTCAAAACCAATCTCTGCAACCTCGGTCTTGATGTTCAGTACCGTAAGATCCTTTCCGATTACGGCTTCGATCTCGACAAAATATACGATAAGGAAAGCGACGCGGGACTCGGCAACGGCGGTCTTGGCAGACTTGCCGCCTGCTTTATGGACTCTCTCACTACTCTCGGTTATTCCGCTACCGGATTCTCTATCTGCTATGAATACGGACTCTTCCGTCAGAAGATCGTTGACGGAGTTCAGGTAGAGCTTCCCGATATATGGCTCCCCGAAGGAGAATGCTGGCTCGTTCCCCGTTCGGATAAGGCTTATACAGTAAAATTCGGCGGAAAGGTCGTTGAAAAATGGGAGAACGGAAAGCTTAATATAGCTTACGAAAACTGCGACGAGGTTCGCGCTCTCCCCTACGATATGATGATCTCCGGTGCTGACACAGAGGCTTGTAACTACCTCCGTCTTTGGAGAGCTTACAGCACCACCAACTTCAATATGTCACTTTTCTCTCAGGGACAGTACGTCAAGGCTATGGAGCAGAATACAAATACCGAGATAATCTCAAAGGTACTCTACCCCTCCGACAACCATAACGAGGGTAAGCTTCTGCGTCTGAGCCAGCAGTATTTCCTCTGCTCGGCTTCGTTACAGTCGATAATAGCCGACCATCTCGCTGCTTACGGCTCTCTTGACAACTTCGCAGACAAGGTAGCTATCCACTTAAACGATACACACCCCGCTCTCTGCGTACCTGAGCTTATGCGTATCCTTATGGATATATATTCCTACTCTTGGGAAAGCGCGTGGAAGATAGTAACGGGAGTATTCTCTTATACCAACCACACAGTTATGCCCGAGGCTCTCGAACAGTGGAACGAGGACTTCTTCCGCTTGAAGCTTCCGAGAATACACATGATAGTTACCGAGATAAACCGTCGCTTCTGCGCGGATCTCTGGAATCTCTACCCCGGTGACTGGGACAGGATCTCCCGTATGGCGGTTCTTGCCGATAACAATATCAGAATGGCTAACCTTTCGATAGTGGGCTCTCATACCGTAAACGGTGTTTCCGCGCTCCATTCGGATATTCTCAAAAAAGACGTATTCCATAACTTCTACAAGAAGGATCCAGAGAAGTTCCGCAACGTAACTAACGGAATAGCGCACCGTCGCTGGCTCTGCTACTCCAACCCCGGTCTTGCGTCACTTCTTGACGAATGTATCGGTCCTGATTACAAAAAGAACCCCGAAAAGCTCGCTGATTTCCTTAAATACGAAAACGACGCTTCGGTTCTTGAAAGAATTGAAAAGATCAAGCACGCGAACAAGGTAAGGTTTGCGGAGTTTGCAAAGCAGCGCACGGGTATTTCGCTCGACCCGAACTCTATTTTTGACGTTCAGGTAAAGCGTTTGCACGAGTATAAGCGTCAGCTTCTCAACGCGCTCAGAATAATAAGCATCTACAACGATCTCGTAGAAAATCCCGATCTCGATATACCGCCACAGACCTTCATATTCGGTGCGAAAGCCGCTCCCGGCTACGATATGGCTAAGAAGATAATCAAGCTTATCTGCTCAATATCCGCCGAGATCGAAAAGAACCCGAAGATAAAGGAAAAGCTCCGCGTTATATTTATGGAGGACTACAACGTCTCTATGGCAGAGATACTGATCCCCTCAGCCGAGATAAGCGAGCAGATCTCGCTTGCCGGTAAAGAGGCTTCGGGAACGGGCAATATGAAGTTTATGATAAACGGCGCGCTGACCTGCGGAACGCTTGACGGCGCAAACGTTGAGATGCACGATATTCTTGGAGACGACGATATTTACATCTTCGGTCTCAATGCACACGAGGTCGAGGAGCTTTGGAAGCGCGGTTATCACGCGTCCGACTATTATCGCACCAATTCACGTATCCACAATGCCGTTGACCGTCTTTCCATCGGATTTAACGGAACGTCATTTGCCGATATGCTCCACTATCTGATAATCGGTTACGGTGTAGCGGACCCGTATATGTGTCTTGCGGATTTTGAATCCTACTTCTCTACTCACGAGGCTATGCTTAAAGACTACGCCGACAGAGAAAAATGGAACCGTAAGGCTCTGCACAACATCGCTAAGGCAGGCTTCTTTGCGGCTGACCGTTCTATACGCGATTATGCCGACAACATCTGGCATATAAAGCCCGTATTTTAATAGCCTGAATAAAACTAAAAAAGCGGAGAAGCGCAGTTCACGCTTCTCCGTTTCCTTTGAAAGAGACACCCTACAATATGTTTACTAACCAAAATATAAAAGACCCCAAAATGTACGGTATAGACTTATTCGTCAAACGTAACGGAATATTTAAGGAAGCTCTGTCCGCCGCTGTACCCGAGGGTACGGATATGCGTATAGTGTTCCGTATTTCGAGAGCGCTCGGCGCGTTTCGTTTTGCTCCTCGCGTGACAGTTGACGCTGACGGAAGCGTAAAAGACCTCGAATGCAGGTGGATAGACGTCAAAAACGGATCTGACCTGTACGAAGCCTATATCTCCCCTATGCCGATCGGTCTTTATTTTATTTCTGCCACGTACCGTACCACGGATGGACAGACAGCCTTCATATTTCCCGACGGCTCTGACGCACTCCCCCTGACCGTACATTCAGAGGATTTCGTAACATCCGACAAGTTCAAGGGCGGAGTTATGTATCAGATATTCGTTGACCGTTTTGCGAAAAGCAAAAAGCATACGCTTCCCATAAAGGACGGAGCATATATAGAGCAGGACTGGGAAAACGGTATTCCGACATATCCCGAAACACCCGGAGACGCGTTCAATAATAACTGCTTTTTCGGCGGTTCTCTTTACGGAGTTGCCGAAAAGCTCGACTACCTCGCCTCTCTCGGTGTAAACATACTTTATCTGAACCCGATATTCGATGCCGCGTCTAATCATAAATACGATACCGCTGACTATATGAAGATAGATGAGATGTTTGGCGGAGAAAAAGGGTTTGATACGCTTATCAGACAAGCCAAAAAACGAGGAATAAGTATAATTCTGGACGGAGTTTTCAACCACACAGGCTCTGACAGCGTTTATTTTGACAAGGAGAGCCGTTATCCTACCCTTGGAGCTTATGAAAGCAAGGATTCCCCTTACTACTCCTGGTACGATTTTAGAAGCTATCCTGACGACTACAACTGCTGGTGGGACGTAAAGATACTGCCCGCGATAAATAAAAACAACGAGGATTTCAGGAATTTCATCTGCGGAGATAACGGAGTTATCCGTCATTATCTAAAAAAAGGTATAAGCGGTTGGAGACTTGACGTTGCCGACGAATTGTCAAACGAGTTCCTTTACGCATTAAGAAACGCGGCAAGGGACGTAAATCCTGACTCTATCGTTATAGGTGAGGTCTGGGAGGACGCGTCCGACAAGATAGCATACGGAAAGAGAAGGCGTTATTTTCAAGGCTCACAGCTCGATGCGGTAATGAACTACCCTCTGCGTACAGCCATAACCGATTACGTTCTGAGCGGTAACAGCGATATTATCGAGCGTTGTATGACCTCTTTATATATGCACTACCCGAAATGCGTCTCCGACGTACAGATGAACATACTCGGCACTCATGATACCGAGCGTATATTAAGCATTCTCGCTTGTGACGGAATAAATTCAAAAAAGAACAGCGAGCTTGCCACATACAGAATGTCGGACGGCACACGCAAAAGAGCCTCGGAGCTACTTAAACTCGCTTCATTCTTACTTTTCACCTTACCCGGTATTCCCTGCATCTACTACGGTGACGAGGTAGGAATGGAGGGCGGACGAGACCCGTTCAACCGTCTCCCCTTCCCGTGGCACGCTCAGAATAAAGATATTCGCGCTCATTACGAAAAGCTCGGAGCTTTAAGAAAGAGCTTCTCGGAATTTGCCGACGGAGAGTTCAAGGTGATACGTGCCGAAAACGGTCTTTTCGTATTCTCGCGCGGAGACCTTATATGCGCTGTAAACCGCGGTAGAGACAGCGAATTTGTTTCGGAGCGTGATTTTACGGAAATTCCTTCGGGTACTCACGCCGTAAGGAGAGATAACGGTGAATATTCCTTTATTATTCAGCATAATTCTTTTGGTATATTTAAAAAATAATATTTCTGTTTTATATTTTTATCTTCATTTCTTGTTCTTTCTTTGAAAACAAAGAAAGAACAAGAAACGAAGCAAAGAAAAAGAAAGAAACTTACAGTCGAACTCTTGTCTCCACCTTGGACAGTTTTCACTTCCGAGGGGTTCGCATAGAGATATGGAATAGATAATAATTTATATTATTTTTTTCTAAGAAAAACCAAAACTTCCCTCACACGCCCCGTATCAAGGGTGCGTGTGAGGGAAGTTCTTTGCTACTTTCTTTCAAGAAAATAGAAAAATTTTTGTTTTATTTCAATTTCTTTACGAACTTTTCCATTTT
>JAZOVD010000092.1:0-10722 GCA_045658525.1 Eubacteriales bacterium
ACCCTTAGAGGTGTTCGTTATGCAAGGATAAATTTGGGGAGATAAATAATGGATCGTCAAAAAGTCCGTAGGGGCTGACGTCCTCGACAGCCCGCATTCTTTTTAAAAACTTGGACACGGGTCGTCGAGTCGCCGCCCCTACCAAGTGTTCTCGGTCGCCTTACGCGTACTGTGAATAATAAAGCTCCGCATACGCACCGTTCTTTTCAAGAAGCTCGCTATGCTTTCCGCTTTCAACTATATCTCCGTCCTTTACGACAAGTATAAGATCGGCGTTACGGACGGTGGAAAGCCTGTGCGCTATAACAAAGCAGGTCTTGCCCTCCATAAGACGGCACATAGCCTCGCTTATCTTTGCTTCCGTTCTGGTATCGACGTTCGAGGTCGCTTCATCGAGAATAAGTATAACGCTCTCGGGAAGCATCGCTCTTGCTATTGTAAGAAGCTGCTTCTGACCCTTGGAAATATTCATACCGTTATCCGTCATAACGGTATCGTATCCGTTTGGCAGGCTGTCTATAAATCCGTCTATCTTCGCGCCCTTAGCCGCCGCGCGCACCTGTTCATCGGTTACGCCCTCGCTTCCGTAAGCGATATTCTCATATACCGTGCCGTTAAACAGCCAAGTATCTTGAAGAACCATGGTAAAAGCCTTACGCATAACACTTCTGCTTCTGTTACGTATATCGACGCCGTCTATCTTTATAGAACCGCCATTTACGTCATAGAACCGCATAAGCAGATTTACAAGCGTGGTCTTTCCCGCGCCCGTATGTCCTACTATCGCTATAACGCTACCCGGATCTACCTTCAAGCTTAGATCGTGTATTATCGTTTTATCCTCAGTATAACCGAAGTTTACGTGTTCAAACTCAACCTCTCCGCGAGTTATAGGCGCGGTAACTGCATCAGGCGCGTCCTCTGTCTCAACAGGCTCGTCCATAAGCTTAAAGACCCTCTCGCCCGCCGCAAACGCTGACTGTATCTCGCTATATATGTTGGTTATCTCGTTTATAGGTCCTGAGAACTTTCTCGAATACAGAACGAACGAGGATATTGCTCCGAGACTCATAGTTTCGGGCGAATACAGGTAAAGAAGCGCGCCGAAAAGCGATATGAGCGCAAGTGATATGTTATTTATGAAGTTTACGGACGGACCGCCAAGGCACGCGTGGTAGTCCGAACGGTAATAGGCGTTAGTAGCCGCGGCGTTCTTTTTCTCGAAATTCGCGGTAAAAAACTCTTCTCTGTTATATGCCTTTATCGTGCGAAGCCCGCTTATGCTCTCCTCGGCATAGCCGTTCATCTCGCCGAGCTTTCCTGAGCGTTCTCTGAAAAGAGGACGTCCTTTTTTTGCTCTCCAACGCGAGAACGCTATGGATATAGGTATAGTAACGACGAACACGAGTACGAGCACCCTTGATATGGAAAGCATCATTATAAACGAGCCCGTGACAGTTATAGCCGCTGTGCATATCTGTATAAGGTCTGCCGAAAGCGACGCGCTTACTGTATCGACGTCATAAGACATCGTGCTTATTATCTCACCCGACTGGTGCGTATCGAAGAACTTGACCGGCATACGTGAAAGCCTGTCAAAAAGGTCGCGTCTTATGTTGAACGTTATCCGCTTACTTACCTTAGTCATAAGAAGTGACTGCAATACAGAAAACACAGCGGACACGGCATAACAAATTATCATTAACCGCGTATATTTGAATACCGTCGCAAAATCAACGTTTCCCGGCTTTATCGCGTTGACCGCAGGCTCGGTAAGCTTAGGACCTACAAGCGCGAGCAGGTTTCCGATAACAACGAGCAGGAACACAATTGAAAGCGGCTTACGCATCTCTTTAAGATAGAACCAAAGCCTGTAAATAACAGCCTTACGGCGTTTTCCCGTAAGCCTTTCCGCTCCGCCCTGACCTCGCTTTTCGGGCATTCCCGGAACTCTGTTCATAGCGTCCTTCCTTTCTTAAAAATCGTTTTTTTCATCATTTAAGCTCCATCTGAGCCGCCGCGGTCTCGCGGTAAAGCTCACATTCCTTCATAAGCTTATCGTGATCACCCATACCGACCACCTTGCCGTCGTCCATTACTATTATAAGATCGGCATTCATTATAGTACTTATTCTCTGCGCAACTATTACTTTGGTACAATCTCCGTAGTTTTTACCGAGATTATGACGGAGAACAGAGTCCGTTTTATAGTCAAGTCCGCCGCAGGAATCGTCAAGTATAAGTATTTCGGGGTGAGACGCAAGCGCGCGTGATATAAGAAGTCTTTGCTTTTGTCCGCCGCTGAGGTTAGCCGCCTTTACGTCCAGCTTATGAGAGTAACCGCCGTCCTTTTCTCGTATAAAACCGTCCGCAAGAGCAGACACAGCCGCAAGCTCCATTTCCTCCGTATCTATCTCCCTGCCGAAGCGTATATTCTCCGAAATGCTGTCCGACATAAGAAAATCCGTTTGCAGAGCAGAGCCGAACATCGAGTAAAGACGCTCTCTGTTTATACCCGAAATATCCTCTCCGTTTATTCTTACAGTACCCTTATCAGGCTTATAAAAACGAAGTATAAGACTTATTATAGTGCTTTTTCCCGAGCCTGTCGCTCCTATTATACCGAGAGTTTCTCCTTTTCTTATACCGAAAGAGAGGTTTTCAACGTTATTTCTCGTTTTAAGATATGAAAAGCTTACGTCATCAAACGAAAGCATATAAGGGGTATCTATTTTATCCGCGGCGTTTTCGTCACTTGACGGCTCAGCCTCGCTTGAAAGGACCTCATCAAGACGCTTTGCCGACGCAAGTCCCTTACTGAGCTGCATAAACAAACGGCTTATCATCATCATAGCGTTGAGGATTATCGTAAAATAGCTGAGGAAAGCTATTATAACTCCCGGATCGGTCTTACCTGCCGAGACCCTGAACGCTCCCACGAATATTACAGCCGTAAGTCCGAAATTGAGTATCAGGCTCATAACGGGTCCCGAAAGTCCGGTCATAAGTGCCGCGTTTCTGTCGTTTTTATATATCTCCTCGTTTATCTCACCAAAACGCTTTCTTTCGTACTCGGTCTTTGAAAGAGCTTTTATAACTCTGACTCCCTCCATATGCTCTCGAAGCATACTGACCATTCCGTCCGCCGTCTTTTGTACCTTTCCGTACATTTTAACTCCGCGCCTCGATATGAAGAATACCGCTGTAAAAACTATCGGCATAAGAGCGAGAAGTATCAAGGTAAGAATAGGGTCAAGGAAAAAGGTTATTATAACTCCGCCTATTACCATTATCGGCGCACGCACACCGAGTCTTTGGACCATAAGCAGCATATTATGTACGTTATAAGTATCGCTCGTAAGTCTTGAAATAAGCGTAGGCGAGGTAAATCTGTCCGCATCCTCGCAGGAGAGCGATATAGTCTTTGAGTAAACGTCGTGACGGATATTCCGCGTTATGCCGCTTGCTATCTTAGACGCCATTCTGTTTGCACATATATTTCCGACAAGCGCGATAAAGGCGCAGAGTATCATTATTCCTCCGAAAAGGAACATCTTTTTGATATTTCCCTCGGGCGCTATATCATCGACCATATATGAAAGTATAGACGGAAGAAACAGCTCGACGAACGAACCCATAAACTTTACCGCGAACACTCCGAGCATAACGCCAAGCTGCGGTATGACATAATCCGCTACTCCGCGTTTTTCGGTATCAGCTTTTCTTTTCATTTTTCCTTTCAAAACGCCGTAAGCGTTTTTCCCTTTTCAATATCGTATGTTTTTTCTCCCAAGCAGAGCTTTCCGCCCGTAACGTCCGAAAGCACGGTTATCTTTCCGTTATCAAGCGTTAAGTTTACCGTTCCGTTCGCTACGGGAACGGTAGCCTCAAAGCTTCTGTATATATCCGTTCTCGGTCTTACCTCAAACGTTTTTCCGCCCGGCGAGGTTATTGAAACTCCCGCGACGTATTTACCGAGTATGCAAACAGGACCGCACCCCCACGCGTGACAGAGCGATTTTCCGAATCGGTGTCCGTACATCGCGTAATGCTCCGCGCCCGCCTTTTGAGGATCAAACTCCTCCCATATCGAGGTCGCTCCGAGACTGAGCATCTTTCCCCAATAAGAGGTAAGCATACCGGTAGCGTATCTTACGTTACCGTATTTACACATAGCGAGCAGCTCGTAAAGCTCAAAATACGGCGTGGTTATCGCAGGAACAGCGGGATTACACAGTATCCTCTGCATTATGACCTTACATTCTTCCTCGGTCGCAAAGCCGTAAAGTAACGCAAAGATATTCTGATGCCTGCTGATATTATTTTTTCCCGAAGCGTAGCTGTCGATAAAGCCCCCAAGCTCCTTTTTGTAGTAGAAGCGGTATATCTGTTCTCTAAGCTCATTCTCATCTATCTCGCTCGGAATCTCTTCTTCGACTATCTCCGCAAGCTTTTTTATACATTTAGTAGCCTGCCAGAGCAGTATCTGCTCAGCGCATATAGGTCCGACCTTGTCAAGACTTTCGTTCCAGTCTATGAATATCCAGTCTCCCGTTTTTTCACATACAAATCCGTTTTCATCAAGCCTCGATACGCAGAACTTATAAAGCTCGTAAAGATTTTTGTAAACCTTGGAAACGAAATCACTGTCCGCGGTATCGAACCAATAATCGTAAACCGAAATAATGAGGTAGAACGAATAATCGTTTATGGTATTTATATGCTCGTAATACGGTGGCTTACCGAGAAGCGCGAGTATAGTTCTTTTTGTTATCTCGGGATCGGCATAGAGATAACGGTTTATCATAAACGACTGATAAGCGTCTCCCGACCATACCCAACGGTCACGCTTTATACCGTCAAGATAGAACTCTCTTGAATTAAGATGGAAGGTATAAGCACAGGTATCGTATATTTTCTTTATCATAGGATCGTCACACGAAAAAGCTCCCTTATCCGTAAGAGGCAGATATTCGTAATCTGCATATACAGCCTTCGGCTCGTTTTCCGACGATATATGTATATATCTGAATGCTCTTTGTCTGAGCTTCACCGTACCGTCAAAGGTTACGGTCTCAAATACAAGCGGCTTATCCGCTACGTTCGTCGCGTCTCCCGCAAGTGCCTCCTCCGCGCTCTCGCCGTAGCTTACCAAAGCGTTTTCCGCTTTACCCTCAACGTACAGATACCCGAACGTCTCGCGCCCAAAGTCGTAAAGATAACCGTTTTCGGTCTTTTCGGACGATACGGGATATATCCTTTCGTAAGAAAACGGGAACTCCTCAACGTTATCGCTTTCGCTAAGATATTCAGGAACGCATCCGACAGGCTTTTCCGTTCCCAGCGCGTGTCTTGCCACCCACGTTCCGTCGGAATATATCTTCTCTCCCGAAACGTAAATGGCGGGAAGTCCGCGGTAATTAGTTACCTTTACGAATATATGATGCTTTCCATTGGGGCAGATTATCGGCTCGGAGGTAGGAAAACGCTCATTGTCTATCATAACAAAGCCCACACCGTTCGGCTTTACAGTAAACTCCGTAGGAGAGTCAAGCTCTACCGTTTTTTCAAAATTAACTATCGGATATACGTTTGGAAGCGACCACATAGCGGGATAGTCCGCACCGTATTCCTGACGTCTGGAATGGAGAGAAAGAGTGTGGAATATCTCGTATTCACCGTAGTACCATATCCATTTTCCGTTCATTTCATACACCCTCTTTCTGCTTTTTTCTGCAATATTCTATAACCTTTCCCGTAACTGTACAGTCGTCCAACGCGTTATGCGACGGAAGCCTTATACCGAGCATATTTTTCAGAACCTCTAACTTATAGCTTTTTGACACGATATATCTTTTCGCTATCTTTATACTGTCTATAACGTCATTTTCAAATCTATGACCGAGAATGGCGCATACCGTACAGACAAAACGAAGATCGAAAGAAGCGTTATGCGCTATAAGTATATCGTCACCTATAAAGCTGAGAAATCTCTCTATCGCTTCTTCTATACGCGGAGCGCGCGCCGTCTGTTCCGCGCTTATTCCCGTAAGCTCGGTTATCTGCTTCGGAATACCTCGTCTCGGATTTACGTAGGTCCGGAAGCGTTCCTTTATTATTCCCTCTTTCACTCTTATCGCGCCGATCTCTATTATCTCGGCGTATTCGGGCGAAAAGCCTGTCGTTTCAAGGTCGAAAACAACGTAATTTTCAGGTATGTATATATCTGGTCTCTCTTTTATCATTTTTCAAAACCTTCGTCAGATTTCTTTTTAATATCAAGCCTGAACATCGCTATCAGTATAGACGTAGAGCCTGCTATCTCGCCAATTATCGGACCGATAGCCCCGCCTATTATGTTATATATAAGCCAGAATGGGGAGTTTACAAGCGTGAGCAAGCGAACGTTTGACGCTTTCTCGCATCTTCCCGCAAAGGTAGTGATTATCATTCCGCCAACAGGAAGAAACGCTATCCATCCACCGTTAAATACGGTCGCCGAAATTATACCCGATACGATCACCAACGGTATAAACACAAACACCCAAACAAACGAAGCCGCCCATTTATGCTCGTTTCTTTGCGTATATATCAACGCTCTTACCATACCTATAACGTTAAGCAGCATTCCGCTTATCATACCCAGCATAAGAAAGTTTATCGAAAACAGTATCTGCGACACCACGAGCAGCATCATTATATTTTTTTGCGTTTTGCATTGGTACGATATAAGCTGTACACCGCAAGCGACGACGCCTATCCCCTGTGCTATGAATTGGTATATCTCAGCAGAATCCATATTAACCTCCATACCGCCGCAAGCGGCTAAAATAATTTCAGACGTGAAATCAACCTTGCTTTGACTCAATGTAGTTAAAGCTTTCCTCTTTATTATAAAACAAGACTTTATCAATGTCAAGCATTTTATTCCATTTTTATAACCGAAAATCTAAAGTCAAATAAAATCTAAAAATTCCAAAAAAACGAGATTAAGCGAGATAATGCCATGTTTTGTTGCTAAAATCAAATTTATAACACGCATTTTTGACTTTCTTTGACTTTGACTTTCTTTGACTTTTGTGATAAAATATGAGCGTAAACGAAAAAAGATGCTGATATTAGTAATAATTACGAAAGGTCGATAATATAATGTTAAGTGATGTTATTGAAAAAATACTTATACAGATGCTCGAAGAGGAGGGCGGAAGCCTTGAACTCAGACGCAACGACCTCGCACAGAGAGTTGGCTGTGTTCCGAGCCAGATAAACTACGTAATAACCTCGCGCTTCACACCGGAACGCGGCTACGTTATAGAAAGCCGACGCGGTGGGGGCGGTTACGTTCGCATAACGCGTAAGGCGTTTCACCGCGACGAATACCTTATGCACCTGTTCTGCTCCATAGGTGACGAGGTAGATACTAAAACAGCCTCGCTGTTTATTCTCGATCTCGCGGAGCGTGAGCTTCTCACAAAACGCGAGGGCGCGGTCATATTATCAGTTCTCGGAGTTATCGAGGACGACGAAACAAGAGCAAAAGCTCTCAAAAAAGCAATACTTACGGTAGTTTAAGGAGGATAGATGCTATATGTTATGTCAAAGATGTCATAAAAGAAACGCGAGCGTTCACATAAAGCAGGTGATCAACGGAAAGATCACCGAGGCTGATCTTTGCTCGGAATGCTCCTCAAAAGAAAATCTCGGAAGCTTTTTCTCAACAAAAACAAGCGATCTTTTCTCGGGCTTTTTCAGCGACAGTATTTTCGGAGGAGACCTTATAAAAGAAGAAAAGACCTGTCCCGTATGTAAAACTACCCGAAGCGATCTCGCTTCAAGCGGACGTGCCGGTTGCGCAAAATGCTACGAGGTATTTGAGGACGAGCTTAAAAAGATAATATACGGAATACACGGTAACGCCGTCCACTCGGAGACTCGCCCCGGAAAGCACTCTGAGCGTCTGCAAAAGAGCCGTGAGATAGAAGCGTTGCGGCTTGAACAGAAGCAGGCGGTAGCAGAACAGAACTACGAAAGAGCCGCCGAGATAAGAGACAGGATAAAGGCTCTTGAAGACGGAGAGGAGTGAGTAAAAATGGCTTGGTTTAACGAAAAAGGAGATATGCAGGATGTAGTCCTGTCAACACGCGTGCGTTTTGCGCGTAACCTCGAAGGCTACCCGTTCACGTCCCGTCTTGACGACAAGGGCGCATCGGAAATAATAGAAAAGGTCGCCTCAGCGTTACCCGAATACAAGCGCGAGGATTTTTCCTCAGCCTCGGATAAAAACGCCTGCACCTCGTATATGGAGATGCACTACGTAAGCCCCGAGTTTGCAAGCTCGGACAGAAGGCGCGCGCTCCTTACGGGTGAAGGCTCGGCGGTACAGATAATGGTCTGCGAGGAGGATCACCTCAGAATACAGAGCATAGTCGCCGGATTTGACCCCGAACGCGCCTTTTCACTTGCGGGAAAGGCTGACGATACTATCTGCGAAAAGCTCAACATCGCGTACAGCGAAAAATACGGTTATCTCACGCACTGCCCCACTAACCTCGGCGCGGCTATGAGAGTTTCGGCAATGCTCTGCCTGCCCGCGCTTACCATTACCCGTTCAATTGACGAATATACCCAGATAATGAACAAGATGGGCTTGACTATAAGAGGACTTTACGGCGAGGGCAGTCACGCAACGGGCTGTCTCTACCAGATCTCTAACCGCGCTTCTCTCGGAACGGGAGAGGAAGAAATAATAAAGCTTATGAGCGACGTTATCAAAAGCCTCGTCAAAGCGGAACGCGACACTCGCAAGGTATTATACGAGGGAAGCACAGCTCCGCTTACCGACAAGATAGCGAGAAGCGTTGGAGTTCTCAAAAACGCGTATATGCTGTCTTCATCGGAATTTAATACGGTATTTTCCGATCTTGAAATGGGAGTTTCTCTCGGTATAATAAACGGTTTAGACGCCGAAAAGCTCGTTGAGATGCTTATAGCGGTACAGCCCGCAACGGTATCTATGAGCCGCGAGGGGCTTGAAAGCGACGACGCGCGTGACATAAGACGCGCTGAAATAGTAAGGGATATGACAGCTCGCACCGAGATAAAATATAAGTAAAAACGAAAGGAATGACGCGAAATGGAAAACAGATTCACAAAATATGCCCGCAATGCTCTTGCACATTCTATGGAGGTTGCGGGAAAGCTCGGACACACCTGTATAGGAAGCGAGCATATACTCCTCGGTATTCTCAGCGAGCAGGAATGTATAGGTGCTGAGCTTCTTAAAAATCACGGTATAACCTATTCGTCAATGTACGATTCCATAAAAGAACACATGGGCAGCGGAGTTCCGACAGAGCTTTCCGCTTCCGATATGACACCGAGAACACAGGCTATAATCAAAACGGCGGCTTACGAGGCAGCCAAACGCGGAAGCTCCTCAGTAGGCACGGAGCATATATTGCTCGCTATCCTTATGATGCGTGACAGTGTCGCTTGCCGTATGATCTCCCAGTCAGGGGCTGACGTTGCCTCGCTTGGAAAGGAGCTTCTTGAATTTATACAGACGGAAAACGATCCCGCAAACGAGGAAACCGCCTCTGATCGTTCAAAGGAGCGTTCCAAAAACGCTTCTCCCTCGCTCCGCGGAATGGAGAACCTTTCAAAATACGGAAAGGACCTTACCGCTTTGGCAAAGGAAAAGAAGCTCGATCCCGTCATCGGCAGAGAGACCGAAACGGAGCGTCTTATACAGATACTTTCCAGACGTACTAAAAACAACCCCTGTCTTATAGGAGAGCCGGGTGTCGGTAAGACCGCGGTAGTCGAGGGACTTGCTCAGCGCATAGTCGCCGGAAACGTTCCCGAGGATCTTAACGACCGCATAATCGTAACTCTTGACGTTTCGGGAATGCTCGCGGGTACAAAGTACCGCGGAGAATTTGAGGAAAGACTCAAAGGGGTAATGGACGAGGTAATGAAGAACCCCAAGGTCATACTTTTTATAGACGAGATTCACACGATAGTAGGCGCGGGCGCGACCTCTGAGGGCAGTATGGACGCGGCAAATATCATAAAACCCGCTCTTTCGCGCGGTGAGTTTCAGGTAATAGGCGCGACTACCCTCTCGGAATACAGAAAGCACATCGAAAAGGATGCGGCTCTGGAAAGACGCTTCCAGTCCGTAACCGTTGGCGAGCCGTCTCCCGAGGACGCTGTAAAGATACTTTTCGGACTCCGCGCCCGTTATGAGGAGCATCACAAGCTCAAAATAACCGACGAGGCAATAAACGCCGCTGTAAAGCTTTCAAGACGCTATATAGGAGACCGTTATCTTCCCGATAAGGCTATCGACCTCATAGACGAGGCGGCATCGCGCAAGCGTATAGGAAGCGCGTCAAAGCCCGAAAAGCTCAAAGAGCTGGAGGAACAGATAAAAAAGACAGGCGATGAAAAGCGAGACGCGATAGTTTCTCAGGATTTTGAAAAGGCGGCAGAGCTTCGCGACAAGGAAAACGCTCTCAACACCGAGCTTGAAGCGGTACGCGCCGAATGGGAAAAGACCAAAGCACCCGACAGCGACACAGTTACCGAATCGGATATTGCCGATATAGTAACTCAGTGGACGGGCATACCCGTAAAGAAGCTTGCGGACGAAGAGGGGTCAAGACTTCTTCATCTCGGAGAGCTTTTACACGAAAGAGTTATCGGTCAGGACGAGGCGGT
>JAZOVD010000093.1:0-14851 GCA_045658525.1 Eubacteriales bacterium
CGCAAAAGCCATAAGACGTTCGAGAATAGGTCTTAAAGACCCGAAACGTCCGTCAGGCTCGTTTATCTTCCTCGGTCCTACGGGAGTTGGTAAAACTGAGCTTTCAAAGGCTCTTGCCGAGATACTTTTCGGTGACGAAAACGCTATGATACGCGTCGATATGTCGGAATATATGGAAAAGGCGAGCATATCCAAAATGATAGGCTCACCTCCCGGCTACGTCGGATACGAGGAAGGCGGTCAGCTTACCGAAAAGATACGCCGCAGTCCCTACTCCGTAGTTCTTTTCGATGAGATCGAAAAGGCGCATCCCGATGTTTTCAATCTTATGCTTCAAATACTTGACGACGGTATCCTCACAGACTCTCAGGGTAGGCGCGTTGACTTCAAAAACGCGGTCATAATAATGACCTCCAACCTCGGAGCAAAGGAGCTTACCGCTCGCAGTCAGAGCCTTGGATTTACTTCCGTCTCATCGTCCGAAAGCTCTCGCGAGGAAATGAAGGAACGCGTAATGGCACACCTTAAAGAGGCGTTCCGACCCGAGTTTATAAACCGCGTAGATGAGATAATCGTTTTCGATAAGCTGACAAACGATGATATATTGAAGATCGCTTATAATATGGTAAATACGGTATCAAAGCGTATCTCGGAGCTTGGAGTAGAGGTAACGTTTGACGAAAGCGCGATAAAGTATCTCGCCAAGGAAGGAACTGACCCCGTTTACGGAGCAAGACCGCTCCGCCGTACCATAACTCACAAGGTCGAGGACAGCTTCGCTACCTCGATGCTTGAAGGAAGGTTCGGCAAGGGTGATAAAGTGACGGTCAAAGCCGAAAACGACACCCTCGTCTGGGAAAAGGAAAACTAAAAAAACTCGCCATCTCACTGAGAATATTTTTTACAAATACAGAAAAAGAAAGGCTCCCCTGTGTAAGGGGAGCTGGCGCGAAGCGTCTGAGGGGTTGTTAGTCGATCAAAATAACAATCCCTCCGCCTCGCTTAGCTCGGCACCTCCCTTTGCACAAGGGAGGCTTTTTGTTAGTACTTTCGGCTTAAAGAAACGTTTAAATTACCCACGCTTCCAATAGAAATTTTTATAAGTATCGGTAAGACAGAGCGCATTCTGTTCCGGTGTTCCGAGAGTTACGGAAGTACCGGAAGCCGAGTAGCTTTCCGCAACAGTCCAATCCGTAGTTTTTTCAAACGTGACCTCAGCAAGCGAGGTACAGCCCGAGAAAGCGTTATCCGAGATCCTCACCGTACCTGACGGAACGTTAAATCGTTCAAGAGAAGTACAGTTTTCAAAAGCCGAGCTTTCGATAGCTATAAGCTTACTGTTATTTACAAAGCTGACGTTTTTAAGCTTTGAGCAGTTTTTAAAAGCATTAAAATATATTATTCTCGTGTTTACCGTTACCGAACAGGCTTCAACATCGGCATTCTTGGCTTTTACCAGAAGAACGTAAGGATTGTCAAGATTTCCGAGATACATACCGTTACTGTATTCTCTGTAAACGAGCTTATCACATCCCTTGAACAGATCATCACCTATATTTGTGATGCTTGACGGTATGCTTATATTCGTAAGCTCGGCACACTCGCCGAACGCTCCGTAGTTTATTGTAGTAACTCCCTCGGGGATATTCAGAGCTTTAAGAGAAGCGCAATACCAGAACGCCTGTCTGCCTATAATCTCGAGCTTGCTATCCGCGGCAAAAGCAACGTCCTCAAGCTTAGGGCAATCGTGGAAAGCTCCCTCTCCTATGCTCACTACGCTTGCGGGTATCTCTACTTTTTCAAGCATCTTACAGCTTTTAAACGCGTATCCGCCTATTTCCTTTATACCCGCGGGCAAGGTCACCTTCGTTATCCTTGAACATGCGCGGAAGCCGTCATCAAGTATCTTAGTAACGTTCTTCCCTTTGTAGGTTGACGGCACGGTCACTTCCTTTACGCGAGACGTCTTATTCATAGAAACGCCGTAGGTATCGTCTTCAAGAAGCGTATATTCAAGATACGGTCCGTCGTCCTCTCCGTACGGATCGCTTGGCTCATCTAAAAAGCCACAGGAAACGAGCGTCAAAAAAGAGACCAATATTACAGCGACAAAGAGCAATGTATATCTTCGTTTCATATCTACTCCTATAATAAGTTGGATTTGTACACTTATTATACTCCAAATATAACCTATTGTCAATACGTTTACAACAGTAAATAATGCGCTTAATTGTTTATTTCGCACAATGCGTTTGACAAGAATCGGGATTGCGTTGACATATACTTCCTTTTGTGGTATAATGTGTATGGAGGGGGGAAAGTAATTATGAAAAAAAGATTTCCCATAAAAACACTTATATTTTTCGCACTTCTTTTTCTTATCTGCTTATCCTACTTTCTTTCCGGTGCTGTGGTTGGGTATCCCATAATAATTGAATATTCGGATTCTTTTCGTTATTTGAGAGAATATAATATATTCGGTTTAGGACTATACGGTCAATATTCGTCTTATAATTGGACTGATCTTAATACCGGAACATTTAGAGTTGCCAGAGATAATAGGGTGTTTACCGTTGATGGTATTGAATATAAAACGGAATTTTATGAGTACAGATTTCCTAATACAGATAGAAAACGATATTATATTGAAGATGGTATAGTATTTAAAACACTTAACGACATACTTGTATCCATTGGATTTTCTGAAGATCCAGCCTTTACCGCAATACCACAGAATGAAATAACAACCGAGCTTGTATATTCGTACATAGAAAAATACTGTGGAACAACTCTTCAAGCTGTTGAGGGAGATATAAGAAAGGATTATAAATTAAACGATACGGCGGTTTCGTGGCTATATTCGGAAAACGGAGAGTATGAATATACCTTTGTAAAATATGTTTGCGGAAAACCTACGGCTTATTGCATTAAGGTAGTTTTGTACGAAACAGGACAGCTGAAATTGATACAAAACGGATATAATTCTTCGCCTATATTAAAAGATGACGAAAAATATATGATTCCGTCTTGGATGATAAAAAACAGAATTCATACAGTGTTTAATGTTACAAAAACATTTATGGAAGAAGAAGTCAAGGAAGAATATAGCGAGGAATTAGATGCAGGATATGTCGTAGGTGAGTCGTATTTATATAAAGACTACGAAAGGGGATATACCATAGTTACAAAAATAACCAATGGTCTTAATACAAGAGAATATGCGTATGTAGAAACCGATCTTGACGGTCTAATCTGGCGCGTTTCTATTCCAAGTGTAATAATGCTTGGATGTGTGGCATTATCTACGATCAGAATAATCAAATGGCGCAAAAAATCCACACCCATTCCAACCGAACAGGAAGAACAAACCGAATAAAACAAAAAACTGATGCCTCTTGCGAGACATCAGTTTTTGTTTACTTGTTTTTAATTAAGCAAGCTCAGCGAAGTACTTTATCGTTCTTACCATCTGAGAGGTGTAGGAGTTCTCGTTGTCGTACCAAGAAACTACCTGTACCTGATAGGTGTCGTCGTCGATCTTAGCAACCATGGTCTGAGTTGCATCGAAGAGAGAACCGTATCTCATTCCGATAACGTCGGAAGAAACGATCTCGTCGGTGTTGTAACCGAAGGACTCGTTGGAAGCAGCCTTCATAGCAGCGTTGATGCCGTCCTTGGTTATATCCTTGCCCTTAACTACCGCAACAAGAATGGTGGTAGAACCGGTGCAGGTGGGAACTCTCTGAGCAGAGCCGATGAGCTTGCCGTTGAGCTCGGGAATTACGAGACCGATAGCCTTAGCAGCGCCGGTGGAGTTAGGAACGATGTTCTGAGCACCCGCACGAGCACGTCTGAGGTCACCCTTTCTGTGAGGACCGTCGAGGATCATCTGGTCACCGGTGTAAGCATGAACGGTGGTCATGATACCGGACTGGATGGGAGCGTAGTCGTTAAGAGCCTTAGCCATAGGAGCGAGGCAGTTGGTGGTGCAGGACGCAGCAGAGATGATCTGATCGTCAGCGGTAAGAGTATCCTGGTTTACGCTGAAAACGATGGTCTTGAGATCGTTTCCGGCAGGAGCGGATATAACGACCTTCTTAGCACCCGCGTTGATGTGAGCCATAGACTTCTCCTTGGAGCAGTAGAAGCCGGTGCACTCGAGAACAACGTCAACCTTGAGCTTCTTCCAAGGGCAGTTGACAGCGTCCTTCTCTGCGTAGATCTTGATGGTCTTTCCGTCAACGGTGATGGTTCCGGCTTCGTCGTCAGCTACGACGTCGTGGTCATATCTACCCTGAGCAGTGTCATATTTCAGAAGGTGAGCAAGCATAGAGGGCTTAGTGAGGTCGTTTATAGCGACTACGGTGTAACCCTTAGCTCCGAACATCTGTCTGAATGCGAGACGACCTATACGGCCGAATCCGTTAATTGCAACTTTTACGTTTGCCATTTGAGTTATCCTCCGATGTTTAATAAATTTTTTCCAAATCTTATTTTACACAATTCGAGCCACAAATACAAGAGATTTTTGCAAAAATTTTATTTTTTGTTACATTTAATGCAAAATGCTTGATTATCGGAAAAATTTATGGTATTATATATGCAGATTTACAATGAGTATTTCAGAAGTATTTGGGCAAGGAGCGACGAACGTGTTAAGTAACGAATATCTCTTCGACACGGCAATGAAAAAACTGATATATGCGCTTGTTCGTATAGACCCGTTTATGAAGATAGCGGACAAGAACTCCGCCGCGAGAAAATATACGTTTCTTCCGAGAGTCGGCTCCGATATACGGAATTTCTGCGGAGAATACGCCAAAAAGCTGTACGAGGTAAAGAACGGCTTGAAAAAAGCCGCAGTAATACCGTTCAGACCGGACGGAAAGTCCGTATATGCCGCCATTCTGAGAGAGGATAACGGTTGTCTTTTGATGGTATTCCATCCGTTGCTTTTATTTGTCGGCGCAAGCGTTGATAACAGCTATCTCGAAAAAGCGATAGCGTCCTGTGCCGAAAAGCTCTCCCTTTCACTAAGAACCTCGGAAAACGAAAAAGTCAAAGGCTTGCAAAATAACGATTACCTGCTCGCTAAATGCTTCAACAGACTCACGGTAAGCAGCGACACAGCGGCAAAAAGACTGTCGGATTCCATTCGTTATCTGAATTTCTCAAAGAAAATAACGCTTACTATCTCAAACGAAAAACGTTACCCGTATGCTTTCGTTGATTTTTCCAAGCTTCTTTACTCATTTGCCGAGATAGTTTCATTCGCGACGAACTTATCGAGCAGCAATGAGATGACAGTAACGGCTGATTTCGGACCGAATTTTATGACTGTCATCGTCACGGGAGCTACCGAGCAACGCATAACGCCTTCACGAAAGCTATATCTGGATATATTCTCAACGGTAATGCACTGTATGGGAATAGGCGCGAGAATATTAAAAACCCGCGAAAAAAGCTTTGAGGTGGCTGTCTCCGTTCCGTACGAGCATACACCGGCAAGACTCCGTTCCACAGAAAGCTTCGACTTCTCTGTACTCGAACAAATGCTTGTTTCGGTACTTACTTTCTATGGAAGCATAGAGAATTAATAGTTACTTCACTTGACGTTAACAATTGTATGTTATAATTCGGACGAAAAGAAGGTATTTTAAAGGCACAAACGAGCTGACTTAAAGCTCTGTCAAGGAGATTTTTAAAAATATGAATTTCGATTATATAGTATGCGGCTCCGGTCTTGCCGGAAGCACCGCTTCAAGAATACTTGCCGAAAAAGGCAAAAAGGTACTTATACTTGAAAAGCTCCCCCACACCGGCGGAAGCGTTTACGATCAGAACGATGACGCGGGAATACTGATACACAAATACGGTCCGCATATTTTCCACACCAACGACCAAAAAGTATTTGAGTTCCTCTCACGTTTCACCGAATGGAACGACTATCAGCACAGAGTTATCGCTAAGCTTGACGGATTCGAGATCCCCGTTCCGTTCAACACCGAGGCACTCAGACGAGTTTACGGTGAAGAAAAGGCGGTCCATCTTACCGCACTCTTAAAAGACACTTATGGAACTGATACAGTCTCGATAATGGCTCTCAGAGACAGCGAAAACGCCGAGCTTAAAGAGCTTGGAGAGTACGTTTACAACAACGTATTTCTCTACTATACGATGAAGCAGTGGGAAAAGAAGCCGTCCGAGATCGATCCCGCAACTACCGCGAGAGTTCCCGTCCGCCTTTCGGACGACGACCGTTATTTCACCGACAAGTATCAGGGTATGCCCACAAACGGCTACACTTCTCTCATAAACAATATGCTTGCTCACGAGAATATAACGGTAGAAACGGGCTGTGACGCTCTTACCCGTATCGCGCTTCGCGACGGAAAGATCTACTTTGACGGCAAGGAAACCTCCGCAAAAGTAATATACACGGGCGAGACTGACAGACTGTTCGGCTTTGTATATGGAAAGCTGCCTTACAGAACGATAGATTTCGTTTTCGAGACACATAACGTTGACTCTTATCAGAACGCGGCAACGGTAAACTATACCGTAAGCGAAAAATTCACAAGAATAACCGAGTTCAAAAAACTCACGTGGCAGAAAAAAGACGGAATTACCACAATAATGAAGGAATATTCACGTCAGTACGAAGGAAAGGAAGGTGAGATACCGTATTATCCAATAAAGAACGATGACAGCACAGCGCTTTACGAAAAATACCGTGAGCTTTCCTCGCAGTACCCTGCTCTCACGCTTTTGGGACGTCTCGCGGAATACAAGTATTACAATATGGATGCGGTCGTCGCTCACGTTATAGATACACTTTCTGCCGTTTAAACGATAATTTTGAAAGGATCTTTTATGGAAAAGCTTATAACCTTCGCCATACCGTGTTACAATTCGGAAGCGTATATGGAAAACTGTATAAAATCGCTTCTCGGCGCGGGTGACGACATAGAAATACTTATAATAAACGACGGCTCCAAGGATAAGACCGGCGAGATAGCAGACAAGTACGAAAAAGAATATCCCGACATAGTCCGCGCTATCCATCAGGAGAACGGCGGTCACGGTGAGGGCGTAAACCAAGGAATACGCCTCGGAAAGGGCCGTTTCTACAAGGTCGTTGACTCGGACGACAGACTTGACCCCAAGGCTCTTGACACTCTGCTTACGAGAATAAGAGAGCACGTCCGCGACGGCGTTGAGGTCGATATGTACGTTACCAACTACGTTTACGACCACGTTGAGGACAACACGCAAAAACCTATGCGTTACAATAAGATATTCCCACACGAAAAGGTATGCGCGTGGGAGGACACTAAGAGCTTTGGTGTTTCTCAGTATCTTATGATGCACTCTGTAATATACCGTATGGAGCTTCTCAGAGACGTAAAGATCGAGCTTCCCAAGCACACCTTCTACGTTGACAATCTCTATATGTATAAGCCCTTCCCAGCGGTAAAGAGGATCTATTATATGGACCTCAACCTTTATTACTACTTCATAGGAAGGGACGATCAGTCGGTAAACGAAAAGAACGTTATAAAACGTATCGACCAGCAGATACTCGTTACCACGCTCATGACCGACTGCTACGACTTAAAGGAGATAAAAAAGCAAAACAAGCAGCTTTACAAATATATGTTCCACGAGCTTGCGATGATGTACACGATCTCCACCGTTTTCCTCTTTGCCTCAAAGCTTCCCGAAAACGTTGAAAAGAACAAGAAGATGTGGAAATACTTAAAGGACAAGGATCCGAAGATCTATCGCAAGATGAGAACGTTTACGCTCAACGCGTTCACGCGTTTCCCCGGAAAGCTCGGCAGACGCTTCACCGTCGGAGCATACCACATAGTCAAGAAGATATTTAAATGTAACTAAACAAAAAACAGCCCGTTCGGGCTGTTTTTTATATTTATTCTGTTATATTTTCGTCAGGCTTTACGTCGGGATAAACGAAATTATGCTCGACCATATTCGCTTCGGTATAATAAACCGTATCCTCACCGTGCGCCTCGGAAAGCGCGGGAAGATTATAAACTATGAACTGCGAAACGTAGAGCGTACTCGGATTTTCATTTTCGTAGAAGCCCGCTTCGCTCTGATAGATATTAGTCATAAGCGACTTGTATTCGGGATTATGTGCCGCAAGCATACCTACCGAGTAGTGGAGCTGTGAGGTTTCAAAACGGTTAGCGTAGTTATAGACCTTGAACTGACGGAGAGCGAAACGCTGCATTATAAGCTCGGCGTAGGTATTAAGAAGCATCGCCGCCCCGAAGATTCGTTCGAGATCGGAGGTCTTGGGCGAAACAAAGCGGTAAGTAATGAACATGTGTCTCGTTCCGTCCTCCTCGGACATCTCGGAGACCTCAGAGGAAAGCCACATTCCGGCCTGCTCTCTGAGTATCATCGATACCGTATCGGTAAGCGCGCCCGGAATATGCGGTGCGGCTCCCGGTAAGGTAAGCACTCGAACTGTTACGAAATCAAGCCAGACGTGAGTGTTTTCCGGAGCCGAAAACTCCGCTGTCGCTTTGTCTATATATTCCGCTACGTCACTGTAATCCCCAACGTTAAAAGTCTTTTGTACAGGCTTCGGAACTGCTTCCTTAAAAAAGTAGGAGCCGTTATCCTTATTGAGAGAAAACTGTTTTCCGTTAGCCTTAAACGCCGTTCTTTCAAACGCTTCCTCAATGGTGGCAACATTAGCTATGTAAGTATTCTTGCTATCCATCGGCTTAGAAGCGACATAATATGCTGTTTTCCACGCACCTACGTTTTCCGTGCCGTAATCAACCTTTATCATTTCTCTGCCCGCAAAGTCCTCAGCCTTTTCAGCTTCCTCTCCGAACAGCTCGTCCCAATACTGCATAGCGGCAAGAGTTTTCGCCTCCTGCTCAGCTATCGCGGTTATATCGTTTGATACCTCAATGTTCCATTTTCCGTCAAGCTCTGAGATCATATAATTCACTTCATTTGCTTTAAACGACGGGAAGCTGTCACTCTTCTCCTCAGCCGTCCTTACGTGCGCGCACATAAGATTGTAAGTCTCCGTTTTGCCGCCCTCGGTCTTGGGAAGAATATGTATAAGCTCCCAACCAAAAGACGATGTACGCTGCTCGTACGCTCCCTTTTGTATCTTGCGTCCGGAAAAGTCAACGACACTTACGTTGTTTCCAAACTGCTCCTCCCATATCTTCATCGCGCTCTTACGGGTTATTTCCATATATAGATCTCCGTTCGTTATGTAGGCAAAAGCGTTATAAACGCTTTTGCGGAAATTTTGTGCAAAAAATGTTATATATATTTATTATAACATAACTATTTTCCCGTGTCAATCTTTTTCAGACGTTTTTTGTGAAATACGTTACATTAAAAACACGAAAAAACTCATTTTTGATCAAGCGTGCTCGCCTACTGTCAAAAATTCCTTCATATTGTCGATAGTATCGGAATTGAGCTTTAAAAGCTTTTTAGCTATTTCGACCGCGTTTTTATCCGCGCAGGAGTATTCCGAGATCTTTTCGCTTATATCCTTTACTCCCATCGACGCACCCTTCAATATCATATCAGCTATATGAGGAACAGAGTGATCGGTCAACGTGTTCATTCTAAGTGAAAATTCCGTCATAAGCTTCTCCGGAACGCTCAGTCCCGATGCCGGTTCCCAGCCGTTTTCACGAATTATCTGCTCCGATTCGGAATATATCTCCGCGTACTCTCCAAGGATAGCATCTATATGTGCGCGAAAACGCTCGTTCTGATTCATTGACGAAAGCGGAGCAAGTGTTTTTCTGCCCATTTCGGAGTTCTTGCAGATAAATTCAAGTAATGCCTGCGTATGATTCATTTTACTATACCGTTCTTTCTCGTTTTTGTCCATTCGGACAATTATAATATTCCGCTTTTTCATATAAAATATCAGCAGTTCGGGATTTTATTATAATATATAAAAAATCTTTTAATTTATTCATTGATTGTTCATCACTATGTGTTATAATTAAGATTGATTTACTGTTAAGTGTATTAACGCCTTAAAAAGTCACCGTGACAAGAAAGGAACTATCATAAAATGAAATACGATTTCGCTGAAATTGAACCCAAATGGCAAAAGAAATGGGACGACGAAAAGGTCTTTTACGCAAAGGACGATTTTTCCAAGCCCAAGTTCTACGGACTTATAGAATTTCCCTACCCCTCGGGTGCGGGAATGCACGTAGGTCACATAAAAGCTTATTCGGGACTTGAAGTCATATCCCGCAAGAGAAGAATGCAGGGCTACAACGTTCTGTTCCCTATCGGCTTTGTCGCTTTCGGTCTCCCTACCGAAAACTACGCTATAAAGACGGGAACCCACCCGAGAAAGGTAACGGATAAAAACATAGAGAAGTTTACCTCTCAGCTCAAACGCGTAGGCTTTTCCTTCGACTGGTCAAGAACCGTCGATACTACCGACGAAAGCTACTACAAGTGGACTCAGTGGATATTCCTCAAAATGTTTGAAAACGGTCTCGTTTTCCGCGATACGGCTCTGGTAAACTACTGCCCCAGCTGTAAGGTCGTTCTTTCAAACGAGGACTCGCAGGGCGGAAAGTGCGACATCTGCCACAGCGACATAGTTCAGAAATCCAAGGACGTTTGGTATCTCCGTATCACCGAATACGCGGATAAGCTTCTGACGGGTCTTGAAGAGGTTGACTATCTTCCCAACATCAAGATGCAGCAGGTCAACTGGATAGGCAAATCCACGGGCGCGTTCGTAAACTTCGAGCTTGACGGCGCAGACGAAAAGCTCCGCATATACACCACCCGTCCCGATACGCTTTTTGGAGTTACCTTTATGGTAATGGCTCCCGAGCATCCGATACTCACCAAGTACGCTGACAAGATAAAGAACTATTCCGAAATAGAAGCGTACCGTGAGGAATGCGCTAAAAAGACGGAGTTTGAGCGTACACAGCTCGTCAAGGATAAGACGGGCGTAAAGGTTGACGGCATATGCGCGATCAACCCCGTAAACGGCAAAAAGATACCCGTTTATATTTCCGACTACGTAATGATGGGTTACGGTACGGGTGCTATAATGGCAGTTCCCGCACACGACGAAAGAGACTACGACTTCGCAAAGAAGTTTGGTATAGACATAATAGAGGTCATCAAGGGCGGAGACATCTCCAAAGCCGCTTACACCGAAAGCGGAGAGATGGTAAACTCCGATTTCCTCAACGGTTACAAGGAAAAATCGACCTCTATCAAGCGTATGGTGGAATACCTTGAAGAAAAGGGCATCGGTGAAGCGGGCGTTCAGTATAAAATGAAGGACTGGGCGTTCAACCGTCAGAGATATTGGGGCGAGCCTATCCCGATAGTTCACTGTCCCGACTGCGGAATGGTTCCTGTTCCGTACAGCGAGCTTCCCCTCAGACTTCCCGAGGTAAGCAACTTTGAGCCCGGCGAAGGCGGAGAAAGCCCTCTTGCTAAGATAGATTCCTTTGTAAACTGCAAGTGCCCTAAGTGCGGAAAGGACGCCAAGCGTGAGACCGACACCATGCCTCAGTGGGCAGGCTCCTCGTGGTACTTCCTTCGCTATATCGACCCGAGCAACGACACAGAGCTTGCAAATCCCGAAAAGCTCAAATACTGGATGCCCGTTGACTGGTATAACGGCGGTATGGAGCACGTTACACGTCATATGATCTACTCCCGTTTCTGGTACAAGTTCCTCTACGACCTCGGACTCGTTCCCACCTCCGAGCCTTACGCAAAGCGTACCGCTCAGGGTCTTATACTCGGTCCTGACGGAGACAAGATGAGTAAGTCAAAAGGAAACGTCGTAGATCCCAACGAGACGGTTGACCGCTACGGTGCTGACGTTCTCCGTGTTTATATACTCTTTATGGGCGATTACGCCTCTGCCGCTCCTTGGTCTGAGAGCAGCGTTAAGGGCTGTAAGAGATTCCTTGAAAGAGTTGCTGATCTCCCCGATATGTTAAAGGGAACAGGCGTTACCGACGGAATGGAGAGCGCGTTCCACAAGACTATAAAGAAGGTCACGACCGACATCGAGGAGCTTAAATTCAATACCGCGATAGCTCAGCTTATGACTCTCCTTAACGAGATCGAGAGCAAGAAGGCTATAACCAAGGACGAGCTTTCGGTATTCCTCCGTCTGCTTTCGCCCTTTGCGCCTCACCTCTGCGAGGAGATGTGGTCAAACCTTGGAGAAAACGGACTTATAGCCGTTGCCGAGTGGCCTGAGTACGACGAGGCAAAGACGGTTGACAGCACGGTCGAGATAGCCGTTCAGCTCTGCGGTAAGCTCAAAGGCACTATCAACGTTCCCGCGGACATTACAAAAGACGATGCGGTAAAGATGGTATATACCGACGAGAGATTTGCTCCCTTGTTTGAAGGCAAGACTGTTGTCAAAGAAATATTCGTTCCCGGAAGAATAGTTAATATTGTTGTCAGATAATTATAACGAAAAACACCGCATAGCCGTTTGGCTATGCGGTGTTTTTCAATCTTCATCGTCCTCATCAAAGGAATAGCTGTTAAGCTCGTCGAAATCAAGAAATTCGGAGAGAGTCATATTAAAAGCTATCGCAAGCTTGTGCAGAGTCTTTACTCTTGGATTTTTCGTAATACCGCGAACTATATTATCAAGCGTTGACTGCTTAACGTTGCTCATAGTCGCAAGCTTATTGATAGCAAAGCCTCTTTTCTTACAAAGCTCACGTATTCTTTTTATATAGATATCGGAATATTCCATATTGCAACCTCGCTGTTATTATTACCCAATTTCGGGTTAATGTAATTTTATCTTCATTTCTTTTTCCTTCTTTGAAAGCAAAGAACCGTACTTTTCTTGAAAGAAAAGTAGGCAAAAGAACTTTTCTATAAAGAATTTCTCTATCGAATTATTGTCGCCACCGTGAACAGTTTTCACTTCCGAGGGGTTCACATAGAGATATTGTAGTCTGTAAATTCACCATCTTTTTTCGAAGAAAAACAAAAAAAATACTTCCCTCATACGCCACACAACAAGGTGACGTGTGAGGGAAGTTCTTTTGATACTTTTCTTTCAAGAAAAGTATGAGAATACATTTCTTACCAAGGCAGGAAGTCAGAGCCTCTGAGCTTGAGCATCGCCTCAGCAAAGAAGAAGTCACCATAGATTATCGGAATATGGAGTCCCTTAGCGCCAAGTCCGTCGGCGTTAACGTATCTCTCAGTACCCATCTGAAGTATGGAGTCCTCGTTTTCTTCCCAGTTACACCAAGCCTTTTCCATAGCCTTGAGCATCTTTATAGCCGCGGAGAGGTAGATGTCCTTCTCAAACTCGGGAACGTTCTTAGCTATCTCGATAAGTCCGCAAGCGGCTATCGCACCGGCAGTAGAGTCATAGTAAACGGGAGACTCGGGAGCCCGGAAGTCGCAGAGCGGGAGCCAATCGGTAGTCATTACGTTGGAAATAAAGTAATGAGCAACCTTCTTAGCGGTATCAAGGTATCTTGCTTCCTTAGTGTGAATGTAAGAAAGAATGAAGCCGTAGAGCGCCCACGCAGCTCCTCTTGACCATGTAGAACCAACAGCGTAGCCCTGTCCGCCCTTGGTTTCAAGAACGGTATCAGGCTGGTCGGGATCGTGAACTACTATGTGGTTAACAGAACCGTCAGGACGAACGTGATCGCGCATAGCCATATCGGCGTAACGAACCGCTATCTTCTTGAAACGGGTATCGTCTATCTCTCTGGATGCCCAATAGAGCTGAGGAATGTTCATCATACAGTCGATGATAGTCCAGCCCTGATTGCCCTTGTCGCTCCACTTACTGTTCCAGGAACGAATGTAGTCGCCCTCAACGTTGTAACGTGCCGCAAGGGTCATAGCAGAAAGAAGATCGCGGTTGCGAGACTCCTTGTTTCCGGTGAGCTGATAGCTCGCGCCGGAGCTTATATGCCACATAAATCCAACGTCGTGGTGAAGCTTAGCAACATCCTCAAACGCCTTGTCCATAAGTATCTCCGCTCTGTCCGCGGTAGCCTTATACTCAGCCTTGTTAGCCTCGCTCTCGGTACCTGCGTACATTACCCACATCATTGCGCCCCAGAAGCCGTTAGTCCACCAGGTTATGTCGCTTTCCTGCTTATCGTCGTGAACTCCGTCAAAAGTCGTATAAGGTATCTTTTCTCTGCTCTTTACTGCAACGCGGGAAAGCTTATTATCGAGCTTGCCCCATACCTCGTCTATCCATTCCTTATTATTAGCAATTATCTTTTCGTAACTCATAGTCTAAAAACCTCTTTAAATTATTTTTGTTACCAAGGCAGGAACTCAGAGCCTCTGAGTTTAAGTATCGCCTCGGCAAAGAAGTAATCACCGTAGATTATAGGTCTGTTTGAACCGGTAGTGTACATTTCTGTACCGTTCTGGAGTATAGAATCCTCGTTTTCTTCCCAGTTACAGAAGTTGGATTCAAGCGCTTTCAGAAGTTTTATCGCTGATACGATATACATTCTCTTTTCGTATTCGGGAACGTTCTTCGCTATCTCGATAAGTCCGCAAGCGGCTATCGCGCCAGCCGTTGAGTCGTAATACACCGGTTCCTCGGGAGAACGGAAATCAACGAGCGGCTTCCAATCGTTAAGTTCCAGATTAGTAACGAAATAATGCGCTACCTTTTTAGCTGTATCAAGATACTTTACATCCTTTGTATGAATGTAAGAAAGTACAAAACCGTAGAGCGCCCACGAAGCACCTCTCGACCAGGTAGAGCCTACCGCGTATCCCTGTCCCGCCTTGGTCTCTATAACGGTATCGGGAGTAT
>JAZOVD010000094.1:0-34551 GCA_045658525.1 Eubacteriales bacterium
CGGGAGAAGATACGTCGGTGTTAGCGCTGGTGAGAGCGTCACGAGCGGATCCACGGATGATCGGAATATCGTCGCCCGGGAAGTCATACTCGGAAAGGAGGTCTCTGATCTCCATCTCAACGAGGTCGAGAAGCTCAGCGTCATCAACAAGGTCAACCTTGTTCATAAATACAACGATTGCGGGAACGCCAACCTGACGAGCAAGAAGAACGTGCTCGCGGGTCTGCTGAAGAGGACCGTCGGTACCTGCAACAACGAGGATAGCTCCATCCATCTGTGCAGCACCGGTGATCATGTTCTTAACATAGTCGGCGTGGCCGGGGCAGTCAACGTGAGCGTAGTGACGAGCTTCGGTCTCGTACTCAACGTGACGGGTGTTGATTGTGATTCCTCTTGCTCTCTCTTCGGGAGCGTTATCGATCTGATCGTATGCGAGGAACTCGTTCTTACCGTTAGCAAGAGAAAGGGTCTTGGTGATAGCAGCGGTAAGAGTGGTCTTACCATGGTCAACGTGACCGATAGTACCAATGTTTACGTGGGGTTTGGTTCTTTCAAAGGTTTCCTTTGCCATTGTTTTAATCCTCCTAAAACTGGAATTAAATTTTTATTTTTGTTTTAATTAGCTTTTGCTCTGCTCTTGATGATGGTTTCCTGAACAGACTTCGGAACCTCCGCGTAGTGGCTGGGCTCCATTGCATAGACGCCGCGTCCCTGAGTAGAGGAACGAAGCTCCGTTGCGTATCCGAACATCTCGGAAAGCGGAACATCCGCGTTTACAACGATCATACCGAACTCTTCTTCGCTGGACATTATAGTTCCGCGACGAGAGCTTATCGTTCCGGTGATGTTACCCATATACTCCTTAGGAGCGGTAACAACGACCTTCATTATAGGCTCTGTAAGAACGGGGTCCGCCTTTGCCATAGCTTCCTTGAAAGCCATAGATCCGGCGATCTTGAACGCCATTTCGTTCGAGTCAACGTCGTGGGAAGATCCGCCCGTAAGCGTTACCTTAACGTCAACAACGTTGTATCCTGCAAGGATACCGGTCTGCATAGCGCTCTTGATACCGTTGTCGATAGCGGGAATGTATTCCTTCGGAACTTCTCCGCCGACGACCTCGTCGATGAACTCGTAGCCCTTTCCTGCTTCGTTGGGCTCGATAGTGATCTTTGCGTGACCGTACATACCGTGTCCACCGGTCTGCTTTGCGTACTTGGTATCTGCACTTGCTGCGCGGCGGATACCTTCCTTGTACGCAACCTGAGGTTTACCTACGTTAGCCTCAACCTTAAATTCTCTCTTTAAACGGTCAACGATAATGTCGAGGTGAAGCTCACCCATACCTGCGATAATGGTCTGACCGGTCTCTTCATCGGTGTATGCCTTGAAGGTGGGGTCTTCCTTTGCAAGCTTGGAAAGAGCTATGCCGAGCTTCTCCTGGTCGCCCTTAGTCTTGGGTTCTATGGCTTCGCGGATAACGGGATCCGGGAACTCCATAGACTCGAGGATTACGGGGTTGTCATCGAAGCAGAGCGTATCACCCGTCGTAGTATCTTTAAGACCTGAAACGGCTGCGATGTCTCCGGTGTAGCATCCGTCGATGTTCTCGCGGTCGTTCGCGTTCATAAGAATTATACGGCCGAAACGTTCGTATTTGCCCTTAGTGGCGTTATAGACCTCCATTCCGGTCTCTACCTTACCGGAGTAAACACGGAAGTAGCAAAGTGCGCCTCCGCCCATAGGGTCGTTCATGATCTTGAATGCAAGCGCGGAGAAGGGCTCCTTGTCGTCTGCCTTTCTTTCGCACTCCTCGCCGGTATCGGGAACAGTTCCCTTTATAGCGGGGATATCGAGAGGAGAAGGCATGAAGTCGATAACTGCGTCGAGCATCTTCTGTACACCCTTGTTCTTGTAGGAAGATCCGCATACAACGGGTACAAGAACGTTGTCGATACAAGCCTTACGGAGAGCTACTTTGAGCTCCTCGATGGTAGGCTCCTCGCCTTCGAGGTACTTCATCATAAGATCGTCGTCAGTAGCACAGATGTCCTCAACCATCTTCTCGTGATATTCTGTTGCTTTTTCAAGCATGTCGGCCGGAATAGGCTCTACGCGCATATCCTTACCGAGGTCATCATAGTAAACATCAGCTTCCATCTTCATAAGGTCGATAATTCCCTTAAACGAAGATTCAGATCCGATGGGAAGCTGTATCGGCACAGGATGACAGCCGAGTCTCTTCTCCATCATATCTATAACTCTGTAAAAGTCAGCACCCAAAATGTCCATCTTATTTACATAAGCCATTCTGGGAACCTTGTACTTGTTAGCCTGACGCCAAACGGTTTCAGACTGGGGCTCAACACCACCCTTCGCGCAGAAGACGGTTACAGATCCGTCCAGAACACGAAGAGAACGCTCAACCTCAACGGTAAAGTCAACGTGCCCGGGGGTGTCAATGATATTGATTCTGTGACCGGCATACTGATTAGCAGAACCGGACCAATAACAAGTAGTAGCAGCAGAGGTGATCGTTATACCTCTTTCAGCCTCCTGAGCCATCCAGTCCATTGTCGCAGAACCGTCATGAGTTTCACCGAGCTTGTGCTTCTTACCGGTGTAGAAAAGTATTCTTTCGGTGGTAGTAGTCTTACCGGCATCGATGTGTGCCATGATACCGATATTTCTTGTGTGTTCAAGTGAATATTCTCTGGGTTTCATAGTTTAATATCCTCCGGCACAGCAAACCGAAACAGTTTGGTGTACGTTTAAAATTAATATCTGTAATGTGCGAAAGCTTTGTTGGCTTCTGCCATTCTGTGTGTCTCTTCTTTTTTCTTGAACGCACCGCCTGTGCTGTTCATTGCGTCCACGATCTCACCGGCGAGCTTTTCAGCCATAGACTTTTCGCTACGCGTTCTTGAATAAGTACGCATCCAGCGCAGTCCAAGTGTGAGTCTTCTTTCTTCGCGGACCTCCATAGGAACCTGGTAAGTAGAACCGCATACACGTCTTGCCTTTACTTCAAGCTTGGGCATTACGTTTTCAAGCGCTTCGTTGAATGCTTCGATAGCACCCTTACCGGTTTTGGCTTCTACTATCTCAAAAGCATCATATACTATCTTCTGAGCTACGCCTTTTTTGCCGTCTTCCATTATATTGTTTATGAGCTTTGTTACAAGCTTTGAATGATAAAGCGGATCCGGCAATACGTCTCTTTTGGAAATCTTACCTCTTCTCGGCACTTTGCTTCCCTCCTTCACATAAAATGAATTCACAGGTACTCGTGAATTTTTTCCCGTAAATGTGCAGATCAATGGATTCCAATTACATCATCTATATATAATCGTTTCCGATTTGACTCTGACAAACACGTTATTTGGCAGTATTACTTCTTTCCTGCCTTCGGTTTCTTGGCTCCGTACTTGGATCGGGCCTGGTTTCTCTTCGCAACGCCCTGTGCACCGAGCGTACCGCGAATGATGTGCTAACGTACACCAGGCAGGTCTCTAACTCTTCCGCCTCTTATAAGAACAACGGAGTGCTCCTGCAAGTTGTGTCCGATACCGGGAATATAAGTTGTTACTTCCATTCCATTGGAAAGTCTTACTCTTGCTATCTTACGGAGAGCCGAGTTAGGCTTCTTAGGGGTCGTGGTAGTAACCTTCGTACAAACGCCGCGCTTCTGCGGTGCAGGCTGATCGGTTGTAATATCCTTAATGGTATTTATACCGTGCTGCAAAACCGGAGCCTTCGACTTGTACTCAGACTTCTTTCTTCCCTGCTTTACGAGCTGGTTAAATGTTGGCATCTTCCTCCTCCTTTCTTCAAATACAGCGGCATTTTCGATATACAATTTTCGTATGAATATCCACAATGCCGGAATTATAAATTATTATACCTTAATATATACCAAAAGTCAAGTAATTCAAGCTATGCAGAAAAAAATTCTCCCTTTTGCACAATATTTTCGCTTATACCTCAGCATTATGCATATTTTTCACATAAGTTTTTACGTTCATTTCTTTTTCCTTCTTTGCAAAGAAAGAAAAAGAAACGAACCAAAGAAAAAGAAAGAAACTTACAGTCGAGCTTTTATTTCCACCTTGGACAATTTTTCACTTCCGAGGGGTTCACATAGAGATACGGATTGGGTAAAGATTTCATTCCTTTTTTCGAAGAAAAACAAAAAACACTTCCCTCACACGCTCCTTATCAAGGTGGCGTGTGAGGGAAGTTCTTTGCTTCTTTCTTTCAAGAAAGAAGATAAATTCTCACATTACTCAGCGGTATCCTCAGCGTTGGGGTCAAGCTCGTTTGCCTCGATCTCAACGTTGCGGTAGTACTCCATACCCGTACCCGCGGGAATGAGCTTACCGATGATAACGTTTTCTTTAAGTCCAAGCAGGTTATCCGTCTTACCCTTGATGGCAGCCTCGGTGAGGACCTTTGTGGTCTCCTGGAAGGACGCCGCGGAAAGGAAGGACTCGGTGTTAAGAGAAGCCTTGGTAATACCGAGAAGAACAACAGAGCCCTTAGGAAGCGTAAGTCCCTCTTCGCCCGCGTCCATTCTCTTTATTATCTTGTCCGTCTCTATCTTGAACTCGGACTTATCTACCATGCTGCCCTGCATCATATCAGTGCTTCCGCTGTCGTCAACGTACATCTTTCTTGTCATCTGACGCGCGATAACCTCAATGTGCTTATCGTTTATATCAACCGACTGGCTACGATAGACCTTCTGTACCTCGCGGATAACGTAGTCATATACCGCGTCAACTCCGCTTACTCTCATAATATCCGCAGGAGCAAGGCTACCCTCGGTTATCGGCTCGCCGCGCTTTATAGACGCTCCGTCCGCTACTATTATTCTGGAGTTATAAGGTATCGTGTAGGTAGCTACCTTATCCTCGCCGTTGTTTATACTTACGCTGCGGGTTCTCTTAACGTCGGTTATCTCGACAGTACCCTCAGCCTCGGAAATGATAGCCGTCTTCTTGGGTCTGCGCGCCTCGAACAGCTCCTCAACACGGGGAAGACCGTTCGTGATGTTAGATCCCGCAACTCCTCCGGTATGGAAGGTTCTCATCGTAAGCTGAGTACCCGGCTCACCTATCGACTGAGCCGCGATGATACCGACAGCTTCACCTATATTGACCTTCTTGCCCGAAGCAAGGTCGGAACCGTAACAGTGAGCGCATATACCATGGAGCGCCTCACATTCGAGTATGCTTCTTATACATACGCTTTCAATGCCAGCGCCGACTATCTTCTTTACTTCCTCGTCGGTCATAAGAGTGTTATCGGGAACGAGAACGTTTCCGTCCTTGTCCGTGACGTCACCCTGTGTATAACGTCCGAGCAAACGGTCGTCGAGCTTTTCGATGGTCTCGCCCTCGTCGGTTATCTTGGATACCCACATACCCTTCTTCGTTCCGCAGTCCTCACGGCGTATGATAACGTCCTGAGAAACGTCAACGAGACGACGGGTAAGGTAACCGGAGTCAGCCGTACGGAGAGCCGTGTCGGAAAGCGACTTACGCGCACCACGCGCTGCTATAAAGTATTCGAGTATTTTAAGGCCTTCACGGAAGTTTGACTTAATAGGAAGCTCCATCGTCTCACCGGACGCCTTGAACATAAGTCCACGCATACCTGCGAGCTGACGCATCTGGGTTATATTACCTCTCGCTCCGGAGTCACTCATCATCTTGATGGGGTTATACTTATCAAAACGTTTCTGGAGTGCCGCAACAACGTCGTTGGTGGTCTTTTCCCAGATCTTGATTACGTTCTTGTAACGCTCTTCCTCGGTAAGCTCACCGTCCTCGTAAGCCTGACGGACCATCTCGACGTCCTTTTCGGAGTTCTCAACGAGAGTATATTTCTCATCGGGAATGGTAACGTCAGCAAACGAAATGGATATTCCGCTCTTGGTGGAGTACTTGAAGCCCTGAGACTTTATAGCGTCAAGAACGTTAGCCGTCTCGGAGATGGTGTGCATCTTTATGCAGTTATCAACGATCTTACCAAGCTCTTTCTTGGTAACGGTCTTGTCTATTTCAAGCTTGAACCAGTTCTCGGGCTTGCTTCTGTCAACAAATCCGAGGTCCTGAGGAATGGGCTTGTTGAATATCATACGACCGAGGGTCGCATCGATAAGACCCGACTTCATCTCACCGTTTATCTCCTTGGTAACGCGTACCTTGATAGGAGCGTGGAGTCCAAGCTCACCGTTCTCGTAAGCCATCATAGCCTCGTCGAAGTCGCGGTAGATGTTACCCTCACCCGGCTCACCCGCCTTATCTATCGTAAGGTAGAACGAACCGAGAACCATATCCTGCGAGGGAACGGAAACCGCGCGTCCGTCAGCGGGTTTAAGAAGGTTGTTTGCGGAAAGCATAAGGAAGCGTGCCTCAGCCTGTGCCTCCGAAGAAAGCGGAACGTGAACAGGCATCTGGTCTCCGTCGAAGTCCGCGTTGAATGCCGTACATACGAGCGGATGGAGCTTTATCGCTCTACCCTCAACAAGTATAGGCTCGAACGCCTGAACGGAAAGTCTGTGAAGTGTAGGCGCACGGTTGAGGAGAACGGGGTGCTCTTTAATGACTATTTCAAGAGCGTCCCAAACCTCGGGAGTTACCTTTTCTACCTTCTTCTTAGCGTCCTTTATATTGGAAGCCTTCTGAGACTCAACGAGTCTCTTCATAACGAAGGGTCTGAACAGTTCGAGAGCCATCTCCTTAGGAAGACCGCACTGATATATACGAAGCTCAGGTCCGACGACTATAACGGAACGTCCGGAATAGTCAACACGCTTACCGAGAAGGTTCTGACGGAAGCGTCCCTGCTTACCTCTGAGCATATCCGAAAGAGATTTGAGCGGACGGTTGGAAGGACCTGTTACGCTCTTTCCGTGGTGTCCGTTATCGAAGAGGGCATCAACTGCCTCCTGAAGCATTCTCTTTTCGTTTCTTACTATAATATCGGGCGCGTCAAGCTCCATAAGGCGGGCAAGACGGTTGTTTCTGTTTATAACGCGTCTGTAAAGATCGTTAATATCGGAGGTCGCGTATCTTCCACCGTCGAGCTGTACCATAGGACGTATATCCGGAGGTATTACCGGTACTACGTCAAGTATCATCCACTCAGGCTTGTTTCCGGAAACGCGGAACGCCTCAACTATCGAAAGACGCTTGATTATCTTAGCTTTCTTCTGACCGGTAGCCGTTTCAAGCTCCGCTCTGAGCTTTGCGGAAAGGTCGTCAAGATCGAGCTTTTGAAGGAGCTTCTTGACCGCTTCCGCTCCCATTCCGACCTCAAAGTCGTCCTGGTATTTGTTGTAATACTCCTGATACTCTCTGTCCGTGAGAAGCTGGTTCTGCATAAGGGGAGTCGTACCGGGATCTATTACTATATACTGAATGAAATATAAAACCTTTTCAAGGTATCTCGGAGATATATCGAGAAGAGTACCTATACGGGAGGGTATCGCTCTGAAATACCAGATATGGGATACGGGAGCAGCAAGCTCTATGTGTCCCATACGCTCACGGCGTACCTTCTTTGAGGTTACCTCAACTCCGCACTTCTCGCACTTTCTACCCGTGTAGCGTACACGCTTGTACTTTCCGCAGTAACATTCAAAATCCTTTGTAGGACCGAATATCTTTTCGCAGAAAAGTCCGTCGCGCTCCGCCTTCAACGTACGGTAGTTGATCGTTTCGGGCTTTTTGACCTCACCGAACGACCACGATCTTATCATCTCCGGAGACGCAAGTCCTATTTTGATTGAATCAAAAATATTTCGTTCCATCCTATCCTCCAAGCCGCCCACAGGCGGCGTATTATTTAAGTTGTAAGTTCGTTTACAAGCGATCAGTTAAGATCGTCATCGTCGGCGTAATCAGCCTCGTCATCGAACTCATCGTCACCGAATTCCTCGTCATCGCCGTCGGAGTAGCCCTCTTCCTCATCGAATTCCTCCTCGATGAAGCCGTTACCGAGCAGAGCCTCCTGCTCCATAACGCTCTTGCCTATCTCCTCCTCGGTGAAGTAGGGGGAACGGGTCTCGTTTTCCTGTCCCATATCCATAAGAACGGAAAGCTCTATCTCCTCTCCGTCGGGATCCTGTACCTTTACGTCAAGTCCGAGAGCCTGAAGCTCTTTTACGAGTACCTTGAACGATTCGGGGATACCCGGAGTAGGAATGTTCTGACCCTTTACTATTGCCTCGTAGGTCTTTGTACGTCCGTTTACGTCGTCACTCTTGACCGTAAGGATCTCCTGAAGCGTGTAAGCGGCACCGTAAGCCTCGAGCGCCCAGACCTCCATCTCTCCGAAACGCTGTCCGCCGAACTGGGCTTTACCGCCGTGAGGCTGCTGGGTTACGAGAGCGTAAGGTCCTGTCGCACGAGCGTGGATCTTATCGTCAACGAGGTGGTGAAGCTTGAGGTAATACATTATACCGACAGTCGCGGCGTGGTCAAAGGGCTGACCGGTCCTTCCGTCGTAAAGAACGGATTTACCGTCCGCAAGTTTAAGCTTACAGTCAGCCTTGAGCTGAGCGATAAATTCGGGAGAACGCTTTTCCTCATCGGAAAGCTCAATTATCGACTTTTCTCCCGTTACCTCGTCCTCTATCTCTTTGTAGAGTATCTTAGCGCAAAGAGTTTTGAGGCATCCGCTTGCAGCAAGCTCGGAAACGAGCGCGCTATCGGCTCTCTCCTCGTCGGTAAGGAACTCAGCTATGGGAGTACCGAACTCGTCCTTAACTACCTTAGCTATACCGCTGGCAGGATCAAACTCTTTCTTTATCTTGTAAACGTACTTGGTGTTTGCGACGTCGCCCGCTTCTTTCAGATCACGGTATATATCATCCGTGGGAAGAAGATCACGGTAAAGTCCTGAACGGATTATACATTCGGATATATCCTGCTCCTTAGCGCCGTCGAAAACAGGGGTCATTACCTTCCAGCCGAGACGCTTTGCGGAGATACCGAGGTGCATTTCCAGAACCTGACCGATGTTCATTCGGGACGGAACGCCCAGCGGGTTAAGAACTATATCAAGAGGAGTTCCGTCAGCAAGGAACGGCATATCCTCGGGCGGGAGTATTCTGGAAACAACACCCTTGTTTCCGTGACGGCCCGCCATCTTGTCTCCGACGGAGATCTTACGCTTCTGAGCTATATAAACTCTTACTACCTTGTTTACTCCGGGAGAAAGCTCGTCTGAATTTTCTCTTGAAAATACCTTTACGTCAACAACTATACCCGACTCACCGTGAGGCAGACGAAGCGACGTATCTCTCGTCTCTCTCGCCTTCTCTCCGAATATCGCGCGGAGAAGTCTCTCCTCGGGAGTAAGCTCGGTGTCACCCTTAGGAGTTATCTTACCAACGAGTATATCGCCCGCGTGTACCTCGGTACCCTTACGGACTATACCCTCAGCGTTAAGATCCTTCAAGGCGTCGTCACCGACGTTGTTTATCTCTCTTGTGATCTCCTCGTCACCGAGCTTTGTGCTTCTGGCTTCGCAGGAGTATTCTTCTATATGAATGGAAGTATATACGTCGTTGCGGACAAGCTTCTCGTTAAGAAGAACAGCGTCCTCGTAGTTATATCCTTCCCAGGTAAGGAAACCGATAAGGGCATTCTTACCGAGCGAGATCTCACCCATCGAGGTCGCGGGACCGTCCGCTATTACCTCGCCCGCCTTTACGTCATCACCGACGTTGACTATGGGTCTCTGGTTTACGCAAGTACCCTGGTTAGATCTCTTAAATTTAATAAGATGGTAAACGTCCTTCTGTCCGTCCTCGGTTCTTATAACGACCTCGTCCGCGCTGACCTTCTCAACGCAACCCGCGTTCTTGGCGCATACAACGACTCCGGAGTCAACCGCAGCCTTGTACTCCATACCGGTAGCAACGATAGGACTTTCGGTTACCATAAGCGGAACAGCCTGCTTCTGCATGTTCGATCCCATGAGCGCACGAGTGTTGTCGTCGTTTTCAAGGAACGGTATCATAGCAGTAGCGACGGAAACGACCATCTTCGGAGAAACGTCCATAAAGTCGTAATCCGTGGATTCAAGCTCTACTATCTCAGCGCGGTCACGTCCCGTAGCTCTCTTCTCAACGAAGAAGCCGTTCTCGTCAACAGGAGTGTTCGCCTGAGCTATAACGTAATTATCTTCGGTGTCGGCGGTCATATAGACGATCTCTTCCGTTACTCTCGCCTTCTTTTCACCGTTGACCTCTACTACCTCAACGCGACGGTAAGGAGATTCGATAAATCCGAACTCGTTTATCTTAGCGTAGGTAGAAAGGTAGCATATAAGACCTATGTTAGGTCCTTCGGGGGTCTCTATGGGGCAGATACGTCCGTAATGGGTATAGTGAACGTCACGAACCTCAAAGGATGCGCGGTCACGGGAAAGTCCGCCGGGGCCGAGCGCGGAGAGACGACGCTTATGCGTAAGCTCCGCAAGAGGGTTGTTCTGGTCCATGAACTGAGAAAGCGGCGAAGAACCGAAGAACTCGCGTATCGCAGTAACTACGGGACGTATATTTATAACGTTTTCGGGAGTAAGATTTTCGGTATCCTGAGTACCGATCTTCTCCTTTACGATCTTATCCATTCTGGAAAATCCGATACGCATCTGGTTCTGGAGAAGCTCTCCGACGCAACGCAGACGGCGGTTTCCAAGGTGGTCTATATCATCTACCGAGCCTATATCGTAGGAAAGACCTATCATATAGTTGATAGTACAAAGAATATCCTCGGTGGTTATATGCTTAGGAACAAGCTCTCCGATTCTTTCGGCGGCAAGTCTTACTACCGTATCGACGTCTCCGCCAGCCTCTTCGAGTATCTCCTGCATTTTATCTACGCGTACCTTGCCGGTTATTCCCGCGGGAGTGAGATCAAGACCGAATACGGAAGGATATACCATCATATTGGAGAATACTCTGTATTCCTCACCGTTTTCAAGAGCGAGATATACCTCGTTTACACCGGCATTCTCGATAGCCTCAGCCTTAGCACCGTCTATATACTCACCCGCCTGAGCTATTACCTCGCCCGTAAAGGGAGAAACAGCGGGACGGTTAAGGGTAGTACCCTTTATGCGGTTAGAAAGACCGAGCTTCTTGTCGAACTTATAACGTCCGACGGGAGCAAGGTCGTACATTCTCGGCTCGAAGAACATTCTCGAAATGAGTATGTTCGCGCTCTCTACCGTAGGCGGCTCGCCCGGACGGAGCTTCTTGTATATCTCTTTAAGAGATTCGTCTCTTTCGGAGGTCTTGTTCGCGAGAGCCTCAGCAGTCATGCCGTCCTTGTTTATGGTGGCATTCATCTTGCTGTTGTCTCCGAACATCTCTCTTATTGCGTCGTCGCTCTCAACACCGAGCGCACGGATAAGCACCGTTACGGGTATCTTGCGGTTCTTGTCTATACGAACGTAGAAAACGTCGTTCATATCCGTTTCGTATTCGAGCCACGCGCCTCTGTAAGGTATAACGGTAGCGGTGAACATCTTCTTTCCGCTCTTGTCCATCTGCATAGCGTAGTAAACGCCGGGAGAACGGACTATCTGGGATACGATAACTCTCTCCGCACCGTTTATAACGAACGTTCCGTTATCGGTCATGAGCGGGAAATCGCCCATAAATATAGCCTTTTCGGTGACCTCTCCGGTCTCCTTGTTCTGGAGTCTTACCTTTACGCGAAGGGGCGCAGAGTAGTTTACGTCTCTGTCCTTGCACTCCTCTACCGGGTGTTTCGGGGTGGGATCGATAGAGAAATCAACAAACTCTATGCATATCTTTCCCGTGTGGTCGGTTATAGGAGAAACATCGCGCAGCACCTCGCGCAGACCTTCGTCAAGAAACCACTGATACGATTTCTTCTGAACGTCTATGAGGTTAGGCATTTCCAGCGCTTCGTCGATTTTGGCAAAGCTCTTTCGTACTATCTTGTTACTGAGCCTCTGATCCTTGACCATATAAGCATCCTTTCTAATTTGACCGAGTCGCACTTTGTTATTTCCGCGTGTCGGTCATAAAAAATTAAATAGACCACCATGAGCGCTCACAAACGCCGACGAAAAAGATCTGCGTGATATTTTTCTTGCGTGCTACCCCTACGACAAAGCTGGTTACCGTCGAATTATAAGCTGCACCCACGCTACCCCTACGACAAGCTGGTTACCGTCGAATTATAAGCCGCGCTGCTTTTCAGCCGAAAAATATACGTGTTTCCTTTACGTCGGGGCAGTAAACCCCAACGGAGGTCCTCACTACGAGTAAACATATATCGCTTACTACATCAGCATACATTATACCATTCTTATTTTAAATTGTCAAGAAATTTTTGGTTATATTTATTTTTTTACAATTTGTTCATAAAAAATATTTTTTGACTTTTTTTGAAAAACCTATTGATTTTTTTATTTGTTTGTGATAGAATATCAAAGTGAAGATTTCTTATTTTTTCCGAAGGAGGTAATTTTGAATGCCTAACATTAAATCAGCTAAGAAGCGCGTTAAGGTCATCGAGACCAAAACTATGCGTAACAAGGTAGAGAAGACCATTCTCAAGACGGCTATCAAAAAGTACGAAGCAGCTCTCGCCAACGGCGACAAGGCAGCAGCGGAGGAAGCTTTCAAGGCGGTATGCAAGAAGCTTGACCAGGCTGCGGCTCACGGAATCATTTCCAAGAACAAGGCTGCGAGAAAGACGAGCCGTTACGCTCTCAAGCTCAACAAGCTCGGCGCGTAAGTTAAAAACGAAAAATAAAGCAGATGCGTAACGCATCTGCTTTATTTTTTGTTTCATCATTCAGATTTCGAATATGTCTCTATAAGCGAACATACCTTGTTCAGTATTATATCCCAACGATAATTACCGTCAACATACCTTTTAGCGTTTTTACCCATAATAGCACATTCCTCTTTGTGAGAAAGCAGGTAGTTGAGCGCGCCTTCAAACTCAAAGTAATTTTCAAAGTACAATCCTGCGTTGCTTTTGTGACAATGCCCCTTTAAAACCTTACACTTTCCGTTTACGAGCACGGGCTTTTCGTACGCCATGCTTTCCAAAACCACCATCGAAAGGCTTTCAAACTCAGAAGCAAGCACAAGATGATTGCAACCGTTTATCAGGGAAAATTTCTCCTCATCGGATACAAAGCCGAGCGGTATTATATCGTCTCTTTTCGGAATATCCATAACGCTTTTACCAACGAGAACGAGTTTGAGTTCTCCGCCGTTACGCTTCTTATATTCGGAAAAATACTTAAAAAGCATTCCGCAACCCTTAGACTCATCTATTCGACCAACATACAGAATATAATCACCGAGACCGTAACGCTCCCTCGCGTCGAAAAGCTCGCTCTTATCGGGAACGTCAACCCCTACTCCCGCTATAACGTTCGGGGTCGCAGAAACTTCAAACATTTTCTCGCAAAACTCACGTTCCTCGGTAGTATTGTAGATCAACGCCGATGCATTTTCAAAAACATTTTTATAATATCTGAGATATATCGGCGGCTCATCGTGAGCGGTCGGAAGAAGAAACGCGTTTTTAAGACCAATGCAAAGTCCGCGCGCAGTTATATAATAAAGGTAAGTCATAAAGATCACAACGTGGTAATCCGATGCGTGTTCTTTGATATACTCAACGCACTTTGTCGAATACGGTCCCTGATCGTCTATCCACTTTTCTTCATCCTCGGCAGTATGCTCAACACCCATAACCTTTGCGGAAAAGCTGCTGAATTTCTTCATATTTCGAGGGTGATCGACCTTGAAACGCCTCACGGTAATACCGTTTATATCCTCTACACCATCTTTGTAGTAATTTTCCCAAGTAACGTAGTCAATGGCGCAGGTAGTCAAAACCTCAACGTCATATATATCCTTAAGCCTCTCCGCAAGCTGGCGGCAATGAAGCTCGGCTCCGCCGTTTACCTCGAAGCCATATCGCTGACAAACAAATGCAATCTTCTTACGCATCGATATTCTACCCTTCTATGATCTCTGACGGATCAAGTAATATTTTTAAATAGATCCGTCTACAAAGTTGGAAATCCCTCGCACGAATCTTTCCTTTATTTTCTCATACGAAAAATCCGCAAGACGTTTTTTCTGTTTCTCTATAACGTATTCTCTGAACTCCCTATCATTTACCACTCTGTCTATAAGCATAGCTGTAAACACAGGGTCTTTTTCTTTTACAAGAATACCGCTTCCGCCGAGCGTGCTCGATATCGCCGAGCTGTCATACGCGATTATCGGTACTCCGAAATACATAGATTCAACGAGCGGAACACAGAACCCCTCATGCTCACTCATGCAGAGGAACACGTCCGCCAATCTGTAATAGGCAAGCATTGAGGCAAAGCTGGTATGACCCGTAAAGATAACGTCATCAAGCATGAGCGCATCGACGTATCTTTCAAGATACTTTTTGTAATCACCCACCCCGCCATCCGAACCTACGAGTATAAGTCTTGACTTATTATTTATATGTTTTTTGTAGTAGGCAAACGCCTTTATAACGTCCTCGTGCTTTTTGTTCGGAACTACTCTGCCGAGGAATATTATATTCACGTAACCGTCATCTGAATATTTTTTAACGATGTCCTCATCGTACTTTTTTTCATAATCCTGAAACGGAATAAGTATCGGACGCGTGTACATCGGGCAGGTGTACCCCATCTCGCGAAGATCGGAGGCGTTATACTCCGACACGGGCATAACGTACTCAACCTTGTCTTTTAGGTAACGTGTCTGTTCGTATCCGCATTCTACACTTGCGGCTATCTGTTTATCGTAAGGTTCAAAGAACTTAGGCGGAGTGATGTTATGATATATCATCATCTTTCTGCCCTTCATCTCCGCAAACTTATAGCAGACATCCGATCCTGAACAGTGATTGAGTATAACTATATCGTCATCATTCATTTTAGGAAGCTTTGAAAGCTTACGGTATAACGGAGACGTAAGTCTCTTATCTATCTTCTCCGCATAAATACCGGTCTCGTATCCCATCTCCGAAATAACGTCGCAGAGAGCCATAGCGTCATTTCCGACGGCATCCCCATAATGAAGATTGGGTATCACCTGAATTATTTTCATATAAAACTCTCTTTTCACTCACTTTGGGATCATCAGATATTACCATTTATAAAATCTGTAAGTCCATTTACAAACCGAGCTTTTATTTTTTCGTAGGCAAAGTCCTTCAATCTTTCGGACTGCTTTGCCACAACGTATTCCCTCAAAGCCGGATCTTTGACCAGCTTGTCTATCATCATCGAGACAAAAACGGGATCCTTATCCTTTATAAGTATTCCGCTTCCGCCAAGCGTATCAGCGATAGCAGAGCTGTCGTAAGCAATTATCGGAACTTTAAAGAACATAGCCTCCGCAAGCGGAACGCAAAATCCCTCGTGCTCACTCATACAAAGAAATACGTCGGCGATATTGTAATAAGCCAGTATCGCCTTAAAGCTTATGTGACCGGTAAATATCACGTCCCCGACCATAAGAGCCTCGGCGTAGCTTTTAAGATAACCGCTGTATCTCTCCATTCCCGAATCAGAACCAACGAGTATCAGTCTCGATTTAGGATTTATATGCTTTTTATAATACGCGAAGGTCTTTATCAGATCCTCGTGCTTTTTGTTGGGAGCTATTCTGCCGACAAAAACTATATTAGTATAGCCGTCACCCGAATATTTTTCTATAATACCTTTATCGGGTTCTTTCTCGTAATCCTCGAACGGAATAAGTATCGGACGGATATACATAGGGCAGTTATAACCCATGTTTCTGAGGTCGGACGCATTGTATTCCGATACGGGCATAACGTATTCTATCTTATCGCTCAGAAACTCAGTTCCGCGGTAGCCGTACTCCGTAAGCTCCTTTGATCGGAGACTATACATATCAAAAAATTTCGGGGGAGTGATATTATGATATATCATCATCTTTCTTCCGCCAAGCTCTGGGAGCTTATAGCAGAGATCAGTACCTGTGCTATGGTTGAATATCACTATATCGTCTCTTTTGATTTCGGGAAGCTTCGTTATCCTGTGAAGGAACGGATCTCTTATTCTTGAATCTATGTTCTCGGCATATATCCCGGTTTTGTATCCCATCTCCGAGATGACCCTGCAAATAGCGCGTGCATCATTGCTTACCGCATCACCAAAGGACACCGTCGGTATCACTTGTATTATCTTCATTTGTTTTCAAGCTCAGCTATCTTAAAATTGAGCTGATCTATTTCCTTTGCTGCAGTTTGAAGTTTAAGTTCAAGCATCTCAACCTTCTTATTAAGCTCAGCTATCGTAACTCCCGCCTTCATATAATTTTCCATCATAGCAAACGCCTTTGCGGAATAGCAGTTATACTCGCTTTGATGCTCGACTATCGGACGAAGCGTAAATCTCGTAAGCTTTCTTAACACCCTTTTTATGAATACTATTATGGGATTTCCCGAAAGAGGTCTGGTTATGGGAACGTTATACGACGTATTCATATACGATACCACACCCGAAAAAGCATTGGAATCGAAGCCGTCAACGCTGACGACGCTGAGATTGGTCACTTCCTCAAAGCTCAGCATATCGGCAGTATATCCCTTTTCCTTTATCTCGGTTTTTATATCATTCATTATTTTTTCTATATTGATCTCGCTGTTTCCCATATCGCTTTTCCCCTTCACAAATTTTACATGTGATCTTAACATTCTCTATGCAACTATCCATTTTATATTATTATACAACTTAAAATAAAAAAAGTCAATATCTTTTGACACGATTTCATTTTTTGCGCCAAAATAAAACAGAGCCGTTGGTTTTTCAACATACGGCTCTGTTATAATTTTACATTCTGCTCTTGCCCTCGGTAAGAATATCGAATATGTCAGCAAATATTTTCTCTCTTCTTAGAGAACGCACAAGTATCATATGATGACGCGCGTTATCAAAAGCATAGAGGCAGTCAGAGGTAAGTATCGGTGTAGGCATAACTACCTTTTCCGCGTAGCTATCGGAAAACAGCACCGCAAGCGCGGAGATATCCCATATAACCTTTGACCAGCAGTAGGTATTTCCGCTTGCGTATCCCTCAACTATATTCACAAGATAGTCGCAAAGCGTATTTCTTCCCAAAAGGTACGCTTTAAGCTCGGGAACGGTCACGGAAAGATAGTCGCAAACGCCCGTGCAGGGTATCTGAACGAACGGAACTCCGCTGTCAAGTATCACCTGAGCGGCAGGAACGTCCTGAACCATATTGAACTCTCTTGTATGAGGAGCGTGCCACGCATGTCCGCCAAGCCATACCACGACCATATTATCAACTATCTCAGGCTTCATCAGTATAGCGGAAGCTACGTTCGTTATCGCGCCGATCGCGACGACATACACGGTCTCCTTGCTTTCAGACACGGTCTTAACTATGTTTTCGGACGCATCTGTAACTACGGGAGTCTTTTTGTCGGGAAGATACGTATCCGCACCCTTGTAATAAGGAACAGAGGTAGGCTTTACGGAATATTTAAGACCTGAGTTCTCTATAAGAGAAAGGATATTTCCTATCTCGTTATAGCTCTTTTCCATTCCGTCCTTAGGAGAAACGCTTCTGCTGTTAAAAAACGGTGCCGCGTTTATGGAAAGCAGGTCTATCTTGTTTCCGTTTTCAAGCACCGCCCACGCGACCGCGAACTGATCGTCTATCTCGTTATAAGTATCGGTATCAAGTATGACTTTCTTTTTATTGCCATTTTTTATATCGGCAAGTACTTCGTTTATATTCATACCCCTTCTCCTTTTGATAAAAAACCGAAGAACTCAGTTTATTAACTTGCGTTCTTCGGTTTCGTTATTTTGATTTGATTAAATTATTCGGGCTTGCGAAGAGGACGGCTGTAATGCTTTTCCTCTACCTGAGCAGGCTCGGTCATGCTCTCCTTGGGATACGCATCCTTCTTAGAGAGGTTCATACGTCCCTTTTCGTCTATACCGAGGAACTTGACCTTTATAACGTCACCCTCGCTTACGACGTCCTCGACCTTTTCAACTCTGAAATGCTCGAGCTTGGAGATGTGTACCATTCCCTCTTTTCCGGGAGCAAACTCAACAAAAGCTCCTATCGGAATGATCTTAGTTACCTTGCCCTCGTATATAGCGCCTACCTCGGGCTCAAATACGATAGCCTTGATTATCTCCTGAGCGGCAAGCGCGCTGTCACGGTTAACAGCGGAAATGAATACGCTTCCGTCGTCCTCGATGTCTATCTTAGCACCGGTATCGGCAACTATCTTCTGGATCACCTTTCCGCCCGTTCCGATAACTTCTCTTATCTTATCGGGATGTATCTGCATAGAGATCATCTTGGGAGCGTACTCGGATACGTCGTCGCGAGGACCGGGGATAGCTTTGAGTATATACTCGTCTATGATATAGTCTCTACCCTTGTGGGTTACGGCGAACGCTTCCTTGATTATCTCGGGAGTAAGTCCGTCGATCTTGAGGTCCATCTGAATGGAGGTTATACCCTTGTGAGTTCCAGCTACCTTAAAGTCCATATCTCCGTAGAAGTCTTCAAGACCCTGAATGTCTATCATAGTGGACCAAGAACCGTCCTCCTCGGTTATAAGTCCGCAGGAGATACCCGCAACAGGAGCGGTTATCGGAACACCCGCATCCATAAGAGCGAGGGTGGATCCGCAGACGGAGGCCTGAGAGGTAGAACCGTTAGAAGAAATTACCTCAGATACGCAACGTATGGTATAGGGGAATTCCTCAACGGAGGGAAGAACGGGGAGAAGCGAACGCTCAGCAAGCGCACCGTGACCTATCTCACGGCGTCCGGGAGAACGCGCAGCCTTAGCCTCACCTGTGGAGAAGCCGGGCATATTGTAGTGGTGCATATAACGCTTTTCTGTCTGATCGTCTATATCGTCAAGAAGCTGTGCCTCGCTCAGTGCGCCAAGCGTACAAACGGTAAGGACCTGAGTCTGACCGCGGGTAAACATACCGGAGCCGTGAACTCTGGGAAGAAGCGTGACCTCAGCGTCGAGAGGACGTATCTGATCCATTCTTCTGCCATCAACACGCTTTTTATCAACGAGAAGCCAACGGCGTACTATCTTCTTCTGAAGCTTATAGATAAGCTCCTCCATTATGTCGCCTATCTCTGGATATTCCTCGGAGAACTTCTCTACGATAGCGTCCTTTATGGGCTCAACTCTCGCGTCTCTTACGGTCTTATCGTCGGTATCGTGAGCGAACATAAGATCCTTTTCGCAGAAAGCAAAGACCTTATCGAACATATCGTGGTCAAGCTCGCAGGAGGGATACTCAAACTTGGGCTTGCCTATCTCGGCAACTATTCCCTTTATAAATGTGCAGAGGTTCTTTATCTCCTCGTGCGCTACCATTATAGCATTGAACATATCGTCATCGGGAACTTCCTTAGCGCCTGCCTCGATCATAACTACCTTCTCATAAGAGCCGGCAACGGTAAGCTCAAGTATGCTCTTCTGTCTGTCCTCGTAACCGGGGTTAAGAACTACGTTTCCGTCAACAAGACCTACGTGAAGTCCCGCTATCGGACCGTTCCACGGTATATCGGAGATAGAAAGCGCGATAGAAGCACCTATCATAGCTACTACCTCAGGCTCGCAGTCGGGATCTACCGAAAGGATAAGAAGGTTTATAGCTACGTCATTGCGAAGATCCTTGGGGAAAAGGGGACGGATGGGTCTGTCTATAACTCTCGAAGAAAGTATAGACTTCTCGGTAGGTCTGCCCTCTCTTTTGTTGAAGCTTCCGGGGATCTTTCCGGCAGCGTAAAGTCTTGCGTCAAAGTCAACGGACAACGGCAGAAAATCTATGCCGTCACGGGGCTTTGCGCTGGCGGTAGCGGTAGCGAGAACGCTCGTCTCACCGTAACGAACGAGACAAGAGCCGTTCGCAAGGCCCGCCATCTTACCGGTCTCTATTACAAGAGGTCTGCCGGCAAGCGTGTACTCAAAGGTTCTGAATTTCTCAAACATCTTTGTTTTTCCTTCCTGTTTTGTTTTTATTTTTAACGCCATTCAAACAAACAGGGAACGGTCTTTCAGACTCCCCTTCTTTCAACCTCGTCGAAACGAAGTCCAAAAGACCGTTCCCTACCGTTTTTGCGGTAGCTTCCCTTTTGCTATGCGGCGTCATTTACTGTGGATAATGTTTACGGGCTGTTTCCAAATGACAGGAAACAGCCCGTAAAGCCCGGCTGCTCGGCTGAAAATTACTTTCTGAGGCCGAGTTTTTCAACGATTGCGCGGTAACGCTCGATGTCCTTCTTCTGAAGGTATGCAAGGAGCTTACGGCGATGTCCAACCATCTTGAGAAGTCCGCGACGGCTGTGATGGTCCTTGTCGTTCTTCTTGAGATGCTCGGTAAGGTTCTGTATTCTCGAAGTGAGAAGCGCGATCTGGACCTCGGGAGAACCCGTATCCTTCTCGTGAACCTTGCTGGACTCGATGATCTGGATCTTTTCTTCCTTTAACATATTCTTTTCACCTTTCTGTAGATTATTACCCGAAACTCAGCAAGCGGATAGGTGAAGTGACGGATATACTCCGCCGTTTCCCCGCAAACCGGGTCACGGTGCAACTTTGTTTGAATTACCGCTTTCGGCAAATTCGATTAATTATAACATATATATTTTAAAAACGCAATACGTTTTTTGATGTTCATTATTTTTTTACAATTAAAATCACATTGCAACGCAAAACAGGGACACGTTTCCGTGTCCCTGTAACAAATCATATTATATGATAAAATCCTTGAATGTTACGCCGCAGTATCGTAATTAGCGTTGCCAAATTCATCGGATTCGCTGCTAAGCTGGGTCGCGTTGACGTAAACGTCGATAGTGACCTCATCATTCTTATACTGGTTATCCGCATACTTATCCATATGTACGGCAATAGCGAAGTACTCCCAGTTATCACCGTTTTCCTCGGCAAGAAGAGTACCGTTGGGAGCTGCTAAGATAAGTCCCTCGGAAACGTCACCGGACTGTACGCCCGCGGTAGCTATAAGGCTCTCCCAGCTCATCCCCGCAAGGTTTATGTCGCCAGCCTTTGCTCCGTCAATGATCGCCCAATCAAGAACGTTGGTAAGATCCGCCGCAACGGTATCAACGTTTTTAACGTCAAGGACGATATTGTATTTAAGATCGAGGTTTGCCGCGTTCTTGACAGCGAGATATACTATCTGGGTCTTACCGGGCTCCCAAAGAGTGTTATGACTGTCGTTTGCGTTATCGGCGATGTTGAATATATCACCGTTCGGCTGATCGGATATGTTCTCGTAAGTTCCGTTCTGCGCCTTGTCCATCCAAAGCTCTACCTGAAGGTCACCCGCGAGAATGCGGTTGCCGGTAGAGGTCGCGGTGTCGGTAAACCACGCGAATGTAGTTCCTACGAATACCGTAAGGCAAAGTATCATAGATACTACCGCAAGCAATAATGCTCTTTTACTGTTTTTGCTGTTTATCATTTTTCTTTCTCCTTTGAGAATTTATTTTTCATATTTATATTAATCGCATCGCCTGTCGGCTTAGCGGTCAATAACATTATTGATCAATACCGTTTTGATCGTCGGATCCAGAGCTTTCCTGTGGCTCTTTCGTTCCCTTTTGCAAAGCAAGCTGAGCTTTAAGCTCCCGTATCTCCTGCATAAGCTCATCGGACTTTGCTCGACCAGCCTCTATTTTTTGAAGCTCAGCCTGAATAGCCGCAAGCTGCTCCGCTTTGTACTTTCGGAAAAGCTGTATGCAGTTGATCCCCTGAGACAGGATCAAAAGCAAAAACGGTATCAGTATGCAAACTACATATCCGGGAGTCGTTTTCAGGAATTTAAGGAACGTTCCGACGTTCGGGATAGAACCTGTATATTTGCCGAGAACGTAATCAAACCTTACCGGCGTGCCGTCATCCTTTCCGCTCGTCGTACCGTACGTAACGATCTCTTTTTTGTCGTAATCTATCGAACGTATTTTGTGAGTAACTATCTCTCCGTAGTTTTCCTTATCAAGTGACTGGAAAGTTATTATATCATCGGGTTTAAGCTTTGACGGATCGACCTTTTTGGAGAATATAAGATCTCCCGCCTTAAAGTCTGTCGCCTTCATAGAGTCAGATTTGACTATGAACATCTTATACCCAAAGATATTACGGTCTTTTTTATCAAACGTGGTAACGGAAATAACGGTAAAAACCATCATAAACAACGCTACCGCGATAACCAACCAAACACAAACGATCCTCGCTATGTTCAGTATCTTTTTTGTTTTTTCCGACATATACGTCCTCTCCGTGCTCTAAGGATTTCTGTTTCTCAGCGAAATTCTTTATTCGGATTATTTTTGACCTGTACGGCATCCGCGCACATATCAAACATAAGCATCATTCCCAAAACGTCGTTACCCGCGTTTTCGGGAAAGCGAAAACATATAACAAGATCTCTGCGCTCACCGACGCAAAGCACGTCGTCAGCCGCTTCGACTTTATTCTTTGTAAGCTCAGCCATTTTCCCGCTGTAAAGTATCTTTTCTCCGTCCTTGATGTCTATTTCGATAAGCTCGGAAAGTCCGCCGAAAACGTTTTCAAAATACAACTTATAGTAAACATCGCCCGTTCCGTCATTTTCGATAAAGAAGCTTCTCTCCTCCGTCATACCCGGACGAACCGCAAAATCACCCTCGGTGACTATTTTGTTACCGTTATTGAGGTTTACCGAGATCTCACCGGCAACAAAGCTGTTATTATCGACAATTACAACGGAATACACGAGCGCGAAGCTCGTTACGCAAAGACATATCGCAAGAAGTATGATGACCAATATACCAAACGAGATTTTTTTCACAGCACTGTCTCTGCCGTTCAGATTACCGCTCATGCGCCCTGCCCCCTTCTGCGTTTGACTATGCGTATGGTGCAGGCTATGATCGATGAGACTCCTATCATAACGGCTATCGGGATATACGGGCAGAACGGACAAAGCCCAAAGCACCAGATATAGCACATTTCGTGATCCGAAAGATGCGTTCCTGTATAACCGCTTTGATCCACCCACCATTCAAAGTCCGCTTCCGCGGCGGTAAGCATATATTCGTTTCCGACATCCGTTCCCAGATATGCGGTGACCTCGTATATTATCTCCTGTTTATCGCTTGGCATCTTGCAGGTAACGTACTCGGGCATATCCTTCATAAGCCCATCGTAAAGCACCTCGTCGCTTCCGTAGATCCCGACCTTTACTCCGAGCACCTCAGTAAGTCTTCCGCTTCCGACGATAACCTCAGCACGGAATCTGACCTCTTTTACGTGAGCGTCTCTTGTCGTGAGTATGTAGTATTTTCTCACTTCATCTCCGGGGAACATATTCTCCGTCTTGAAGTTTATTCTGTCTATCGGATTCATTCCGCTGACCGTGATATGAGCCACGTTCTCAGGCTCTATAACGTTACCGGGAATGACCGCCGATCCCTGCGAGGGTTCGGTGTGCTTTATAACGAGGACCACGGTGAGCGCGCTTATGGTAAGACAAAGCAAGGCGGATAAAACGATTATAAGCAAAGTTACAGTCTTTTTCCTCACAACCGTTCCTCCTTTTCGCTTGTATTATAACACTCGCGCAACTCATATTTTATTATAGTACTTGACTCTCGGTTTGTCAATACCTTTTTTTACATTTTAAAACAAATGTGTAATTAACCGAAAATTCACAAAAAATTCTACAAATTTCGTTATTATTCCTCGCTAGTTTGATGATATACTATTTTCGAAGATGATAGCGAAAGGATAAGGTTATGGAAAAAGTATTCTTTTCAAGAACGATAACTCCCGAAAAGGTGTGTGAGCTTTATGCCCTTGCTGACAAGGCGCTTAAAGGCAACGTATGTATAAAGGTTCATTCCGGAGAAAAGGGTAACCAGAACTTTCTTCATCCCGATTTCTGGAAGCCGATAATCGACACCGTTGGCGGCACGGTGGTTGAGTGCAATACCGCTTACGAGGGCGCGCGCAACACCACCGATAAACATTTAAAAACGTTAAAGGAACACGGTTGGAGCGACCTTTTCCCCGTCGAAATACTTGATGCAAGCTCTCCCGATCTCGTTCTTCCGATAGATAACGGCAAGCAGATAGATAAGAACTACGTTGGTAAAGGAATTGAGAAATACGACTCCTGTCTTGTTCTCTCTCACTTTAAGGGACATCCTATGGGCGGATACGGCGGAGCTATAAAGCAGCTCTCCATAGGCTTTGCGTCCTCTTACGGCAAAAAATATATCCACGGAGTAGGAGACACCGACAACTTTTGGGGCTCGGATCACGATTCGTTCCTTGAAGCGATGGCTGACGCGGCATCATCCGTTGTAAAATATTTCGATGGCAACATAGTTTACGTCAACGTTATGAAAAATATGTCGGTTGACTGTGACTGCTGCTCGAAAGCCGAGGATCCCTGTATGAAGGACATCGGAATACTCGTCTCCACCGACCCCGTAGCCATAGATCGCGCCTGTCTCGATCTTGTATATGCCGCGACCGACGATCCGGGTCAGGCTCACCTGATCGAACGTATCGAGAGCCGCAACGGCGCGCTCACCGTTGAAGCCGCCGTAAAGCTCGGCTTTGGCAGCGACGAATACCAGCTTATAGAGATAGACTGATATGAAAGACGTATCGCTTGAAACGGCACGCAAGCTGATGTTATCAGAAAACCACACCTGCGTTCTTTGCAAAAACGAAGTGATTTTTACCTCAGACGAACGCGGAGTAAAGCCACTGCTCAAATGGCTCGAATCCGACACAGACCTTAACGGCTTTTCCGCCTCAGACAAAGTAGTGGGAAAGGCGGCGGCGTTCCTTTACGTCCTTTTGGGCGTTAAAGAGGTATATGCGCTCGTGATAAGCGAACCCGCACGCGAGGTTTTGATCAAAAACGGCATTAAAACAGAGTTTGAAACGCTCGTCCCCGCTATCAGAAACCGAACCGATACGGACTTTTGTCCAATGGAAACAGCGGTCTTAGGGTTAGATGATCCAAGCAATGCCTACCTTGCTATAAAAACCAAGCTCAAAGAGCTTACAAAATAAAAAAGGAACAGACACTTGTCTGTTCCTTTTTAGTTTAACCGAACAACGGGAAGTAGATATACATTGGCGTGCATCTGCCGTTCGTGAATATTTCAAGAACTATCCTATTTTCAGGATTTACGACCTCGCCTGCCTTTATCACGTAGTCCGCGTCAGCCGTACCGCTCGAATGAGGATTGAACGCCTTTGACATAAGCGTACACTTACCGCTGACAGAGAACCCCTCCGGAAGAAGCCATCTTATCTGCATCGTACGCGGCTCATCCTCAAAGAACTGCTTGCTCTGAATATGGAGGTGAACGCCAATTTCTCCGTTCGCACTTATGTCGGGAGCGCGGTCAAGAGTTATCTGAGCGTTCATCATCACGTTTTCTTCATATACGGAGTAGGGTTCAAGACTCGACGCGACCTTACCCGCCTTAGCCGCAAGCTCCATAAGCTGATCGTAAACGCCTTCGGTATCGGTAACGTCACAAAATTCAACTTTATATCCCGAAAGCCTCTGACCTGAATACATCCAGCTGCTGTGACGGATGGAATGCGCGCCTACTACTACGGGAGCAAGAGCTATTACTCTTTCGGTAAGCTCTGTGCAGGTATTTGGAACATTCTTACCGTTGTTACCCTTTGCTATCGAAACGGTAACGATGTCGTCGCCTATGTACTCGCGCCAATCCTTCGGGATACCCGCCGTTCCGTGAAGGATACCCATGGTCGCTCCGACGGTCGCGCCCGTACAGTCGGTATCGTCTCCGCAGTTGATAGCGGTGATCATCGACTTCTTGAAATCTCCCTCTCCCCAGAGCAGTCCGATGACCGCATAGGTTACGTTAGACGGCGCTTCAAACCAGCCGTTACCTATATCGGCGTTGAGCTGCTGAACAGCGTTTCTCGCATCTAACCAGCTCATCTTTTTATCATAGCATTCAAGCACGAATTTAATACTCTTAGCCATTCTCGATCCCGAGGGGATAGCGGCAAGACCTATTTCGATACATTTTTTGAGATCGCTTACCGCAAACGCCGCGGATTGAAGCGCCGCGACAAACGCCGCCGCATACGTTCCCTCACCCGCGCCATGATCGACCATCGCGTCCTCCATAGCATACTTAGCCGCAATATGCGGCATTGCGGGACAAACGGTCGCCCATATCTCGGTACGTATCCACGCACCGTTGGAATGACACCAGTCGTTATCGTAGTCTCCCGCCATCGGAGGAGGAAGTCCGCGTTTCATATTGGCTTTTCCGATACCGTACTCATTCCAATGAGGAACGATAAACGATATCCAATGCTCACCGAGAGTAGCCGCGCTTATCCCGTGAGGTCCGCAGTTTTCAAGCGCGTAGAGCCATATAAGCTGAAGATCGAGGTCGTCGTTCGGAAGAACGACTCCGGGTGCGGTAGCAAAGCCCTTAATGTCAAGAAGCTCATGCGTTCCCTCGTAGGGAGTTCCCATAGTGCCGCCGATATTCTTACCCATCCAGCAGGCATAGACCTTGTCCTTGTAGCTATCGTAATTGAGCTTCATAGTAATCTCCTTTTAATTAATTTTCAAGAGGTATTTCATAACGCTTGCGTTTTTCAAAATAGCAATGCGTATTAAATCCAAGCTTTTTCAAAACGTTTATCTCATCCGAAAAACCGTTTGCGACGTAACCCCGAACGTGAGAATCCGCCCCAAGGCTTATAAGCCGTCCGCCCATTTCATAGTACCATTCAAGCACCTTGTCGTTTGGCATAGTCTCTCCGTGGGCGTTTCCAAGACCTGACGTGTTCACTTCAAGAACAAAATCGCGGGATATAACGGCTTTAAGAATATCTCGTATCTCGCTTTCATAATCCTCTACCATTACGCCGCGCTTATATTTTCCGTTTATGTAACGAAGCGGACAGGTAAGATGCGTGAGTATATCGAGATCGGCTTTTTCGGCAAGCTCATAAACTCCTTCCAAATATTCAAGGAAAAACTCTCTCAGTTCATTTTCGGAGCGACACGAGAAATCTATCAGCGAGTACGGAGTCTCCCAAGCATCTTTAAAATAACGGACGAAATGCCTCGATGAAAGAATAACGTCGTAATCCGCAAGGGAAAGAAGCTCAGATAGTATTTTTTCGTTTTCAAGCTGCTCACCAAGCTCTATACCTGTAAACACCCTTAGCTTTCCTTGGTATTTTTCGTTTGCTTCCTTTGCCTGACGAACGGATCTTTTAATCCTCGCTATCTGCTGCTCGCCGTATTCCGTAAGATTAGCGTGATCGGTAACGGCGATACCGCTAACTCCCTTTTCGATAGCTGTCGTACAAAGCTCATCTATGGTCTGACGCGCGTCGTGAGAGTTGTCCGTATGCGCGTGTGTATCGTATATCATTACTTCACCTCTTTTGCAGTATCATTGTAAAAGATATTCGTTTGAAAGTCAATAGAAACTGTCAAAAAAGTATCCCCCGAAAAAATATTTTTCAAAAAATGTGTATTATGTCTTGACAAGCCGCGTATAATGTGGTATAATACGTGAGGTAATAAAAAGATTTGCCGGAGTGGCGGAACTGGCAGACGCACGGGACTTAAAATCCCGCGAGCTAATCCCTCGTGCCGGTTCGATCCCGGTCTCCGGCACCATTTTTATTCGCCAAGCTTAATATCGCGGGGTAGAGCAGCTCGGTTAGCTCGTCGGGCTCATAACCCGGAGGTCAGGAGGTTCAAATCCCCTCCCCGCAACCAAATCCCCGAGGACTTGTCCTTGGGGATTACTTTTTCACTCTTCACTCTTCACTTTTCACTAAAAACCTCGGGGATTTGGAGGTAATAAGTAATAGTGAATAGTGAAAAGTATTTGATGTAGCTTTTTGCCACGGCAAAAAGCATTTTTTTATTATATCGGCTTGAAAAGCAAAAAGCAATCGTTTTTATGATATAATTATCATATCAAAGCAAGCAAAAATCAAATCAACCAAAGGAGCGTTATAATGATTTCAAAAAGTAACTTTATTAAAGCAACCGAGAAATTCAACACGTTTGAGGAAAATGTTCCTGCTTATTATTTCCGAAAGGCGTTTTTTTCAAACGCTGAAGGCAGTGCAAGAATTACGGTTGCGGTATGCGGCTTTTATGAGCTTTATCTTAACGGAACGCGAATAACGAAAGGCTTTTTATCCCCTTACATCAGCAATACAAATGATTATATATACTGCGACGAATATGACGTTATGCTTGAAACTGGTGAAAATGTGATTGGAGTTTTGCTGGGAAACGGTTTTCAAAACAACCCCAGCGGATACATCTGGGATTTTGACAAGGCAGATTTCAGAAGCGCCCCTATGTTTGCATTGTCCGTAACACAGGGAGAAGCTGTTTTGCTTCACAGCGACAAAAGCTTTAAAATCGGGCCCTCACCAATTCGACGCGACGATTACCGCTTTGGAGAATACTATGACGCTAATTATGAGATCGAGGGGTGGAATCAGGTAGGCTTTGACGATTCCGATTGGGAAAGCGCTTTGCCCGCCACAGCTCCAAAGGGAGAGATACGCTTGGCGGATATTGCACCTATCACCAAGGAACAAGAGCTTCTCCCCGTTGAGATCATACCGTGTGAAGACGGTTATATTTACGATTTTGGAATGTCTAATGCCGGAGTATGCCGATTAAGCATCAAGGGAACGAAGGGGCAAACAATTGAATTGCGCTATGCGGATTCCTTGAAGGACGGAGACATCAATCTGGCGCAGATATGGTTTGTTCGCGACCAATGGGAGCGGGACAAAGACATTGTGCATAAGGATACCTACGTTTGCAGCGACGCTGGTACGGAGGTATATCAACCCACATTTACCTATCACGGCTTTCGGTACGTCAAGGTGAGCGGAATCACCGAGGAGCAGGCGACGAAGGAACTGTTGACCTATCTCGTTTATCACACGGACTTGAACACACGCGGGGATTTTTGTTGCTCCGATTCTGTGGCAACAACCCTTCAGGAAATCACAAGACGCAGTATCGTATCGAATTTTCATCATTTTCCCACCGATTGCCCACAGCGCGAGAAAAACGGCTGGACTGCCGATGCGGCACTCTCCTGCGAAGCCGCCTTGCTGAATTTTGATCCCGAAAGAAACTATCGCGAATGGATGCGAAATATTTGTAAGGCACAACGGGAAGACGGAGCACTGCCGGGCATCGTTCCCACAGGAGGTTGGGGATTTCATTGGGGGAACGGCCCCGCATGGGATTGCGTTCTGGCATATCTTCCTTACTATGCGTATCTCTATCGCGGTGAGGTTGATATGATCACCGAATCGGCACCGTCATTTGTCGCTTATTTGCGGTATTTGAGAACCCGTTGTGACGAAAACGGCTTACTGAGCATCGGTCTTGGAGACTGGTGTCACGTGGGCGGCATCAAGCCGAAAGCACCGCTGGTATTTACGGATACGGTGATGTCTATGGATATTGCCAATAAAATGGCGGAGATGCTGGATGCAGTCAATCTCTCGGAGGACGCGGACTATGCCAGAGGTGAAGCAAAAAAATACAGAGAGGCGATCCGCGCAAATCTTGTTGATTTCACGACGATGCTGGTTTGCGGTTCGTGTCAGAGCAGTCAGGCAATGGCGCTGTATTACGGTGTCTTTGAGGAATCCGAGCAAAGCGTTGCGTTTGAAAGGCTTCTGGAAATGATCCGCGCTTGCGACGATCACATCGACGTTGGTGTTTTGGGCGGCAGAGTTATATTCCACGTGCTGACACGTTTCGGATATAGCGATCTTGCATATAAAATGATTACACGCGAGGATTATCCGTCCTATGGAAACTGGCTCAAGCGCGGAGCTACGACTCTTTGGGAGGACTTTATGCCCGACAAGGTATCTTCCATGAACCATCATTTCTGGGGAGATATCAGCGCTTGGTTTATTAAGTGCCTCGCAGGCATTCGGTTAAATCCCAACAAGGATAACGTAAATGAGTTGGAAATATGTCCCTCTTTCGTTGATGCTCTTGAAAATGTATCGGCTTACCATATTGCGCCGGCGGGTAAAATATCGGTGTCGTGGAGAAGAGAAGGACAAGGTATTATTCTTGACGTGGAAATTCCACAGGGCGTTTGCGCAACGGCGAAAATGGAGCCTCGCTTCTGTTTTGAGGATGGAAAACGCTCAAAATCTATCGTGAGCGGTACTTATCTAATCATTCGGGAACAATAATCTCGCCGACATCTATTTTGTCAACACATTAAAATCCTTAAAATTGCCAATAGATAGTAACGGCTGTCCTGATTTCAATTTTATGGAATTGTATATGACACAAATTGAAAAGAGAACAAACAGAAGGATCAATGATTTAATGCTCGCATAATATCGAGAGCTCAAATCCCGTAAGAAAAACGCCGAAAATATCTTTTTTATAGCCCATACACAAACGAAAAAAGACACCCGAACGGGTGTCTTTTTTCGTTTGGTTGCAATGAAGCGCGCTTGCTTATCAAAAGCCTTCTTTAAGCTCCCAATAACCAATCTGTTTCATCCATTGAGAATAGGCATCAAGATCGATCCCTTCTCCAATAGCGGCGGTAAAGTGATTTTTGCCACAAGAATCACCTGCCCAGCGGATCAGATAGCACGCTCCCGCTTCTTCCGGAAAAACGGCGATGCGGGCGGTAGTGTCGGGAATAACGGTGCATTCCCCCGCGAGAACATCTCTTCCCGTAGCAAGATTTGTTACCGTATAGCGTACCGTCTTATTCTCGCAAGTATCGTTGACTGCGCATAAGGTAAGAGCTCCGTTCTTAGGCTCATCTACCATCATACAGAAAGGCATCTGCGAGGTCTTGATGTAATGGTACGCCAGTTTTTTGCATCCGTACCAGTCCACTACTGCATCGGAGATCTGAGGCCAACCGTCAATGATGTTCCACCATATAATTCCAGTTCTTCTCCATTTTCCGATGCGGAATCTCTCAATAAAATATTTTTTTGCTTCCGCCTGTGAAATCTGACTTTGCAGGGCGTAGTCTGCAAGCTCGTCCGATGCTTTACCGAATATCCGTTCTACCTGAGACGTCATCAAAGGGATCCTGTAAGAGAAAGTGGCTCCCGGGAATGGCTCCATACAGGCGGCGTGCAAAAGCCAGACGGGATCGTCACATACCCCGGAGTCTCCCCAATTCAACAAGTGCTCTTGCGGAATAAACCTTTTCAGCGTCGCAGGAGAGGGACAACCGTGATACCCCGTTTCCGAGGCGAAATGGGCGGGGGCTGTGCTGTAAAATTCTCCTTTAAAGAAGTCACGCGGACCCCACAGATGCTCCTCCGACGGGTGACAACCCGCAACAGCCGCAGGATCGCGATACGGTGAGGACGGTAAAAAGGGACGGCAGGGATCATTCTCACGAACGATTCGCGGAAGCAAAGTACGGGTTATCGCGTTATCGTTTGGATCAAGCCGACGTATTACCCTTTTATCCTGTTGGACGGAAGACTCGCAGTAGGCATCGTCACATTCATTATCCCCAGACCAGATCAGAAGGGACGGATGGTTTCGAAGGGCACAGACGACGGCTTTGGCTTCGATTTCCAGCTTATTCAAAAACTCATTATCATTAGGATATATTCCGCACGCCATAGAAAAATCCTGCCAGACAAGAATACCGTTTTGATCACAGAAGTCGTAGAACTCCTCGTCGGGATATACGCTTCCGCCCCAGCACCGTACAATATTACAGTTCAGATCTGCCAGCATCTCCAGACCACGCTTTTGATATTCGTTGTGTCTTGACGGGAATGCATCCGGCGGTACCCAATTTGAGCCCATGCAGAAGATCTTTTGACCGTTAACCCTGAAACAAAATTCGCCATCGTCTCCCGCAAGAGATGTCCGTTCCAATTCTACCGTGCGGATACCGAAGGAAAACGTTTTGCGGTCGCAGGCAACCCCGTTGTGATATAGCGTGACTGTCACGTCGTAAAGATTCGGTGCACCGTAATTCTTTGGCATCCAAAGCTTTGCTTCGGGCAGCGAGATTTGGATTGAACGCACAGATCCGAACATAGCAGCAGATCCAAAAAAGCGCGATTCTCCGCAGATACCCTCCACAGTATATGTTAACTCATTTGGATTAAGCACATCCGAGATTACGCGTATCGATGCTTGAAGTGTCGCAGCGGTTCCGCAAAGGGATTGGGTGTAATGATACACCTCTTCAATTCGATTTTTAGGGAGGTATTCTACCGTCACCGGTTTCCACAGTCCGCCGGAAATGATGCGAGGCATAATATCCCACCCGTACATGTAAGGGGCTTTCCGAAGCGCCAGCGAATCCAAGTTATAACTCAGAGCTTTACATCCTAACGGTGTAGGATGGTCTTGGGAATATAAAGTAACGGGGAGAATATGAACGACAATCTCGTGCTTACCAACGGCAACTCCATCAAGGGAGAAGACGTGAGGAATCAGCATATTGTCTGTCTTTCCGAGCAACTCACCGTCAAGATATATCTCGCTGACGGCATCAATTCCTCCAAAGGTCAGAAAGGAGTCTGTATTTGCAATGTCCTCCAAGGTAAATGTGGCAGCGTACCACAGATGTCGATCCTCGAGCTTTTGTGCCTTAATGACATTTTCTCCGTAATAAATATCCTCAATAAGTCCCGCCTTCATCATATCCAACTCAAAATTTCCCGGGACCGTGGCAGGAAGAACGGTCCCTGTATGCTTGACTACTGCTTCATAAGTTCGAGCATCAAATCCTGCAATAACTTCGGCGTGAGGAACGATTGCCAAAATCCAGTTTTCTACGGTTACTTTTTTTATCATAAGCTTAACCTCCAAAAATTTGTGCCTCTGTTTCAGCGCAGAGAGCATGGTAGATAGGAAGATGCAACTCCTGTATTTTATAGGTTTCGTTTTCGGGAGCCTTTATTACAATATCACAGATATGTGCTAATTTGCCTCCGTTCTGCCCGGTCATGGCAATGGTTTTCATCCCTTTTGCCTTCGCTACCTCTGCGGCAGCACAAACGTTTTTCGCATTTCCCGAGGTTGAAATTCCTAAAAAAACACCGTTTGTCTCTCCAAACACCCAAACCAACTGGGCAAGAGCCAAATCAGATGAAACGTCGTTGACAAATGCTGTAAAAACCGAAGTCAAGGACTGCAAAGGAATAGCTTTAATACCTCCTTGCAGACGATCAGCGATCTCTGGCGGCAAACAGACCTTATCCGTTTCTGATAAGGAACGATTGCTGAGGAACCCTTTCAGAAGCTCCCCTGAAATATGCTCGCTGTCTGCCGCACTTCCTCCGTTACCGCACAGAAGAAGGGTTCCGCCCATATTGTGCATAGTAGTGATCGCGTCAACTGCTTTTTCAAGCGGCTCCTTACATTCGTACAAATTTGGATAACGCTCTATTAAATTTTCAATGTAATTCATCATATGCCTCCATTGCGACAGCCAGCGCCGCCATATCTCCGATCTGTTCGTCCAAAAGAGGAACTGTAACAGAGCATTTCGCGGTGAAAGCCAGTGCTTCTTTTTTTAACTCGTTTAACGTGGGCTCTTCCAACAGATCACGGCACCTTGCATAGACACTTCCGATTATAATGACCTGAGGATCAAGAATATCGCACAGAATGGCGAGGCTCCGTCCAAGCATCCTCCCGCAAAGAGCAAAGACCTCTCCTGCTGTCCTATCACCTTTTCGAGCTGCCTCGGCAAGGTCAGCGGTGTCGAATGTATCAATGGTTTTTGATTGCAGGAACAGGGGTGTTTCTCCTCGTTCCAAAGCTTCGCGTGCCAACATTCTGCCTGTCTCCCGAATGCCCGTTACACTACAAAAGCCCTCTACCGAGCCAACCTTCCCGTATCCGGCAGGACCGCAATCGGAAAGACGCACGTGTCCGATCTCGCCGGCGTTTCCCGTAGAGCCGGAATACAATTTTCCGTTTATGATCAATCCACCGCCAAACCCTGTACCACAAGTGAGAAATATCACATTATCGTATCCTCTTCCCGCGCCAAATCGCCACTCTGCCAGAGCACAGGCATTGGCATCGTTACGGATCTTAACCGGAACCGAAAAACGCTCTTTAAGCATCTGTACGATCTCTACCCGATCCCAACCAGGCAGATTGGGAGGGGAAAGAATGATCCCGTTTTTTTCGTCTAAAGGACCGCCGCAGCTGATTCCGATAGCAGTTGCGGGGCCCAGCGCTTCAACGGCTTCCAAAATCCGTTTTATCGCTTTTTCTTTGCTTTCGGTGGCAAAACGAATCTTTTCTTTGACCGTTCCGTCTTTTACCCACGCTACAACGCCGCATTTTGTCCCGACAATGCCGATGCCTATATACATAATATCACCTCTTTCC
>JAZOVD010000095.1:0-15777 GCA_045658525.1 Eubacteriales bacterium
CGAGGACAGCCTTATGTCCATAGACGAGGGACTTGAAAAAGCTGTTGCGTTCCTCAAAGAGTCTATGATCTCCCAGCCGAAGCCCGGCACTATGTCTTGGGCTTGACCCTACTTTTCTTAAAAGAAAAGTAGGCAAAAGAATTTTTGTATGGGGACTGTTGTGTAAAATTTGATGTCGTATCATAGAGTGGTGGTATTTTGTTTGATCGTAATCCCGTATCATAGAGTGGTGGTATTTTGTTTGAGCATAGTCCCGTATCATAGAGTGATGGTATTTTATTTGATGAAAGGCTCGCCCTCTGGTAAAGTTGGCGCGTATGCGACTGAGAGGGCGTTTGCCCACTGTACAAGATCGGCTAAAGAGAGATTATTATGGACACCATTAAATTTAACAAAAGAAACGTATTAACGGTCGCGCACAGAGGACTCAGCGGAATAGAAACCGAAAACACCTGCGCTTCGTTCATAGCGGCGGGAAACAGGAGCTATTTCGGTGAGGAATGCGATATACACGTTACCGCGGACGAAAAGATAGTCGTCATTCACGACGAAAGCACCGCGAGAGTCTCGGACGTTGACGTTAACGTAGAGAGATCGAGCTACGAAGCGGTAAGAGCTGTACGTCTTCGCGATTTCAACCGCGAGGACAGTCAAAGTCAGCTCAAAAGAGGAGATCTCATAATTCCGAGCCTCGAAGAATACGTAAGGATATGTAAAAAATACGGAAAGGTATGTGTAATAGAGCTTAAAAACAAATTCGAGCCTAAGCATATCGCTCAGGTAATAGAAGAAATAAAGGCTCTTAACTATCTTGAAAACGTAATATTTATATCGTTTTCTTTTGATAATATGGTCAATTTAAGACAGCTTCTTCCGTCTCAGCCTCTCCAATTTCTTACAAGCGCGTACAGCAGCGAGGTGCTTGAAAGACTTGACAAGCACAGTCTTGATCTTGATATACATTACCGCGCGCTTTCAGAGGAAATAATAAACGAGGTCCACGCACACGGACACAAGATAAACTGCTGGACAGTTGACAGCAAAGACGATGCGGAAAAGCTTGCAGTCCTCGGAGTTGATTACATAACAACAAACATTCTTGAATAAAAAAAGTTCCTCGGCTTTAAGCCGAGGAACTTTTTTATTTTTATCAGTTTACAGTATAAACAAATGTCTGTATCGAATGAGAAACACCTGTCTCGTAGTTTACAAAGCTATCAACCTCTTGTCCCGTCGTTTCATATACGCGAAGCTCAAGAGTTATTTCAAGACCTGCGGGAAGAGCCGTAGCGCCCTCAAATATATCGTACCGATCAAGCAACGCTATCTGATTCTGGGCTACATCCTGATTAAACGTTATAACGAAATCCGCGTTCCAATCCTTATAGCATCGTCGTCATAGTCATTGGTAGCATCGTTTGCGGTAAATTCGTTTCCGGTAAGCTGTGTAAGGGTAGCGGTAGGAAGCTTCAAATACGCGTTCTGGTCATAGTTATCACCAAAAGCATCGTTCTCACTCGTAAGCTGGGTAGCTTTAAGCTCAACGTTAAGCTTTATACCGAGCGGATCGCCATCATTTGTGGTAGCTCCGTTGTTGACGTTATAGTTGTTATCGTTCGCTCCGGGCGCCCAGTAGATAACCACACCGATAACCGAAGAATCCGTTCCGGCTGAAAGCTCCTCGATCTCTCCGACGTATGTAGAAAGAGACTGCCATGAGGTTATACCGGCGATCAGCTCCGCGCGGCTCTTGGTCGGATCGACCCCGCCGTCAACGTAAGCTATTTTAAGAACGTCGGAAAGCTTATACTGAACTCCGTTCCTTTCAATGTAGTTCTTATCCTCGAACTTTACCGTAAGCAGATATTTGAGATCAAGTGTTCCGACGTTTGATACTGTAAAGTTCTCCCACGAAACCACACCCGGTTCCCATTTAACTACGTTTCCGTCCTTATCGCAGAACAGAGCGGTATTGCCCTGAACAGAAGCATTATCTGCGGTCACCTTTGCGTTCTTATGGTAAAGCTCGACGTCGAGATTTCCGGAAATTATAACGTTGTCACCGCTGGTAACAGAATCCGTAAACCACGCAAACGTCGTTCCCACAAGCATTGCAAGGCAAATTACAGCAGAAATGATACTGACGATAAGTGTCTTTTTTGTCTGTGATCTTTTCATCATTCCTATCTCCTGATTAGTCAAAAAATATTTAGGTCAACTTGACACGATGTATATTATATCACACCGTTATGTGTTTGTCAACATAATGTACTGTTATTTCAAAGATTTTATAACCGCATCGCAATAATGACGAAGAACTGTCTCCGCGTCAAGTCCGTACTCCTCACATTTAGCCACAGCAGCAAATAGCGCTTTTCCGGCATCGGACTCATCTCCGTCAAGATATGAGCTACCAAAAGAGATCCCCTCTTTTTGGGATTTGTGTATCACCTTTTGAGTACGCATAAGCGCAGGCATAGGCTTAGCAATAGATTCCAGTCTCTGTGCGAGGCTCTCCTGGTGCTTCGTTTCCGCTTTTATCTTATCCCAGTTACGAAGCACCTCGTCAGAGGTATCCGCGGTAACGTTTCCGAAAACGTGCGGATGACGCACTATCATTTTACGGCACACCCCGCTCACTGCATCATCAAAGCTCATAGCTCCGCATTCTTCCTCTATCTGACAGTGAAAGACTATTTGAAGAAGAACGTCTCCAAGCTCCTCGCAAAGCATATCGGAGCTTTTTTCCTCTATTGCCTCAACCACCTCATAGGTCTCCTCGATAAATCCGGGAATTATACTCTCGTGCGTTTGCTCTCTGTCCCAAGGACAACCGTTTTCACTTCTGAGTATGCGGATAATATCCCTCAGATCCTCTATATCGAATCTTTCTTTGTTTTTCAGTTTTTCTATTTCAGTTTCGAACATTTTGTCACCTTTTGATAATTACAAGACGATAACGAGCAATTATTTTCCACCAAGGAACTTCGTATATACCTTCCAGTCATCACACGAGAAGAAGTGAGTTCCGTATCTGAGGTGGTAAGAAACGTCGCCTTCTCCGAACTCCGCGCCGGGAACAGGAAGTCTGTCAGGGTGAATAAAGCCTTTAAGACCAAGCACCTCCCAAGCCTCGGAAGCCGCACAAGCGGAAAGATACTGCGAATCAGGGTCAGCCCATTCATCCTCTATCGCCGCACCGAGAAGCACCTTACGGGGCGCTATCGAAGCAACAAGAAAATGCTGATCACAGGGCATCTCCTCCGTCTTTCCCGCATAACTCTTATATTTTTCGCAGAACCACATCGGGAAACGCATAGTTATATCACTTATCTGCTCTCCGACCTTGCCTCTGGTCATCGCATCACCCGAGCAGCCGCTATCATTTGCGCAAGCTGCGTAAAATCTCGTGTCTCTCGATGCGCAAACAAGCGCGGTCTTACCAAGACGCGAGTGGCCTACTACCGCAACGCGGTTCACGTCAGCATAACCAAGCTCGGGAACGCAGTCCATAACTCTGCTCGCCGCCCAAGCCCACATAGCTATCTTACCCCAGTTATATTTCTCTCTATCATACATAGCCGCAAGTCCGGAAGTAAAGCCATCGTTAGCATCATTGGTAATATCGTTATAATAAACGGATATTACCGCGCAACCTGAATCAAGTATCTGTTCAACGGGCAGATATTTATCGGGAACGTTCGGGCGGAAGTTTACCAATATGAAAAGAGGACAATTCTTTTTGCCTCTGGGAGCTACCTCTGTTACGGGGAACGAAAATTCTCCCTTATCCGTCTCAAACGATATAGTAGATTCAAAGGTCTCTCCTTTGCCGGCGTAATCGCACTCTTTATGGGAACGAACAGTTCTTGTGACCTTCGCAGGCGCGGGCGGTTCTTTACCGTAAACCTCGTTTCTGAGTATCTCGACCATTTCCGTTCTACGCTCCTCGAAATTCTCCGCTGTAACGGTTCTGCCGTCAGCAAACTTCATAAGCGCGGGAATCTTTCTTGCTTCAAGTATATCTGATATAACGCTCATTTTTCAATTCCTCTCATTTATAAAATTTATGTTTATGCCATCTGCTCAGCGAGCTTACGTCCGCCGAGGATGTGGAAATGCAAGTGTTTAACCGACTGACAGGCATCCTCTCCGCAGTTACTTATAACTCTGTAACCGTTTTCACAACCAGCCATCTTAGCTATCTCGGGTATCTTTGCGAATATTTCCGCAACTACGTTACAGTTATCGGAATTTATACCGTCAAGAGAAGGTATATGTGTTTTGGGTATCACAAGAACGTGGACAGGGGCTTGCGGATTAACGTCCTTGAACGCAAGCATAGTTTCGTCCTCATAAACTTTACTCGACGGTATCTTGCCGTCCTTTATCATACAAAATATGCAGTCCATTTGTTTTTACCTCATTTATTGTTGTTTTTGATTTTATATTGGATATATTGTATTATTTTCTTCTTTTATTCAACCAATAATATTATATCACATAAGGAATACTTTGTCAATGATAGTTTCTTCATTTCTTGTTCTTTCTTTGAAAGCAAAGAAAGAACGAGAAACGAAGCAAAGAAAAAGAAAGAAACTTACACTCGAGCTTCTGCTAACAACTTGGACGGTTTTCACTTCCGAGGGGTTCACATAGAGGTATTGAGAACGAAATTTCGGGGGGTTTATTCGTAGGGCGGGGGCTTGCTCCCGCCGCGAGCGTTCAATGAACGCGACTCCCCCAAAAAACAATGGGATGGCTTACATTACGCCATCCCATTGTTTTTTCATTTACCCCTCAACGTTTTCCTTTTTCCTTTTCTCTATCTGCTGAGCGAGCATCATATCCTTGACCTTCATAAGACGGGTCGTGTTTCCGCGCTCGTTTTCGTCAAGCTTCATAACTATACGCTTTATACCCGCTTCGTAGCGCGGTATCATTATATATTCAAGAGCGTTGACGCGTCTGCGCGTTTTCTCTATCTCATCCGCGAGCATCTGTACCGTTTTTTCCTTCTCCGCGAGAGCTATCATATCGGGGATAAGCGATACCGTTTCACTTACAGCCGTGTCAAGCTCTCCCGAGGTAAAGGCGTAACCGTAACCAAGTGAATCCGAGCTGCCGTTACCTCTCAAATAAGAATAACTCGGAACACTTATACTCATAACGCTTTTCTGATTTAAAAACAACTCACCCGGACTTACCGGAAGCGCCAGCGCCTCACCAAGAAGCTCCGATGACATCACCGCGCTCGCTACCGAGAACGAAGAATGTACCTTTTCCATTCCATTTTCCACTCTCTTTCGAAGCTCGCCCGCTTCCTTTACGGTCTCCATAAACCGTTTCATCATCTCGTCGCGCTTATCCTTCAAGAGCTTGTGTCCGCGTCTGGCGGTCGCAAGACGCGCTTTAAGCTTTTTAAGCTCCATTCGCGTTGGATTTACGTTTATTTCAGCCATTTCGCGACCGTCCTTTCGTTAGTTTTTTCAGCATACTCTTTATTCGTCTCCAAGATACTTCGCTATCATATCGGGCTTGATACGTTTAAGCTCGCTCTTGGGGAATATTTTAAGAAGCTCCCATCCTATATCAAGAGTTTCCTCTATCGTTCTGTTCTCGTAGAAGCCCTGGTTTATATACTTTGCTTCAAACTCGTCTGCAAACTTAGCGTACAGTCTTTCCATAGGCGTAAGCGCAGATTCACCGAGAACGACCATAAGCTCCTTGGCTTCCTTTCCGCGCGCGTAGTTGGAAAAGAGCTGGTTCATAAGACCCTTGTGGTCCTCTCTCGTTTTACCGTCTCCTATACCCTTGTCTTTAAGCCTGGAAAGCGACGGAAGAACGTCAACGGGCGGTATGCAACCCTTCTTGTAAAGCTCTCGCGAAAGTATTATCTGACCCTCGGTTATATAACCCGTAAGGTCGGGAATGGGGTGAGTTTTATCGTCCTCGGGCATCGTAAGTATCGGTATCATCGTTATAGAACCGTTACTTTCAAGCTTTCTTCCCGCTCTCTCGTACATCGTAGCAAGGTCGGTGTAAAGATAACCTGGGTATCCGCGTCTGCCGGGAACTTCCTTTCTCGCCGCAGAGACCTCACGCAGAGCCTCAGCGTAGTTGGTTATATCCGTCATTATTACAAGGACGTGCATATCCTTTTCAAAGGCAAGATACTCTGCCGCCGTAAGCGCCATTCTGGGAGTGGTTATACGTTCTATCGCCGAGTCGCTTGCGAGGTTTATAAAGAGAACCGTTCTGTCTATCGCGCCTGTCTTTTTAAAGTCCGAAATGAAGAAATCAGCTTCCTCAAAGGTTATTCCGACCGCCGCGAAAACAACGGCGAACTTGTCGTCCTTACCTCTTACCTTTGCCTGACGCGCTATCTGTGCCGCGAGGTTAGCGTGCGGAAGTCCAGAAGCTGAGAATATAGGGAGCTTTTGACCTCTTACGAGCGTATTAAGTCCGTCTATGGTCGATACTCCCGTCTGTATAAACTCCGAGGGATAGTTTCTCGCCGCGGGGTTTATCGGTGTACCGTTTATATCAAGCATCTTTTCGGGTATTATGGAAGGTCCGCCGTCTATCGGACTTCCCATTCCGCTGAAAACTCTGCCGAGCATATCCTCGGAAACGCCGAGCTGTACTCCGTGTCCCGAAAAACGCACCTTACTCGACGAAAGGTTAAGTCCCGCCGCGCTCTCAAAAAGCTGAACGAGAACGTTCGAGCCGTTTACCTCCAAAACACGGCAACGGCGTACACTTCCGTCGTCAAGCTCTATCTCACCAAGCTCGTCGTACTTTACGCCTTCAACCTGACGGACGAGCATAAGCGGTCCTGCGACCTCTTCTATGGTTCTGTATTCACGAATCATTTTAGCCTTCTCCTTATCTTACTGTTCGGAAGCGAGCTTTACAAGCTCGTCAAGCTCCGTGACAAGCTCTTTTTCTATTTCCGCGTAAGCTTCCTTATACTCGGTATAAGGAACGTTCTTTGCGCGTCCTATCTTCTCTCTTACGGGAAGCGTCGCTATCTTTTCGACGTCCGCACCGTTCTTTACAGCGTCAAGTCCCTTGCGGTAGAACGAAAGTATAAGCAAAAGAAGTCCCGCCTGCTTATCGAGCGGACAGTAGCTGTCATCGGGGTCCGTTGCGTCCTGCTGTAAGAAGTCCTCTCTTATCGAACGCGCGCTCTCCATAACCAATCTGTCAGACGGAGAAAGAGCGTCCATACCGACGAGCTTTACTATCTCGTCAAGGTCGGTTTCAAGTTGAAGAAGCTTTGCCGTTTCGGAACGGTTATCCGTCCAAGCTCTCGACACCTCATCCTCGTACCAAGGAGCAAGTCTGTCCTGATAGAGCGAATATGAGCTGAGCCAGTTTATCGCGGGGAAGTGACGCTTATACGCAAGCGAGGAATCAAGTCCCCAGAACACCTTAACTATACGGAGCGTTGCCTGAGTTACAGGCTCGGAAAGGTCTCCTCCGGGGGGAGATACCGCGCCTATCGCGGAAAGCGCGCCTGTTCTTCCGTCTCCGCCTATACATTTTACCATTCCCGCTCTTTCGTAGAACTGAGCAAGACGAGAGGTAAGGTACGCAGGGTAACCCTCCTCACCGGGCATTTCTTCAAGACGGCCCGACATCTCGCGGAGTGCCTCTGCCCATCTCGACGAGGAGTCCGCTATTACCGCTACGGAAAGTCCCATATCTCTGAAATATTCCGCTATCGTTATACCCGTATATATGGACGCCTCACGCGCCGCAACGGGCATATCCGAGGTATTCGCTATAAGCACCGTTCTTTCCATAAGCGACTTGCCAGACTTAGGGTCAACAAGCTCGGGGAACTCACGGAGAACGTCCGTCATCTCGTTTCCGCGCTCACCGCAGCCGACGTAAACGACTATGTCAACGTCGGAATACTTAGCTATCTGGTGCTGAGTGACCGTCTTACCCGAACCGAACGGACCCGGAATACAAGCCGTTCCGCCCTTTGCTATGGGGAACATAGTATCTATCGTTCTCTGTCCCGTTATCATAGGTATATTGGGCGGGAGCTTTTCCGAATACGGGCGCGGAACACGAACGGGCCATTTCTGCATAAGCGTAAGCTCGCATATCTCGCCCTTATCCGTCTTTATCTTAGCTACACACTCCGTTACCGTATAGCTTCCCGAATTTATCTCTGTTATCTCACCGTTCATCTTCGGGGGGACCATTATTCTGTGCGTTATTATCTCGGTCTCCTTTACCGTTCCGATAATGCTTCCGCCAGTGACCTTATCGCCGACCTTAGCGGTAGCGACAAAATCCCATTTCGCGCTTCTGTCGAGCGCAGGCTCGTCTATACCTCTTACAAGGTTAGCTCCCGCTATAAGCCTGAGCTTTTCAAGCGGTCTCTGTATTCCGTCGTAAATATTTTTGAGAAGTCCGGGGCCAAGCTCGACCGAAAGAGGCGCGCCCGTTGAAACGACCTCGTCTCCTCTGCCTATTCCGGCAGTCTCCTCATAGACCTGCACCGAGGCTCTGTCTCCGTGCATCTCTATTATCTCGCCGATAAGCTTCTGCTTTCCGACTCTTACAACGTCGAACATATTCGCCTCTCTCATTCCCTCCGCTATTACCAGAGGTCCTGAGACCTTAACGCTTTTGCCGACAACCATACCGTTATTCATTGCTTAGCAGTTCCTTTCGTAAAAACGAGTTCCTCGTTTTATTTGAGAATATCCATTCCAACGGCTCTTTCGCACGCGCGTCTGAGCGTATCCATTCCGTATCCCATTCTTCCCGAAGCCGCAGGGATAGTTATGACCGCGGGCACGGGAACGTCCTTGTATTTATCCGTTTCCTCAACAAGCAAGGGCGCGAACTCCTCGGTAAGAAATATGACCGCGCAGTTATCCGCGACCATTTTTTTAAGACAGGCAGCGGCGTTTTCCGCGCTCTCCGCGACGCTGACCTCAAAGCCGCTCGCCATAAAGCACATAACGCTCTCTTTTCTGCCTATAACTCCAATTTTATACATAGCTTCCACGCAACCTTTCGGCAATAGACTTAGCGTCCAGTCCCGCACGCTTTCCGGCTATCAATATACGAAGATTCTTCACCTCGTACTCCGTAGCCGCGATATAACCCGCCGCCACCTCAACACCCGCGAGCGTCTGTCGTGCCTGCCTTACCTTTGATATATAAAGATCGTCACAAAGCTTTCCTATGTCGTATTCGCCCGCTTTAAGTCTGTCCGCTATAACGGAGTATTCCGTGCGCATAAGCTTATCGGCAAGAGCGTCGATAACTCCACTCGGCTCGGCTTCCGAAAACACCTCCGTAAAGAAGCTGTACGGGAGCTTTCCACCTACTACAAGCGCGTTTTCGGGCAACGTAAACGTCTTTTCCGAATATCGGCGCGCAAGCCTTACCGAAGTAAATATATTCACCGTATCGGCTTTTATAGCGAGAAGCTCGGTCATAAACGGTACGTTGTGTGCCTTCGTTGATTCGCTTATATCCTCAAAGCACGCGTAGTCAAGTATAAGGTCTATTATCTGCGGATCCTTAGTCTTGCAGAACTCATCGACAGCGTTTTCAGCCGCCTTAGCCATATTGCTCGGAAAAACCGAAAAATCGCCTTTTATAACGGCATCCTCCGTTTTTTCGGGGGAAACAGTTCCGAGCGGTATCATAACGGAAGCCCCGCTTGATCCCTTTTGAGCGTACTTTATAGCCGTTTTGAGATTGTGGCAGTCATACGGATAGGTAAATACCGTAAAAAGTGACCTTTCAGGTATATCCGAGAAAACAGAGGCATACGCATCTGAAAGTCTTTTCGCGAGTACGGCATCGTAATTTCTGCCGTTCCGGGGATCGTTTTCAGCCACTATCCCCTTATCATCAAGCATACGGTAAAGCTCATCGGTGCTTGAAGCGGAAGCCATCGACATAAGGTCGCTATGACCGATAAGAGAGTTCTCCTTTGCGCGTATCCTCGCGGAGACAAACAGATAATCCTCGTAGTTATATCCGTTTTTCAAGCTTACCTTTCTCCTTTCGGATCACGGAAAAGAGTGCCGCACACATCTGCCGTCAGCCTTTCCCTCGCGTTTTCAATAAGCGTCTCAAAGGATGCGTTTATTTCTATCTCTCCGCGCTTCAAAAAGAAGCCGCCGGTTATGTCAGCGTAAGCGTCGGAAATTTCAAGTCTGCACTTTTTCGCATTGACAGCGTCCGAAAGTGCCGCCTCCAACTGCTTTTTGTATTTTTTCGCGTCAGAGGCGCAGAGAGTTACAACGTACAGATCGGGGTTCTCGACCTCGTATCCGTAACCGTCATCCTCACTCTCGCCTATCGCGTTTATCGCCTCCGTCAGCTTTCTTACGAGAAACTCTGCGTAACGCTTGTCGTCAAGCTCCGTAAGTGCCTTGGCGGCATCATCAAACGCCTTTTGCGTAAGCGCGCTTTTCGCGTCAAGCAGTATATTTCTTTCCAGAACATCCGCTGACGACGCCGCTCGCGCTATAACTGCCTCGCATTCCTTCTCCGCCTTGGCAACGATAGCGTTATACGCCTCGTTTGCGCGTTCGGTAGCCTCATTAAGGAGCTGTTCGGCGTGCGAGTCCGCATTTCGTCTTACCTCAGCGGAATAGCTTTCCGCGTCGGCAGTTATCTTGCGGGTTATTTTTTCTATATTACTCATTTGAAATTACCGTTAAAAGTTGATTATAAGAAGCATAGATATAAGAAGCGCGAGTATCGCGTATGTCTCAACGAGAGCCGCGTTAGTTATAGCGTTACCGAGCTTTTCCTTCTGCTTCGCGACAAGATTTATACCCGCAACGGCAGCCTTAGACTGATACTGCGCGGAAATAAGTCCGACTATCGCTATGGGAAGAGATGCGAAAAGAAGGTATGCGCCCTGCTGTACGGTAACGGTTGACGGGTCTCCGCCGAGAACGCCTATTTTGAGCATTATCATAAACGCGACAACGAAACCGTAAATACCCTGAGTTGCGGGAAGCGCTTCGAGAACGAAGACCTTACCGAACATAGAGGGATTTTCAGCCAAAAGTCCGTCAGCGGCACAAGCGGCGTTACCAACGCCCTTAGCCGAGCCCCAGCCCGCAAGTCCTACTGCGAGAAACGCGCCGAGAAGCGCAAGGTTTGCGCCGGTGAATATTGTTGATAAAATAGCATCCATAGTAGTTTATCCTCCGATTTTTTATTTGTGATATTTTATTTATTCTCTCCCTCGGACGAAACCACCGAGGAATGAGTTATATCCGGTTTAAGCGGACGGAAGGGTCTGCCGCCGTCCTCAAAGAATTTGCCGAAAAATTCGACGTATTGCAGCCTGCTCGTATGAACGAACGTTCCGAGAAGGTTTATTGCAAGGTTAAGAACGTGTCCGACAAGTATAACGAGTATAAACACGATTATACCGGGAACGCTCAGTCCTCCCATCGTCGCAAGTATATTGAATACGCTCGCAACGACTGCCGAGGAAAGTCCGAGTGCCATTATTCTCGAATAAGAGAGCAGGTCTGACGCGTAATTGACCAAGCTGTAAAGGCTTCCAATACCGCCTACTATCTTCATAAGGAAGTTCTTCTTATCTCTGCCCTGCGTAAGAACGAGCATCAGCACTCCCGTTCCCGCCACTATTATTCCCGCTGTCGGAACTATGAAATAAAGTCCCGCGCCGAGGAACAGAACGAACCAGCTTCCCTCATCGAACACCGCCGAGAACACCTGACCGTTCTTACAAAGAACGTAGAAGCGTATCGCCATTCCCGCAAGCATGTGGATAGCGCCCATAGCGAGCGAAAGAACAAGGAACACGATAGCCTCGTTCATTATATCGAGTGCCGCCCAGACCTTTATATCTACCCCGAACATACTTTTCATAAACTGCGCGGGCAGGTCGCCAAGGTAGCTTCCGAAGATGACGCCCCAGATCACACACGATATACCGCATACGGCAAACATATTGCACATATTCTTGACACCGCGTGAAACGTTTGCCTTTTTGGCTATAAACAGACAGCCAAAGGTTATCATCAGTCCGTATATAACGTCCGCGAGCATCATTCCGAAGATGATAAAGAAGAACACCATCATTATTCTCGTCGGGTCGAACGTTCCGTAAGCAGGCGGAGAGTACATCTCCACTACCGACTCGAAATATCCCGCAGGCTTACCGTTTACAAGGTGTACGGGAACGTCATCATCAAGCGACGGCTCTTCAAGCTCGTAATATACCTCGTCCCCCGAAAGTGTCTTTTCAAGATCCTTTATATACTCTGCGGGTATCCAGCCTGAAAGTATGACCGTCCGCTCCGTACAGAGAAGCCGTTGCTTTGCCTCGGCGGTATTTGACTTGGTGTTAGCCATATCAAGAGCTATCTCTATCTCGTCACAGTTATCCCTGAACGCGTCAAGCCTTTCAAGCGTAACGGACATCTTATTTTTAATGTCCGCCACCTCGTCTGAAAGCTTCGATATTTCCTCAGCGGGAGTAAGCGAGATCCCCGAAAGCTCCATTCTCGTAAATCCGAGAAGCGCGAGCGCACGGAGCGTTTTTTCTTCTTTTTCTTTGAGAAATACCGCACTTATATAACACGCGTTCTTTTCTCTCTTTACAACCTCTATAACGGCTTCCGTTTCGTGCTTTTCAAGCACCGCTTCGGCTTCTGTCTCGCTAAACGAGGACGGTACCGTTCCGAAAACCGTTCTGGTATATCTGGTGGATGTCTCGTCGAGCTTCATATCGTAACCGAGCCAAGGTCTGAGCGCGGACATCTGTCCTTCAAGCGCGCGGCACTCCGACTCGTATTGCAGATATTCCTTATTAAGCCCGATGACCTCACTCGCCTTCTCGCATACGGTAGCGTAATCAGACGAGCCTATTATATCACCGTCAAAGTCGGTCTTATTAAGAGTAGGCGGAGCGGAAAAGAGTCCGCGTTTAGTTCCGCCGCGCCGCACAAGTATCCCGAACGCCTCAGAAAGCATCTCCGCGTCCTTTACGGCGTTCTGTCTTTCGGATGCGTAAAGCGTTCCGCGAGTAACACCGCTGACATCGCTTTTAAGCCGTTCGACTTCAACGCAGCCGAGCCACATCAGCTTACGCATAACTCTGCCCGCGTCGTTTTTCATAGCGACGAGCGTCAGCTTTTTCATCTTACTTACAGACATATCCTGCTCCTCCTTTCGGTCTTATAATACGGCATCATCATTCGTTTATAACACCGTCCACTATCAGCTTAACGGCATCAGCCATATTTTTCTCCGCAGCCCTCGTCATCTCGGATGCGTTGGCATAAGCCGTCACGCGAAGAGCGTCGATCTTAGCTTTCGCCTCGACGTTAGCCTTCTCACGTGCGTCCTTACTGTCCTTTTCCGCCTTTTCGATCGACTCAGCGTACAGACGCTCGCTTTCCGCCGAGGTCCTTTCAAACAGCTCCTTAGCGTAGGCATCAGCCTCTCTCCGTATCTCTGCCGCCCTTGCCTCGGTTCTTACAATTTCATCTATAATGCCCTTTGACATCTCGATCTCCGTTCCGCCGTTACTAACGGCAAAAATTTCATCACGTATTATTATACCATTATATGCCGAATAAGTCAATATTTTAATTATATAATTTTTGTAAATGGATCAACTACAAGACCGTTCTCCTTGTCAATATCGTAGTAACGTACCCCGTTTTCATCGACGAAAAAACCGTCGTGCCTGCGTTTTTTCTTGATATTAAGCTTCGTTTCGTCGCACAAAAGTCCGTTTTCTCTATCCCAGACTGTATAGTCAACCGAGTACGCGGTCGTCTGTGTTGCAAACGACCCCACGCTCTCGCTTACGTTAGCCTCAGTCTTTACGCTTACGTTATTTCCGTTCTCGCCGCATACCGTAATGTAAAGACTGTACGTTCGTTTCGGAAACGCCGAACGCCTGCCGCCGTTTTCAACGTAAACAAGAAACTCCTCCGCATCATTTTTAAACATACCGTTTTTCACGGTCTCCGAAAAGCTCTCCGCCATCTTTTCAAACAATCCGTCTTTTCTGCCAACAACCTCCGCTACCGGATATTTCACCCTCAAGCACGAGATATTGACTCCTTTTACAGTATTTTGCTCCGAGATCTCACGGTACATAACGTTCATATCTTCTCACCTTTCGCGAAAAAAGAGCCGTTTTAAAAACGGCTCTTTCGGTATTATTTTTCAAGACCGTTTTTACAGTATATTATATGCAAAAAACGGCTGATATACAAAATTTCGTATCTTACGCCAGATATTTTTCAAGAGAAGCTATCCTTACGCAAAGGCAAAGTATTCCGACAGCCTCTTTCAGCTCGGAAACAGGGGGATACGAGGGCGCTATACGAAGATTTTTGTCCTCGGGATCGATACCGTAGGGGAAAGGCGCACCAGCAGACGTGAGCGTTACGCCGACCTCCTTTGCGAGGCTATAAACACGCTTTGCGCAACCAGGAAGCACGTTAAGGCTTATGAAATAACCACCCTTCGGGTCGCTCCATTCGGCGATCCCTCTGCTTCCAAGCTCCGCCTTAAACGCTTCGAGAACGGTCTCGAACTTTGGACGGAGAATGTCCGCGTGCTTCTTCATGTGAGCTTTTATTCCGTCAAGGTCACGGAAATATTTAGCGTGACGAAGCTGATTTATCTTATCAAAGCCAATGGTCTGTATGCCCATGCTCTTTTTGGTCTTGGCTATATTCGCATCGGAAGCCGCCATTGCAGCCACGCCCGCGCCCGCAAACGATATTTTGGACGTCGAGGTGAACATAATGGGAAGATCCTCGTTTCCGTACTCCTTGCAAAGCTCAAAAAGATTGGGAAGCTCGATATATTCGTAAAGGTCGTGGACCGCGTACGCGTTGTCCCAGAAGATACGGAAGTCGTCAGCCTTGGGTTTAAGAGAAGCAAAGCGTCTTACCGTCTCGGCAGAGCATACGCTTCCCTCGGGGTTAGAGTACTTCGGAACGCACCACACGCCCTTTACGCTCTCGTCCTCGGAAACGTACTTTTCTATAACGTCCATATCAGGACCGTCCTTGGTCTGCGGAACGGCTATCATCTCTATGCCCATAAGCTCGCATATAGCGAAATGTCTGTCGTATCCGGGCGCAGGACAAAGGAATTTTATCTTCCCCTGCGCTCCCCACGGCTTCTTACCGCCCGCAACTCCGAACATCATAGCGCGAGCGATCTCGTCGTACATAAGATTAAGACTGGACGAGCCGCCGACTATAACGTTAGCGCTCGGAACTCCGAATATATCAGCAAACAGCTTCTTCGTTTCGGGAATACCGTCGAGTATTCCGTAGTTACGGCAATCCGTTCCATTCTCTGAAAAGCAATCTTCGTCGGTTGCAATACAGGTCAGCATATCCGTCATAAGGTCAAGCTGCTCTCTGCCCGGCTTTCCTCGGGAGAGGTCAAGCGAGAGTCCCTTTTGCTTTATTTGCGCATATTCCTCGCGAAGCGCTGCAAGCTCATTTGCAAGCTGCTCACGGGGCATCTGTAAATAAGTCATATTTTCCTCCGAGTATTCGTGTAATCATTATCGGATATTATACCACATATTTTACCAAAAAGCAAGAATTATTTTTACATTTTGCAATTTCTTAACATTTTAACGTATTTTACCCCTTGTTTTGCCAAAACCGTCGTGCAATTTCTGCAAGTGACGCAGAGTTTACTGCATATTGTATGTTTTTCCAATGCTCAGGAAACAGTCTTCTGTACGCGGCTGAGGCG
>JAZOVD010000096.1:0-28638 GCA_045658525.1 Eubacteriales bacterium
GAGCTGCAGATGCTTGGCAAGGCTGGGCAACCATTCCTCACCGCGGATAACGTGGGTCGTACCCATCAGATGGTCATCTACCGCGTGAGCAAAGTGGTAAGTCGGTATTCCGTCGCTTTTCAGAAGAACGAAATCCTCGTCGTTTTCGGGAACCTCAAGCTTTCCTTTAATAAGGTCGGTAAACGGCTGCTTTACCGAAATATCGCCGTCCGACTTTATGCGGAGAACAAACTTTTCTCCCTTTTTAAGACTGTCCTCAACCTCATCAAGTGAAAAGCGTCTGCGGTCGAGCATCTCCTGTCTTGCCGCCTCGGCATCCGCGTGCCAGTCCTTGGACTTTATCTCTTCCTTTTTGTCGGTCTGATTTAATCTTTCAAGCTCCTCGTCTGTGGTAAAGCAAGGGTACGCCTTGCCCTCGGAGACGAGCTTCTTTGCGAAAACGTGATAGATAGGTCCGCGCTGACTTTGGCGGTAAGGACCGTATATACCTGTTTCTCCGTCAGCCGTCGCGCCCTCGTCAAACTTTATTCCATAGTGCGCTAAGGTGTTTATAAGACTTTCAGCCGCACCCTCGACCTCGCGTTTTGCATCGGTGTCCTCTATTCTGAGAAGGAAAACGCCTCCGCTCTGGTGCGCGAGACGCTCACCAACGGTAGTCGGGAAGAGTCCGCCGAAATGGAGAAAGCCCGTAGGGCTTGGCGCGAAACGCGTTACCTTAGCTCCCTCGGGAAGCTGTCGCTCGGGGAAACGCGCGATACATTCCTCAGGCGTTTCGGTTACATTTGGGAAAAGCATTTCAGCAAGCTGCCTACATTTTTCTGAGTCGCTGAAATCAAAAAAGTCTTTGTTTTCCGTCATTTTTGGATATTCCTTCCTAATGTTTATTTAAGTAAGAGTGTTTCAAGTTCATCTGCGGAGTGTGCGACCTCGGTAGCGCCCGCTTTTGAAATCTCTGCTTTTTCTCCGTAGCCGTAACTGACTCCTATACACGGAAGTCCGTTTTGTAACGCACCCGTAACGTCGAAAACCGTGTCTCCGATCATTACGGAAAGATTTGGGTCTGACTTACTTTCTAAAAGAGCGTAAGCGAGAACGTCCTCTTTTTTTACCCGGCTTCCGTCGAGCGTGCTTCCATATATACCATCAAAATATTGTTTTATTTCAAAATGTTCAAGTATCTGGGTGGCAAAACCCTCGGGCTTTGATGTCGAAAGATAGACTTTTTTACCAGATGCCTTTAAGTTCTTTAAAAGCTCTGCTATCCCGTCGTAGAGCGAGCATTCAAGAACGCCTTTCGGACGGTAATATTCTCTGTAATGCTCGACCGCCTCGTGTGCGGTAGGCTCGTCCATTCCGAAAAACTCCATATACGAAGCGTAGAGAGGCGGTCCGATGAACGGCTTTAACGCTTCTCTTTGCGGTTTGGCTATTTCGGGGTAATATTCAAGTGAGAAAAGTATTGAATTTGTAATACCTATATACGGATCTGTCAAGGTTCCGTCAAGGTCGAAAAATATGCTTTCGTAGTTCATATAAGATTAAGGAACAGCGCCATAAGCGGCATAGTGAGAAGTGAAAGTACGGTGCTTATAGAAACGAATTTTGATGCCGTTACGGAGTCGGAGTTAAAACGCTCCGCAAACATACAGGTTGCCGACGCCGCGGGAGTTGAGGCACATATCAGAACTACCGAGAACGCGGTAAGATCGTAAAAGCCGAGCAGCTTGCATACAAAGAGTATTCCAAACGTAGCAAGAGGGAGTATCAAAAGCCTGAGTGCGAGTGCTACGTAGAGATTCAAGTCATTGAACGCGCCTTTGAGTTTAAGATCGGCAAGCCGCATACCTATTATCATCATAGACATAGGCGCGACTGTGTTTTTGAGCATTTCCAGTGCCTCGCCCGTAAATGAAGAAACGGCGGACGGCAGGTAGGAATAAAAATTGGTCACGAATATGAGTATTCCGATCATAGTGGGGATAGTCGCGGCGTTGAGGAACATCTTTTTCGGAGAGATAAACGACTTATCCTCCGAATATATGAGACAGCCGAGCGACCACGAGAAAAAGTTAAATCCTATAATGTACACGGAAGCGTATATTGCCGCTTCTGTGCCGAAGATCATCGTTATGAGCGGTATTCCCATATAACCTGCGTTAGCGAACGCCACTCCGAAACGGTAAACCTTTGCCGTTTCCTTGGGTGCTTTCCTGAAAAAGAATCTGACGGAAACGATGAAAAGCGTGTGTACTATGAACGTGAGTATAAATACGATGATAGCGGAACGCATTATCTTTCCGTCATACGGTCTGAAAAATCCGACTATCAGCATTGCGGGCTGAGTTATGTACAGTATCGTATTGGTAAAGCCAAGGGGAAGCTTATCGTCGGCTAAGTTGGTTTTTCGTAAGATAAACCCGGGGATTATCATTACGAAGAGCAGAAGAACTGCCCTGAAAAGTACGGATATATCCATATTAGATCAATCCTCGTTATAATGGTAGAGTCTTATCGCGAGATAGAGAGTAAAGGCGAACTCGAAAACGATGATCGCGGTGTTTTCCGCGGATACTGTTTTTTCACATACAAGCATAGCGCATCTTGCGACGGTAAATCCAAAACAGAAGATGAACGTTGAACAAAGAAACGCAAGATGTAAGCGGGGCGAACGCTCCTCAGTGTGCATTTTTATCTCATAGACCGTGAAAAGCATAAGCATCAGTATAAGAAGCTGTTCGGTCAGTCTGTACGGTGAGGAAAGAACGTAGGTGTGGTCGAAATATTTTTCTATTACGTTACATATACACCACGCAACTCCGAAAAATCCGCAAACGAGGTGAGCCTTTGGGCTTGCGAAAAGCCTGTCCGTTATCTCGGGAACGAAATACAGAGCGAAGGGAAACGCGAGAAATACGGAAAGCATCGTAAGAGGAAGATTGGAAAGCTCGTTCACCTTACCCGAAAAAAGAAGATGAAGCCTGACAGCCGAGAGAGATAAAAGTCCGAGTGCGGTGAGTATGCGTACTATCCTTGTCTCTATCTCATCGGATGAGTAATAAGCCTTGTGTTCGTTTTCTTTTGGGAATATAGGCTCGGAAGCGGTTGCTTTTGGTATCAGTATGAAGCATAACGCAAACGTTACCGCGCAGGCGGCGACCGTGAAAATAAACGCCGCTGTAAACAAAAAGCTTCCGTGCTTAAAAAGCTGGTTTTGAGGCTCGAAGTCCTTTATCAGCGCAAAGCTGAAAATAACGGCAGATGCGAGCGCTAACACAGCGGAGAGTATGCGCAAGGTGCGTTTTTTGTAATAATGTGCTTCAAGTCCCTTTGCAGAAATGTTTTCTTCCAAGAGAAAATTCTCCTTAAAAATCGTTTTTCGGAAGTAATCGAGATTACGCCTTATAATATTATATACCTCTTTGCACATTTTTGCAAGACTAATTTTAATTTTTTTTATGTTTTTTCCGAAAATTACATTTTATATGAAGTTTTTTTAAAAAAGGTCTTTTCAATTTGTTAGTTTTGTGTTATAATAGATATGATTATGAGAAAAAGCAGGAAGCTTGTCGATGGAGGTTAAAAAATATATGGAATTTATATCCTCCTCTTGCGCGGATACCGAGAAGATCGGTAAAAAGGTCGCCGAGGTGTTGAAAAGCGGTGGTTTCGTTGCGTTTTACGGCGATCTCGGAGCAGGAAAAACGGCGTTCGTTCGCGGTATGGGGCAGTATCTTTGTCCCAATGCCGCTGTGTGCAGTCCGACCTATTCGGTAATAAACGAATACAAGAAGAACGGCAAAACCGTTCTTTGTCACGTAGATGCGTACCGAATAAACGATGACGACGATCTTTATTCTACGGGATTTTACGACTGTGCCGATTATCCTGAGTGCGTGATGGCGGTCGAATGGAGTGAAAAGATACCGTTTGCCGTTCCGGAAGATGCGGTCAGGGTGACGATAGAGCGTATGGGCGAATCCGAACGAAGGATAACCGTAGATGGGCTTTCGTGCGATATTATTTAAAATAACCGAAAGGGAGCGTTTGAAACTTGAAGATACTTGCTTTGGACTCGACCTCCAAGACTGCTACTGCGGCGATCACCGAGGACGAAAAGCTTATTGGTCTGACCGTTCTCGATACGCAGAACACGCATAGCGTTACTTTGCTTCCCACCATAAATTCCTTGCTTGAAAATTCGGGAACGGATATAGGAGAGATAGACCTTTTCGTATGCTCGGCGGGTCCCGGCTCGTTTACGGGAGTACGTATAGGCGCGGCGACGGTCAAGGGTCTTGCGTTTACGGAGAATAAGCCTTGTGTGGGCGTTTCCTCGCTTGAAGCGCTCGCAATGAACATAAACGCCGAAAACGGCATAATCTGTCCGGTAATGGATGCCAGACGCGGTCAGCTTTATAACGCGCTTTTCTCGGCAGAGGCTGGCGGTAAGATGAAGCGTCTTACCGAGGACAGGATAATAACCAAGGATGAGTTAAAGGACGAGCTTTACGGCAGAGGAGTAAGGATATATCTTACGGGTGACGGTTATAAGATCGCAAAGGCGGCTCTTACGGAAACCGATTGCCCTGAGACGCCCGAGCTTCAAAGATACCATAATGCCTATAACGTCGCCTTACTCGGATACCGTAAATATATCTCGGCAAGCGAGAGCGAAAGAGAAGCGTTTACTCCGTCGGCACTTTCGCCGATATATCTGAGAGCATCTCAGGCGGAGCGCGAAAGACTTGAAAGAGAAGCGATGAGATCAAAATAAAACCGCTAAAAACGGAAAGGAAATATAAGATCATGACAAAAATAGCTATCGGCTGTGACCACGGAGCCTATGCGCTCAAAGAGGAGCTTAAAGTTTACCTCGCGGAAAAAGGATACGAGGTTGACGACTGCGGAACGTATTCAAACGATTCCGTGCATTATCCCATATACGCAAAAGCGGTATGCGGTAAGGTGCAAAAGGGCGAAGCGCTCTACGGAATACTTCTTTGCTCTACCGGTATAGGAATGAGCATAGCGGCGAATAAGCACAAGGGAATAAGAGCCGCTCTCTGCGGAGACGGTTACAGTGCTAAATTCACGAGACTTCACAATAATTCCAACGTTCTTTGCATAGGTGCGCTCGTTACGGGCACGGGTGTGGCAAAGGAGATGACCGATATATTCCTTACAACGGAATTTATGGGCGGTAGGCACGAGACCCGCGTAAACATGATAACCGAAATAGAAAACGAACAGTAATAACATAAAACAGGCATTCGAAAAACAAGGAGAACAAACCAATGAGTGTATTCGATTTTCTTGAACTCGTATGTGGTCTCGCCCTTTTCCTTTACGGAATGAACATAATGGGCGACTCGCTCAAAAGAAGCGCGGGTAACCGTCTTAAAGCGATACTCGCAAGTCTTACGTCAAGTCCTTTTAAAGGCTTTTTGCTCGGACTTGGTGTTACCGCGATAATCCAGTCGTCGTCCGCGACGACGGTAATGGTCGTCGGTTTTGTAAACTCGGGAACGATGCTGCTCTCTCAGGCGGTAGGAGTTATTATGGGTGCGAACGTCGGTACGGCGGTAACGTCGTGGCTGACTGCGCTCTCGGGTATAGGCGGAGGAAAAGGCGCTGAGGCACTCGGACTGCTTCAATGGCTCAAACCCTCGTCGTGGATGCCCGTTCTTGCGATAGTCGGACTTTGTCTTACGATGTTTGCCAAGCGTTCGCGTAAGAAGGATATAGGTCACGTGCTTCTCGGATTTGCCGTGCTTATGGTCGGAATGGACCTCATGAGCGGCTCGGTTTCGGGACTTAAAGGCGTTGTCGGCGAGATATTCGCAATGTTTGCGAACAATCCTATCCTCGGAGTTCTGGCAGGAACGCTTCTCACCGCACTTGTTCAGTCCTCGTCTGCCTCTGTCGGTATTTTGCAGTCGCTTACGACTACCGGCGGGATAACATTTGGTGCGGCTATCCCGATAATTATGGGACAGAACATCGGTACCTGCGTTACCGCGCTTATATCCTCGATAGGAGCGAAGAAGAACGGTAAGCGCGCGGCACTCGTACACCTCTACTTTAACGTAATAGGCGTTACGGTGTTTATGATACTGTTCTACGTTATCAAAGCGTTCGCGGCTCCGCTCCAAGAGTTTGTCGGCGGAACGATAGACATGTGGGGCGTTGCGGCAGTCCATACGCTGTTCAAGATATTCTGCGTAATAGTTCTTATGCCCTTCTCCCGTCACCTTGAAAAGTTGGCGGTAGCAACGGTAAAGGATAAAGAGGACGATGACGATACAGCTAACCTTATAGACGAAAGACTTCTTGCTACTCCCTCGGTCGCTATCGAAAGATGCGGAGAGGTTGCGGCTAAGATGGCGGATATGTCCTGTGAGGCACTCGTTGCTTCGCTTGCGCTTTTCGATGAGTATGATGACAAAAAAGCGGATATGATACGCGGTATAGAAAATAAGGCTGACCTCTATGAGGACGCGCTCGGCTCGTATCTTGTAAAGCTCTCAGCGCACAGTACGAACGAGACGGAAACGAGTGAGATAACAAAGCTTCTCCATATCATAGGAGACTTCGAGCGTATCTCCGACCACGCGGTCAACTTTGTTGAGTCCGCTGAGGAGATGAAGGACAAGAAGCTCAACTTCTCGAGTGAGGCTACGAGAGAGCTTGCGGTGCTTCGCGCGGCTGTTACCGAGATAATCGGACTTGCAAAGGACAGCTTTGTTAAGAACGATATAATGTTGGCGTCAAAGGTCGAGCCTCTTGAGGACGTCGTTGACGAGCTGCGTGACGAGATAAAGCTCCACCACGTTCTCCGTCTCCAAAAGAGCGAATGCTCGATAGAGCACGGCTTCGTTCTTTCGGATATACTCACTAACCTCGAAAGAGTATCAGACCATTGCTCCAACATCGCAGGCTGCGTTATAGAGATAGCGCATAACGACCTCGATCTCCATAAATATACCTATTCCATCAAGAACAGCGGCGAGGAGTTCGACCGCGCGACAAAGGAATACAAGCGTAAGTATTCTCTTGCAAAAAAAGAAAATAATTAAGCGACTACGGTAAGATCCGTTTGAAAGGAAAATACAGAAAATGAAGTGGACAGGACTTAACGAAATAAGAGAAAAATATCTCACGTTTTTTGAGACGAAGGGACATTTAAGACATAAGAGCTTTCCCCTTGTTCCGATAAACGATAAATCTATACTTCTTATAAACGCGGGAATGACCCCCCTCAAAAAGTACTTTACGGGTGAGCTTGAACCCCCGAGACACCGTATGACTACCTGTCAGAAGTGTATCCGCACACCCGATATTGACAGAGTCGGTATAACCGCGCGCCACGGTACTTATTTTGAGATGCTTGGTAACTTCTCGTTCGGAGATTATTTCAAGAACGAGGCTATCGAATGGGCGTGGGAGTTCATAACCGATGAAAAGTGGCTCGGGCTTCCCAAGGAGAGACTGTGGGTAACGGTCTATCTTGAAGACGACGAGGCATACGATATATGGAATAAGAAGATAGGCGTTCCCGCTGAAAGAATAGTAAGACTCGGAAAAGCCGATAACTTCTGGGAGCACGGCTCAGGACCGTGCGGACCCTGCTCCGAGATATACTTTGACCGCGGAATAGAATACGGCTGCGGCTCGCCCGACTGTAAGCCAGGCTGTGACTGTGACCGCTTTATGGAGTTCTGGAACCTCGTTTTCACTCAGTTCGATAACGACGGAAATAATAATTATACCCGTCTTGCCAAGCCCAATATAGATACAGGAATGGGACTTGAACGTCTTGCCTGCCTTATGCAGGGCGTAAATAACCTCTTTGAGGTCGATACCGTTCGTAATATAATGATGGCTGTAAGTGAAAAGTCGGGAGTAAAGTACGGAGAGGGACATAGTTCCGATATTTCTCTCAGAGTAGTAACAGACCATATCCGTTCGACCACGTTTATGGTATGTGACGGAGTCGTACCGTCCAACGAGGGCAGAGGATACGTTCTGCGCAGACTTCTTCGCAGAGCCGCACGTCACGGAAGAATGCTCGGCATAAGCGGACTCTTCCTTTCCGATCTCGTTGATGTTGTAGCCAAGGAAAATTACAGCGAATACCCCGAGCTTACCGAAAAGCTTGATTACATCAAAAAGGTAATAGCGATAGAGGAAGAAAGATTTGCCGCTACGATAGACGCGGGACTCAATATTCTTTCCAATATAATAAAGAAGGCTCTTTCCGAGGGTAAAAAGGAGATAGTCGGCGAGGATGTATTCAAGCTTTATGATACGTTTGGATTCCCGGTTGACCTCACCCGTGAAATAGCGGCGGAGCAGTCGCTTGCGATAGACGAGGAGTCGTTCAAACGCTTTATGGCGGCACAGAAGGAGCGCGCAAGAAGCGCGAGAGCGAAGATCTCGGGCTGGTCTGACGCTTCGAAGAATCTGCTTTCTGAATTCCCCAAAACCGAGTTTGTGGGTTACACCGACGATGTATGCGAGGCTAAGGTAATAGGACTTATAGCGGACGATATGTCGGTTGAGACCGTAAACGAGGGTGAGTTTACACTTATTACCGATAAAACGGTATTTTACGGTGAGGGCGGCGGACAGGTCGGAGACGTCGGATACGTTTATGACAAGGATTCGCTTATAAACGTAGTCGATACACAGAAGACCGACGGTGTGTTCGTTCATATATGCAATATCGCTAACGGAGACATAAAAGTCGGAGATACGGTTAAAATGGAGATAGGCTCCACCAGACGTCAGGCTATAAAGAGAAACCACTCCGCGTGCCATATGCTTCAAGCGGCACTCCGTGAGGTTCTCGGAAACCACGTTGAGCAGGCAGGTTCTTACGTTGACGACGAGCGTCTCAGATTCGACTTCAAGCACTTCGCTCCGATGACAGAAAAGGAGCTTAACGCCGTTGAAAATCTTGTAAACGCGCATATATTCCTCGGTGAGGATATAGTTACGGCTGAGATGTCTCTTGAAGAGGCGAGAAAAACGGGCGCGATGGCTCTGTTCGGCGAAAAGTACGGAAGCACGGTTCGCGTAGTTAAGATGGGTAACTTCTCCACAGAGCTTTGCGGAGGAACTCACCTTGATAATACCGCAAAGGCGGGACTTTTCAAGATAATATCCGAAAGCTCGGTAGCGGCGGGAGTTCGCCGTATAGAAGCGACAACGGGTATGGGAGTTCTTAAACTCATAAAGGAAAAGGACGAGCTTATACTCGAAACCGCAAAGGAGCTTAAAGCGAACAGCGTTGCCGATATAGCCAAGAAGGCGCAGAGCGTAACGCTCGAAATGAAGGCTGCGGCAAAAGAGATAGAGCAGCTCAAAGCGGCTATGGCAGGCTCGAAGCTTGACGACGTAAAGAATACCGCCAAGGAAGTAGGCGGAGTAAAGCTTATGTGCGTAAGCTGGAAGCTTGACGATATGGACGTAGCTACCGCGCGCACGCTTACCGACGATATAAAGGCATCTGACGACCTCGCGGTTACTGTAATAGCGCTTACGGGCGGCGGAAAGATAAACTTCGTTTGCTCCTGCGGCAAGGAAGCGGTCGCCAAGGGCGCTCATGCGGGAAATCTTCTTAAACAGGTATCCGCTATATGCGGAGGCGGTGGCGGAGGACGTCCCGACAGCGCGCAGAGCGGCGGTAAGATAGTAGAGAACGTACCGAAGGCTCTTGCCGAGGCGGAGAACATTCTTCTCGGAATGCTTAAATGATCCTAAAAAGAAAGGTAAAATATGAAATTTGAATATACTACAAAGGGTGTCTGCGCTCGCAAGATAAGCTTTGACGTAGAAAACGGAATAATCAGCAACGTTGAGTTTGCGGGCGGCTGTAACGGTAATCTTAAAGCCATATCGAAGCTCGTTGACGGTAAAACGGCAAAGGAAATATCCGAGCTTCTCATGGGTAACACCTGCGGAATGAAGAATACTTCCTGTGCCGATCAGCTTGCGAAAGCCGTTTTAGAAGCCGTAAAGCAGGAGAAAAATGCTTAAAAACGTTTTTGTTATAAAAAATAATTGAAAATTTTAAAAAAGACTTGACAAGGAACGTTTTTTGTGGTATTATATTGGGGTAACTAAATGCCCCATTAGCTCAGTAGGTAGAGCACATGACTTTTAATCATGGTGTCCGGAGTTCGACTCTCCGATGGAGCACCAGAAAAAAGCACTTCGTAGGAAGTGCTTTTTTCTATCCAATCCGAAGGATTGGTATGTAATCACGACGCAGTCGTGTATGTAATTGCTGTAGGCGTATGGCATCACGCGTTAGCGTGCATTCCCCCTGCGGTGGATTGCATATGAACCTTGCGAGACATATTGAAATTCAGAATATTTCATTTTAATATTGATTTTTAACGATTATATGATATAATGTAATTAAGATAATGAAAGGTGCGTGGACAAAATGATAGGAATAATAGGCGCAATGAGTATAGAGGTCGAGGGAATACGCGCTCTGATGACCGATAAAAAAGAAACTACTGTAAGCGGAGTTAAATTTGTAAGCGGCAAGCTCGGCAAAAATGAGGTCGTAACGGCGGTCTGCGGTATAGGTAAGGTCTTTGCCGCTATATGCGCGGAGGCTATGATACTTAAATTTGACCCCGACGTTATAGTTAATACGGGAGTTGCGGGAAGCCTTACTCCAAGGCTTAAAATAGGGGATATAGCGATAGCCGATAAGGTCGTTCAGCACGATATGGATACCTCTCCGATAGGAGACCCCAAGGGTCTTATATCAGGCATAAACAAGATATATTTTGATACCGACGAAAAAGTATCAGAGCTTCTTTCTGAATGCGTAAAGGCAGAAGGAGTTAATACTATATTCGGGGGTATCGCCAGCGGAGATCAGTTTATAGCCTCAAAGGAGCAGAAAAAGGCTATAACCGATAGCTTCGACGCGATAGCGTGCGAGATGGAGGGCGCTTCGATAGGTCACGTTTGTTACGTCAACGAAAAGCCGTTCGCAGTGCTTCGCGCGATCTCCGATTCGGCTGACGATAGTGCCTTTATGGATTACCCCGAATTTGCGAAAATGGCGGCGGATAACTATATAAAGGTCATACATCGCTTTGCAACAATATATTAAAGGTAGGAAAAATGGCAAAAAACAAATTTGAAAGTTATTTTGACGACGAAGAGCCCGAAAGAGTAGCCTTGGTCGCCCTCATTACCGATAAAGACGAGGGCGCGGCAATGGCGTCGCTTGACGAGCTTTGGCGACTCGTCGAAACAGCGGGCGGAGAGGTAGCCGCGAGAGTAACGCAGTCAAAGGACAAGCCAGACCCCGCGACTTATATAGGCTCGGGTAAAGTAAAGGAGCTTTCCGAGCTTTGCCGTAACGCGCAGATAACGCTCGCGGTATTCGACTGTGAGCTTTCTCCGTCACAGATAAAGAACTTAGAGGACGCTATGGGCGACGTTCGTGTCATAGACAGAAGTATGCTGATACTGGATATATTCGCTCTGCACGCGACAACGGGTGAGGGTAAGCTTCAAGTAGAGCTTGCTCAGCTTCGTTATACTGTTCCGAGACTTGTGGGTCGCGGCATCGAGCTTTCAAGACAGGGCGGAAGCGGCAGTATAGCCGCAAGAGGGCCTGGTGAAAGCAAGCTCGAAACGGATAGGCGTTATATAAAACGGAGAATGGTCGCGCTGGAAGAAAGAATAGCGGAAATGGATAAGAACCGCCGTACTCAGAGAGTTAAGCGCGAGAGAAGCGGAATGAAGTGCGTGACCGTTGCGGGTTACACCAACGCGGGGAAGTCCACGCTGTTAAATCAACTTACCGATGCGGGAATACTTGCGCAGGATAAGCTTTTCGCAACGCTTGACCCGACCACGAGAAGACTCAAACTTCCCTCCGGCAAAACGGTGCTTCTTACCGATACGGTAGGATTTATAAGAAACCTCCCTCACCATTTTATAAAGGCGTTCAAGTCAACGCTTGACGAGGTTAGATACGCCGATATTATTCTTATGCTTATGGATGCGTCAGATCCCGAATGCTTAAATCAGGCAAGGGTAACTATGGAGCTTCTTTCGGAGCTTGGCGCGGGCGAAAAGCACGTCCTCTACGTTTTCAACAAGTGTGATAAGGCGGAAAAGGAAGATCCCGATTTTGTTCTTCCTGTTATCCCCGAGGCGAAAAGTGAGGACGTTTTCGCTATCTCCGCGCTTACCGGTCGCGGTATATCGAAGCTTGTTGCGCGAATAGATGAGCTTATACCGATGCCGAGAGGGTACGACCCTTCAAAATATAACTACTCATACGAGGAATGAAAGGCGGAAAAGCAGAGTGGAATATATAACTCTCGGAAAGGAAGCCGAGGTATCGTTTACCGAAAGAAAGTCGATTTTTATCGGTAACGCCGCCCCCGTGAAAACGGAGGATGAGGCGATGGCGTTTATAAATAAGATACGCGGTAAGTACGGCGATGCCACGCATAATACCTATGCGTATATGCTCGCGAACGGAAGCGCGCGTTACAGCGACGACGGCGAGCCACAGGGAACGGCGGGCGTTCCGATACTAAGCGTTATACAAAAAGGCGGCTTTACGGACGCGGTGATAGTGGTAACGCGTTATTTTGGCGGAATACTCCTTGGCGCGGGTGGACTTGTAAGAGCTTACAGCGCGTCGGCGAGAGACGCGGTAGCAGCCGCTACGGTGGTTACGTACGCGCAGTACACGGAGTTTGCATTGAAATGCTCATATTCTGATTACCAGAAGATAATACCGATGATAGCGCTTTGTTCAGTAAAAGAGGACGGAGCGGATTTTTCCGATACAGTAGTGTTGAAACTCGCGGCAAAGGAAAACGATTTCAATAATTTTAATGCAAAGCTCTCCGAAGCGCTTGGCGGCAGGGTAGCCTTAGAGGTCACGGGAACGCGTTTTTCCTTCTGAAAAGCGTCAAAAAAAGACCGTAAACGATAAAAAATAAAAGTCCGTATATCTAAAAAGAGGATATTCGGACTTTTTTGCGTATATTATAATAGCATTTGTGAAGAATGAAGGAGGATAGTTATGTCGGCTACCGCGAAAACAGTAAAAGAACTGCTTGAAGAACGCGAAAGAACATGGCTTTCTCCTTTTGCGGCTAAAAGCTCGGAGACACGCGGACGTGAGCACCCGATAAGAGAATGTACCATGCGTACGGAATATCAAAGAGACAGAGACCGCATAATACACAGTAAGGCGTTCCGCAGGCTTATGCATAAAACGCAGGTCTTTCTTTCACCGGAGGCGGATCATTACAGAACGCGTCTTACTCATACCTTAGAGGTAACGCAGATAGCGCGTACAATAGCGCGTGCTCTCCGTCTCAACGAGGATCTTGCGGAAGCCGCTGCGCTCGGGCACGACCTCGGACACACCCCGTTCGGACACGCGGGAGAAAGACTTTTACAAAGAGTGTATAACCCGCTTTTCAGACATAACGAGCAGAGCCTCAGAGTCGTGGAAAAGCTCGAAAACGGTGGTTTAGGGTTAAATCTTACGCACGAGGTAAGAGACGGCATACTGCACCATACGGGCGGAAGCGGTAAGGCAGAGACGGTGGAAGGCTCTATCATACTGTTTGCGGACAGGATAGCGTATATAAATCACGATATAGACGACGCTTGCAGAGCGGGGATACTTTCCGAGGAGGAGATACCGAGGGATCTTCGCCTGATACTCGGAAATTCGCACGGTGAGCGTATAGATACGATGACTAAGAGCATCATAATCGCGAGTGCCGACAGCGATGAAATAAAAATGGAGCCTGAAATAGGTGAGGCTACCAAAAAATTAAGAGATTTTCTTTTCGACAGCGTATATACAAATCCAGTCGCTAAGGGCGAGGAGGGTAAAGCAGAGGAGCTTCTCGGCAGACTTTACGATTATTTCGTAAAACGTCCGGAGCATCTTCCGTCGGAACAGAAAAAATGGCTTGAAAAAGAAGATAGGCAGAGAGTGGTTTGCGACTATATAGCGGGTATGACCGACAGATACGCGGTCACGCTGTACAGACAGCTGTTCCTTCCGAAAATGTGGAACGAGGGTAACAGACTTCTGCCGTACGTTTAATAAAAGGAAAGGAGACGTGTCGTGATACCCCAGAACATAATAGAAGACATAAAGGTCAGAAACGATATAGCGGACGTTATCTCGACTTACGTCACCTTAAAGCGCGCGGGGTCGAATATGAACGGGCTTTGCCCGTTCCATAACGAGAAAACTCCGTCGTGTACAGTCTTTAACGGAACGCAGAGCTTTTACTGCTTCGGTTGCGGAGCGGCGGGCGACGTTGTAACGTTCATAAGAAAAATAGAAAATCTGAGCTACGTTGAATCGCTTCATTTTCTGGCAAAGCGTAGCGGAATAACAATCCCCGAGGAGGAAGAAAAGGACTATTCGGGGGTAAGGCGAAGCCGCATACTTGAAATGAATAAAGAAGCGGCGCGAGTGTTTCGTCAGAATATGCTCTCGTCAGACGTTGCGAAATCTTATTTCGTAAACAGAGGACTTACCCGTGAAACGGTCAACCGTTTCGGACTCGGATATTCGGGCAGAGGGTTTGAGGTCATAGATCATCTCAAAAAGCTCGGTTATACCGATGAGGAAATGCTTGCCGCCAAGATAGAAGGCAAGGGGGAGAAGGGTTACTTTCCTTATTTCAGAAACAGGGTCATGTTTCCTATAATCGATACTGCGGGTTCGGTCATCGGCTTTGGCGGACGCGTTATGGACGGATCGATGCCGAAGTACCTGAACACTCCCGATACGATAGCGTTCAGTAAGGGCAGAAACCTTTTCGCGCTTAATTTTGCTAAGAACCACTGCGCGGAGGAGATAATACTCTGCGAGGGGTATATGGACGTTATCGCAATGCATGCGGCTGGGTTTAAAAACGCGGTAGCTACGCTCGGAACCGCGCTTACTCAGGAGCAGGCGCGCATTATGAAGCGTTATACGTCGAGAGTCGTTATCTCGTATGACGGCGATAACGCGGGTAAGGCTGCGGCTGACAGGGCATCAAAAATACTTTCGGAGGCAGGGCTTGAGGTTCGGGTTCTACGTATAAGAGATGCCAAGGATCCGGATGAGTATATAAAAAGCTTCGGTGCGGATGCGTTCAAACGTTTGCTTGCGGGAAGTGAGACGAAATTCGATTTCGTAATGAAAAACGTTTTCTCGAAATACGATCTTGAAAACGACGACGGCAAGATAGGCGCGTCAAACGAGATATGTAACGAGATAGCGGGCGTTTACTCAGCAGTCGAGCGCGAGCTTTATATAGATAAGGTCGCAAAGGCTCTCGGACTTTCGGCGGAAAGCCTGAAACGGGACGTCGAAAAACGAATGAAGAAAAGGGCAAAGGAGTTTAACTCCGATTACAAAAAACATATGTTGAACAAGTCGCTTGGTATAGGAGATAGGATAAATCCCGACCATTCGGCTAACCCGAAGGCGACCGCGGCAGAGGAAGCGATACTCGGAATACTTATGCTTCATCCCGAAAGGGCGGCTCAGGTCTGCGGTGACGATCCGCCGGTGACGGAGGATGATTTTGTTACAGCCTTTAACAAGCGAGTCTTTATTGAGATAAAGAAGATGAGCGCGGACGGCGGTAAGGATATAGGCGTGCTCGGCTCGGAATTTACAAGTGACGAAATGGGCAGAATATACGGTATGCAGGCAAAACGCGAGGGGCTCGATTCATCGTCGGACAGCGTTTTTTACGATAATATAGCGGCGCTGCGCAACGCTTCCGCGTCGGTTGGATCGGACATAGAAAAAATAATAGCCGCAAAGCTTGCTATGAACGGTGGCAAATGAAGTAGAAAAATTTAATTAACGGTATTACCGTTTTGAAAGGAAATACAAATGAGCGAGAAAAAATTTGACATTCAGGATCTTATTGAAAAAGGAAAGGCAAAGGGTTCTCTTTCCCAAAGCGAGATACTCGAAGTCCTGGACGATGACGAATTTGACATCGACCAAATAGAGAAGATCTATGAAACTCTTGAAAGTCAGGGTGTTGAGGTAACGGGATATATGGACGTATCCGACCTCAAAGAGATCGAGAGTGAGCTTGAACAGTTTGATTCTCCCGAGGACATGGAGCAGGCGCTTGCTCAGGAGGGTCTTATAATCGACGATCCTGTCAGAATGTATCTTAAAGAGATCGGACGCGTTCCGCTTCTCAAAATGGAGGACGAGCTTGAGCTTGCCGAGAAGATGGTAAACGGAGACGAAAAGGCAAAGCAGAGACTTGTTGAAGCTAACCTCAGACTCGTTGTAAGTATAGCTAAGAGATACGTTGGTAAGGGTATGTTCTTCCTTGACCTTATTCAGGAGGGCAACCTCGGACTTATGAAGGCTGTCGATAAGTTTGATTATCAGAAGGGCTATAAGTTCTCTACCTACGCGACCTGGTGGATACGCCAGGCGATAACGAGAGCTATCGCGGATCAGGCGAGAACTATAAGAATACCCGTTCACATGGTCGAGACCATACACAAGGTATCGAGAATATCCAGACAGCTCCTTCAAGAGAACGGCAAAGAGCCTACCGCGGAGGAAATATCAAAGGTTCTCGGAATGGCACCCGAAAAGGTTCGTGAGATAATGAAGATAGCTCAGGATCCCGTATCTCTTGAAACTCCGATAGGCGAGGAGGAGGACAGCCATCTTGGTGACTTCATTCCCGACGACGATTCTCCCGCTCCCTCTGAGGCAGCTTCGCAGAGTATGCTCCGTGAGCAGCTCATAGAAGTCCTCAGAACCCTTACTCCCAGAGAGGAGCAGGTCCTCACGCTCAGATTCGGACTTGAAGACGGCAGACCGCGCACACTTGAAGAGGTCGGACGCGTGTTCAATATAACCAGAGAGCGTATCCGCCAGATAGAGGCGAAGGCTCTCCGTAAGCTTCGCCATCCCAGCCGCTCAAAAAGACTCAAAGACTATCTCGATTGATTTTAAGGATTTGTAAATTTTGATTTGTGTTTTTTGAACAAAAGAACGTGTCGGAGATTGTGCATATAGTGTAATCGGATTGTGTTATTGCACAAAAAACGTGCTGGCGTTTTGTTGCAGATTTATAACAAAATGCACTTAGCACTCCCGAAGTACTTAAAAATAAATATTAAAAATAAAAATCTTTAACTAAAATCACTTGACACGGAGCATTAAATATAGTAAAATATAGTGTAACCATTATTTAAAATCGAATTTTACGGTCAAATTAAAACAGGAGGAAGATTTCCAAATGAAAAAAAGATTGCTGTCACTCGCTTTGTGTGTGATAATGCTTTTCTCAGCTTGTGTGCTTTCAGCGTGTAGCGAGGAGCGTGGACTTACCAATATGAACGGCAACATAGTTACCGATTCCAATAATCCGGAGATGACCATTTACATCTACGGTATCAAGGGAGAGGGAACTACCGAAGCGGGTATAAGACTTGTTGAGGAGGAGCTTAACAAGATCTCGATAAAGAAGTATAACACGACTGTTGACCTTCTTTTGTTTGACGAAGAGGAATACGCTTCTATCATATTTGCTAAGACACAGGAAGCTATGTCCACGTATAACGCAAGTATAAAGGAAGATGAGACTCTTTCCACCGAGGTTAAGGATCTTCTTGTTGACGTAAGATTTCCTGAGACTGTAAAGGTCGCGGATATGATGCCGAGTGACGTTGTAAACGCAACTTTGGATATATTCCTTGCATATACTCCCGAGGCGGATTCTTTGACGCGTGATCCAAAGTCTCAGTATTACAGCCCCGATCTTGCCACAAAGGGAATGTTCGATATACTTTACGAGCAGAGAGCACTTGCTCCGCTTGCTTCCAGTATAAAGAGCGGTACGTATGCGTCTCTTAAAAACAACGCTTATACCGAGGCGTTGAAGGGCGTTGAAAGAGCTACCTACAAGACCATGGATTCTCTTACTAAGGTCATGGATACCTATGCGATCCCGAATAACTACATATACGGTGAGTATCAGTTCGTTCTGTTTAATACCCACTATGTAAGTCAGTTTACTGAACAGCAGGATAAGAGCCAGCTTCTTACGGATGATGCGCTTGTTACTCTTGCCGGAGAGATACAGAAGGAGCTTGATGCAGGCACCCTTCTCGACCCCAACGGAAATCCGGCTGATATAAACGTTACCGCAACTTATTCTTCTTACGAGGAATTTGAACGCGCGATAGACGAAAAGGACGTTGCTATCTGCTATATTAACGGAGACAGAGCTGTCAAGGAGCTTTGTGAGCAGACAGGTAAGTTCGAGGTATATCAGCGCAGTGTCGGAAGTGTTACCACTAAGGATCTTTGTGAGTCTATGTACTGCGTAAGCCAGTCCACCAAAGACGTAAAGAGATGCCTCGACATACTTCGTCTTATAAACGAGGATGAGATATTCAGAAATACCCTCCTTTACGGAGTCAAGGGAACTCATTACACCCAGGAGCGTACCGGTGAGGTGGTTCTTGCTAATCCTCTTAACAAGGGTTATAAAATGGATATTAAGTACACGGGTAATATGTTCCTCTGCTATCCCTGTAACTCTATGAACGAGACTATGAGACTTATGGCGAAGGACGAGTGGTTGCACGCCAAACTCCAAGTCAAGGAAGTTCTTGAAGCGAACGCTAAGTAAAATTTTGAGGCTGAGCCGAAACGCTCAGCCTTAGATTTTTTGCTACTTTCTTGAAAGAAAGTAGCAAAGAACTTTTCTGAAACGCACGCGTGGTGCGAGTGTGTTTTAGAAAAATATTTGTTTTTTGCTTTGTAAAAAGAAAAAATACAACGGACAAAATATCGCCACTCTATGATATGACATTGGAGTTTGCACAATAGTCCCAGTAGAGAAGTTCTTTGGTTCTTTCTTTCAAAAAGCGAGTGAGAAAAACCAAAATATCATCACTCTATGATATGACATTGGAGTTTGCACAATAGTCCCAGTAGAGAAGTTCTTTGGTTCTTTCTTTCAAGAAAGAATAAAAATTGTAAAAAAATAAAAAACATATTGACAAATTATATAAAATAGTATATAATAAAATGCGTGGCGCTTTGTGGTCATAAACGTGAGTGCGAAAGGAGAGGTATTATGGATATAAACATAAAGCCGTTGCTTTCGGGAGAGGTCAAAAAGCTTGCGTTTGACTACGAGATACCCGTAGAGCATAAAGAAAACGGTTATATCCTTGCAAAGACTGCAAAGGTCTTGGGCGAAGTAAAGGATATGGGCGGATATATGCAGCTTGACGCGGACTGCGTTATCGGGTATGAAACGGAATGTGCGCGTTGTCTTAAAAAGCTTGACGGAGAATGCTCAACGCATTTCAGCCGTCCCGTAGCTGTAAAGCTTGAAGCTGATAACGATGAGGAGGAATACGTCCTCGTTGGTAGCAATTCCACAGTAAACATAGACGAGATACTTTTAGACGAGCTTGTTATGTCGCTTCCGTACAGAAGTCTTTGTAGTGATGACTGTAAGGGACTTTGCCCTAAATGTGGCTGTAACAAGAACGAGAAAGAATGCTCATGCGTCACAAAAGAGATAGATCCGAGATGGGCTGTTCTTAAAGATTTCGGAAAAGACGGCGAAAAGAACGGTTGAAGTCGGCTATCTCGTACCGTCGGAAATGATTTTCCGAAAAAATGAAATGTCCGTTATGAAAATAACGTTCATTATAGATAAGATCGTCTGCTGCCGGTTTCGGCAACGGAAACGGCATAAGTTTTAACAGGAGGTGTAGAAACATGGCAGTACCGAAGCGTAAAGTATCGAAGGCGAGACGTGACAAGCGTCGTTCCAACGTGTGGAAACTTGATATGCCCGGCATGGTTCAGTGCAAGTGCGGCGAGTATAACCTTGCTCACAGAGTTTGTAGAAAGTGCGGCGCATACAACGGCAAGGAGCTTATAAAAGTAGCTCAGTAATTGCGCGCGAAAGGAGTTATCCAACGTGGTAACCGTGTATGGAATCGTTCCCGGCTCATACGCCGAAAGATCAGGAGTAAGAGTCGGGGACAAGCTTCACACCGTGAACGGAAACGAGATAAACGACGTGCTGGATTACAGATTTTATCTGACAGACAGTACGCTTTCGTTGTCTTTTGACCGAGACGGTGTGTTTTATCAAGTAAAGATACACAAGGAAATGTATGCCGATATCGGTTTGGAGTTTGAAACCTATTTGATGGATAAGAAGCACTCCTGCCGGAACCGGTGCATTTTCTGTTTTATCGACCAATTACCAAAAGGAATGCGCGAAACGCTCTATTTTAAAGACGATGACTCGCGCCTCTCGTTCCTTATGGGTAACTATATAACGCTGACTAATTTAAAGGATAGCGACGTTGATAGAATAATAAAGATGCGTATCAGTCCCGTGAATATCTCGGTGCATACTACAAACCCTGAATTAAGGGTAAGTATGATGAAGAATAAACGTGCGGGCGAGGTCCTCTGTTATCTGAAACGGCTTGCTGACGCGGGGATAGAGCTTAACTGCCAGATAGTGCTCTGTAAGGGTATAAATGACGGCAAAGAGCTTGATAGAAGCATGAAAGATCTTTCGGAGCTTTATCCGTCGCTTAACAGTGTCTCTGTCGTTCCCGCGGGAATGACGCGTTTCAGGGAAAAGCTTTATCCGCTTGAACCGTTTACCCCGAACGAATGTCTGAAAGTGATAGAACAGGTCACTGCGTTCGGCGATGAATGCGTAAAGCGTTTCGGAAGCAGGATATTCTTCCTTGGTGATGAGTTTTACATTAAAGGCGGAGCTAAGCTTCCCGACGATGATTTTTACGAGGGCTACGCTCAGATAGAAAACGGCGTAGGTATGATAACCTCAATGCGTACTGAGTTTGATTACGCGATCGAGGATCGTGAAGAGAGCGATGTGGCATTGACAAAAGAAAGAGTTATTTCCTGCGCTACCGGATACGCGGCTTATGAATATATCAAGGAAATGGCTGATAAGGCAATGTCAGCTGTACCGGGACTTAAAATCAACGTTTATAAAATAAGGAATGATTTTTTCGGTGAGAATATAACCGTCGTAGGACTTTTGACCGGTAAGGATCTGCTTGAACAGTTAAAGCCCGTAGCGGAAAAAGGTGAGCTTGGCGAAAAACTGCTTCTTTCAAAGGTCATGCTTCGTGCCGACGGCGATCTTTTCCTTGATGATATGACCCCGAAAGAGCTTTCCGAGGCTCTTGGTGTCGATATAGAATTTACCGAATCTGACGGAGCGGAGTTTTTGAATGCTTTGATCGGTAAGCGGTGAAAATATGTTTGATTCGCGCTTGCGGGTGCGTTCATTTTGATGATTTTTATTATTGAGGTAAGCTTATGAAACCCATAGTTGCAATAGTCGGGCGACCTAACGTAGGTAAAAGCACGCTTTTCAACAAAATAACAGGTAAGCGTATATCCATAGTCGAGGACGTCCCCGGTGTTACGCGTGACCGTATATATTATGACGCGAGTTGGAACGGCAGGGATATGCTTCTCGTGGATACCGGCGGTATCGAGCCTAAAACCGGCGATATGATACTCAAACATATGCGTGCGCAGGCAGAGATAGCGATAGCCACAGCGGACGTCATAATCTTTATGTGTGACGTGCGTTCGGGTATGACCGCCGACGACAGAGACATAGCTACTATGCTGCTTAAATCCGGTAAGCCCGTAGTTCCTTGCGTAAACAAGATAGACGCTCCGGGTATGCCGCCTCTTGAATTTTACGAGTTTTACGGTCTTGGATTTGATGAGGACCCGATACCTCTCTCCTCGCTTCACGGAACAGGCTCGGGTGATCTTCTTGACAGAGTAGTAAGCTATTTCCCGGAGGAAACAGAGGAAGATGACGAGGAAGCTCCGATAGCGGTAGCCGTCATAGGTAAGCCTAACGCGGGAAAATCTTCTCTTGTAAATAAGATACTCGGAGAAAACAGAATGATAGTATCCGACGTTGCGGGCACTACGCGCGACGCGACGGACAGCCGAGTCGAAAACGCTCACGGAGTATTCAACTTTATAGATACCGCGGGAATACGCAGACAGAGCAAGATAGATGATAAAATAGAAAAATATAGCGTTATGCGCGCGAAGCTTGCGGTAGAAAGAGCGGATGTTTGCATAGTTATGATAGACGCCGTTCAGGGAATAACCGAGCAGGACGAGCATATAGCGGGACTTGCCCATGAGGCGGGAAAGGCTGTTATAGTTTGCGTAAACAAATGGGATCTTATTGAAAAGGATAATAAGACTACTTCTGAGTTTACAAAAAAGATACGCACCGGACTTGCTTATATGAGCTACGCTTCTCTTATGTTCATCTCGGCTCAGACGGGACTTCGCGTTGACAAGCTCTTTGAGGAGATAATATCGATCTATAACGAGTCTAAAAAGCGTATCACTACGGGAATACTCAACGATATGCTTACTGATGCCGTGGCAAGAGTTCAGCCACCCTCAGATAAGGGAAGACATCTTAAAATATACTATATGACTCAGAACGGCGTACAGCCTCCGTCATTTGTAATATTTTGTAACAGCGCGGAGCTTTTCCATTTCTCATATCAGAGATATATAGAAAACTGTCTGCGCGACGTGTTTGGATTTAAAGGAACGCCCATAAAACTCATAATACGCGAGAAAGGGGATTCTCCGAGCTGACGTAAGGAGAAAGATAAATATATGTTTAAATACGTGTTTGCTCTTTTTGGTGAAAGCGCGTGGAATAACGGCTTGATCCTCAAAAGCGGAGAAAACATAAAACTTCTTGTATATTTCCTTCTTTATTTGGCTGTAATAGCTGTGGCGTACATCTTTGGATCGGTGAATACCGCGGTAGTGCTTTCAAAGCTTATGTACGGAGAGGATATACGTACAAAGGGAAGCGGTAACGCCGGTATGACGAATATGATGAGGACCTACGGCAAAGGTCCTGCCGCGCTTACGCTGCTTGGTGATATGCTGAAAACGCTTCTCGGAATGTTCTTCGGAACTTGTATGCTTGGCGTAAACGGCGCGTACATAGCGGGACTTTTCTGTGTTCTCGGACACATAGCCCCTATATTTTACCACTTTAGAGGCGGAAAAGGTGTCGCGGCGACCGCTATGATGCTTTTGTATCTCAATTGGTTCGTTTTCCTTGTTATGTTAGTCATATTCGTGCTCATAGTCGCCTCAACCAAGTATCTTTCTCTTGGCTCGGTGATGGGTATGCTCATTTTCCCACTCGTTCTTAATCGCTTTGATACGGTTGAGCAGGACAGAGGACTCAGACTTATAGTGTCTCTCGTCGTTATGTCGCTTGTTGTCTTTATGCACCGTTCAAATATAAAGCGTATAATGAACGGAACTGAAAACAAATTCGCGTTTAAAAAGACGAAAAAGAAGCAGTCTGACGAGTCTGAAAATGAAGAAGTAAAAGAAAAAAGAAAAAATAAATAAAAAATTTCAAAATACTATTGCATTTTTCAAAAAAGTATGCTATAATATCATTTGTGTATGTCAGATGCGGAGGTTCACAGGGACGTAAACGTTCACGAAAGTGCTTTTTGCGTCGTGATGAACTGATGATTATAGGGAGGGATAAAGAGATGGCAAAGTGTGAATTCTGCGAGAAGGCTGTTACTTTTGGTAACAATGTTTCTCACTCTAACAGAAAGACCAGCAGAACGTGGAAGCCCAACGTAAGAAAGGTCAAGGCGGTTGTTGGCGGAACCAATAAGACTGTCTATATCTGTTCGCGTTGTCTGCGTTCCGGTAAGGTTCAGAGAGCTGTTTGATTTAAGGTCAAAAAGAGATAAAAAACGTCCGTATGGGCGTTTTTTTGTGCCCTCTTTCTATTGACAATACCTACAAATTATAGTATAATATCTTTGTGTGTAACAAATTTGCTAAAATATCATACACAGGATAGGAGAACTAAAAATGTTTATTTCCAAAAGACTTTCCGCGCTCGTAAAAGTATTCAAGGACGAAAACCCCATCTACACGCCGGAGTGCAGTGTGTTGACCGCGCTCAAAGGCGATAACGTTTCATTTCAGGTATCGTATTGGTCTGACGAAACACAGAACCTTACGTTCGAGGTAGTGTCGGATATTAAAAAGGTTACGGTAAGAACCGTTGAATACGTAAAGGTCGGACTTCCCGCTCCCGCATTCACAGAGCAGATGATTAATGACGGGAACTTTATAAAGCCGACCCCTTGCGAAGCTCCCGATTATCTCAGAAAGCCTCGCGGAAACAGCTTTAAGGTCACTAAGGGCAAGAACAGAACCCTCTGGGTAGAGGTTGAAGTACCGCGCAAGGAAAAGGCGGGCGATAAATTCGTAACTATCATAGTAAAGAACGCCGCAGGCGAGGTCGTAAGCGAGGAGACTCAGAAGATAACCGTATGCGATGCCGTTCTTCCTGAGTCTGAGCTTATACATACTGAGTGGTTCCACACCGACTGTATAGCTGACTACTATGGTTATGAGGTCTTCTCCGAAAAGCATTGGAAAGCAATAGAAAACTTTATGAAGACTGCGGTTAAACGCGGTATGACGATGATACTTACCCCTGTTTTCACTCCTCCGCTCGATACGGAGGTAGGAGGCGAGCGTACTACCGTTCAGCTCGTTGACGTTAAAAATGACGGCGGAAAGTGGTCTTTCGGTTACGAAAAGCTTGACAGATGGATAAAGCTTGCCAAGAAATGCGGATTTAAGCAGTTTGAAATATCCCATCTCTTTACTCAGTGGGGAGCTAACGCCGCGCCTAAGGTAATGGCGACAGTTGACGGAGAGTACAAGCGCGTATTCGGTTGGGATACGCTCGTTGAGGACGGAGTATATCCGAAGTTCCTTTCCGAGTTCCTTCCCTCGCTTACACAGTTCCTGCGTGCAAGCGGCGTGGCAGACGTGACCTACTTCCACGTTTCCGACGAGCCGAGCATCGAGCATAAGCCCAACTACGACAGAGCAAAGGGTGTTATAGCTCCGTATATCGAGGGCTTTAAGACTATGGACGCTCTTTCTAAGTATGACTTTTACGCTACGGGTTCGGTCGAGCTTCCTATTCCGTCAAGCGGACATATAGAGGATTTCTACGGTAAGGTAGAGCCTCTTTGGACATACTACTGCTGTGGAGTCGATAAGACCTCGAACAGATTTATGGGTATGTCGCTTGCCAGAACCAGAGCGATAGGAATACAGTGGTTCAAATACCGCATTGCGGGCTTCTTGCAGTGGGGCTATAACTTCTATAATACACAGTTTTCAAAGGCTCATACAAACCCGTATAAGGACGTTACCGCAGGTAACTGCTTCCCCGCGGGAGATGCGTTTGTCGTATATCCGGGAGCGGGCGGAAGACCCGAGGAAAGTATAAGACTTATAACCTTCCATACGGCTATAAACGACCTCGCGGCTCTTAACGCGCTTGCGAAAAAGACTTCGTATGAGTACGTTCTCGGTATGATAGAGGAGGAGCTTGGTGAGCCGCTTACATTTAAGGTATGCCCCGAGTCTGACTTCTACTACATCTCGCTCCGTAACAGAGTAAACCGCGAGCTTGCAAAATAAGTCTTTGAAGTGACCCGCAATCGCTTGTTTTACATAAACAGAAAGGATTTTTGAATTTAGCAATGGATTTCGTTAAGAAAAAAACAGCTTCGATAATATCGGAGGCGCTCGGTAAATTGGGTGCTCCCGATATGCCCACCGAGGCTGAGATAACAGGAATGCTTGAATATCCCCCGTCGCCCGAAAACGGCGATCTCTCCTTCCCCTGCTTCCGTCTTAGTAAGGCGCTTCGCAAATCCCCCCCTATGATAGCAAACGACATCAAGGGCAACCTTAATGTCGGCGGAGTTATAGATAGGGTAGAGGTAGCGGGCGGTTATCTGAACTTTTATTTTGATAAGACTGAGTTTGCAAGAGCTATGCTCGGTGAGATAATCGAAAAGGGAGAAAGATACGGCTCCTCTGACGAGGGGCAGGGCAAGACGGTTGTGCTGGACTATTCATCGCCAAACGTCGCAAAGCCTTTCCATATAGGACATCTCGGAACGACCGTTATCGGTCATTCTTTAAAGAAGCTTCACGAATTTTCGGGATATAAGTGTGTCGGTATAAACCACCTTGGAGACTGGGGAACTCAGTTTGGAAAGCTTATAGTCGCGTACAGAAAGTGGGGCGATGAAAAGACTGTTATAGAGGTCGGAATAGACGAGCTTGTAAGGCTTTACGTTATGTTCCACGCCGAGGCTGAAAAGGATCCCACGCTTGAAGATCTGGCGAGAGCTGAGTTCACTAAGCTGGAAAACGGCGATGAGGAAAACCGTAAGCTCTGGAAGTGGTTTATCGATATTTCTCTTAACGAATACAAAAAGACTTACCGTCAGCTCGGTATAGAATTTGATAGCTACCTTGGGGAATCCTTCTATTATGATAAGATCCCCGCGGCTATTGATACTATGAAAGAAAAGGCAATACTCACCGTTGACGACGGTGTCACGATGATAGACCTTGAAGAATACGGTATGACCCCCTGCCTTATACTGAAATCCGACGGTTCAACGCTCTATGCGGCGCGTGATATTCCCGCGGCTATATACCGCAAAAACACCTACGACTTTTCTAAATGCGTTTACGTTACCGACGCAGGACAGAGCCTGCACTTCAAGCAGTGGTTCAAGGTAATATCTCTTATGGGATACGACTGGGAGGATCAGCTCGTACACGTTCCTTACGGAAAGGTGTCTATCGGCGGAGCTAAGCTCGCTACGCGTACAGGTAACGTTATACTCCTCAAAGACCTGTTTAAAACAGCGGTCGAGAAGGTAAGCTCTATAATCGAGGAGAAGAACCCAGATCTTGCTAATAAAGAGGAGGCTGCGGAGGCGGTAGGAGTAGGCGCGATAGTGTTCCATTACCTCAGCGGCGGAAGAATAAAGAATATAGACTTTACAGTCGAGGATGCGCTCAGCTTTGACGGTAACACCGGACCGTACGCTCAGTACACCTATGCCCGTACTTGCAGTATAATCGCTAAGGCAAAAGAGAGCGGAAAGTATCCCGCAAACGGCGATTTTAACGTAAAGATAACCTCTGACGACGAATTTGAGCTTTTAAAGGACCTTGCTATTTTCCCTGAAAAGGTTAAAAGCGCGCTTGACGGTTACGAGCCGTCCGTCATAACGAGATATATATTCGATACCGCTACGCTCTTTAACCGCTTCTATCATAACTGTCAGGTTCTTGGAGCGGATGACGAGGACGTATGCAAAACGAGAGTTATGCTTACGAAGGCTACGGGCTACGTACTTAAATCAGCATTCGGTCTGATATGTATGAAAGCGCCCGAGAAGATATGATAACAATTAAACGGAGGATACAAAGATGTCAGGACATAGTAAATGGCATAATATACAGGCAAAGAAGTCTAAAACGGATGCTGCCCGTGCTAAGGTTTTCACCAAAATAGGTAAGGAGATAGCGATAGCTATACGCGACGGCGGTCCGAACCCCAACTCGAACAGTAAGCTTCGTGACCTTATATCTAAGGCAAAGGCTAATAACGTACCTAATGATAACATCGACCGTATCATAAAGAAGGCTACCGATGAAAAGAAGGACTATAAGGAGATAACCTACGAGGGTTACGGTCCCGGCGGAGTTGCGGTAATAGTAGAAGCCGCCACCGATAATACCAACAGAACGATAGGTAACGTTCGCGCGTTTTTCTCCAAATATCACGGAAATCTCGGAACTACGGGATGCGTAGGATTTATGTTTGAGGAAAAAGGACTCATAAGCGTTGAAAAAGAGGAATGTGACCTCGACGAGGAGGCTCTTATGGAGCTTGCGCTCGAAGCGGGAGCGGAGGACTTTTCCGCGGAGGACGACGATTTTTATGAAATAACCACCGCGCCCGAGGATCTTACAGCTGTTCAGGAGGCTATAACCTCTAAGGGAATAAAGCTTGCAAGCGCGGATCTCTCGAAAATACCGTCAAACTACGTTGATCTTGACAGTGAGGACGACGTAAAATATATGACTCTCCTTCTTGATAAGCTAGAGGAGGACGATGACGTTCAGCAGGTCTATCATAACTGGAACGGTCCGAATGAGTAAGAATTAAATAAAAATAGGAGCTTGGTTGAAATTTCAGCTGAGTTCCTATTTTTATTTTTGGCGGGAGTAAGCCCCCTACAAATATCCTGTTTTCTGTATGCCATATCTCTATGTGAACCCCTCGGAAGATAAAAAACAATTGTTAAAACGACGAAAGTTTTGATTAGAAGTTGCATAAAATGTTAATAAAAACGGCGTTTTTGACGGGATAACAGAATTAATTTAATAAATGGACAAGGAATAGTTGTAGAAATTGCTCATTGACTTTTCGAGTTTTATATAGTATAATATAATGTACAATTATTAATATGGGGAACAATACGCAGGTGAAAGCCGCGTTTTATATATACAATATAAAGACGCCGATTTTTCGGAATACGTCTTTACAAACACAGGAGTAAAGCTTGATGTTAAATCGAATTTACATAGAACCAAACGAGGGTTAT
>JAZOVD010000097.1:0-2777 GCA_045658525.1 Eubacteriales bacterium
TAAGGCTCACGCAATAAGAAGAAGAGCAGTTCCCACCTGGGGAGTTTTCCTTAACGAGTACGAGCAGGGCGGCGGTCCTCTTATCGACATCGGAACTCACGCTCTTGACCTTACCCTCTGGGTAATGGACAACTACAAGCCAAAGTACTGCGTAGGAACGACCTACCATAAGTTGAACGACCAGACCGATACCGGTAACGCTTGGGGCGACTGGGATCCCGAGAAGTTCACCGTTGAGGACAGTGCGTTCGGATTTGTAGTTATGGAAAACGGAGCTACCATCAACCTCGAATCCTCTTGGGCGCTCAACATAACCGATGTAAGAGAAGCTGTTACCACCGTTTGCGGTACTAAGGCAGGAGCAACGCTTCCCGATGCCGGCAAGATAACGATAAACGGCGTTAACAACGGCCGTCAGTACATCACCGAACCAAGTATGACTGCGGGCGGAGCGGCGTTCTTTGACGGAAAAAATCAGGATGATCCCGCGTTCCTCGAAGCAAAGCAGTGGATCGAGGCTGTCAAGAACGATACCGATCCTTGTGTTCTTCCCGAGCAGGCTTACTGTGTAACAAGAATACTTGAAGGTATCTACGAGTCCGCGAAGTCCGGAACCGTATATAACTTCGACTAATACCAAACGAAAGGCAGAAAAATAAAATGAAGCTTTGTGTACTTGCCAATCTTTATGGCTCAAAAACTCTTGACGAAACTCTCGCAAGACTTAAATCCCTCGGCGTTGAGGCTGTTGAAATAGGAGCGGGCGGTTATCCCGGAAAGGCTCACTGTAACCCCGCTGAGCTTCTCGCTGACGAAAAGAAGCTCGATGAATTCAAGGCTACCATAGACAAATACGGTCTTGAAGTAGCTGCTCTTGCGGCTCACGGAAACCCCGTTCACCCCGATAAGGCTATCGCGAAGGAGTTCGACGACGATTTCAGAAACGCCGTTCTCCTTGCTGAAAAGATAGGCGTTGATACTATAATAACGTTCTCCGGCTGTCCCGGTGATCACGAGGGTGCTAAGTACCCCAACTGGGTCACCTGCCCTTGGCCCGAGGATTTCCTCAAAATACTCGACTGGCAGTGGAACGACGTTCTTATCCCCTATTGGAAGGAAGCCGTTAAGTTCGCTAACGCTCACGGCGTTACCAAAATAGCTCTTGAAATGCACCCCGGATTCTGCGTTTACAACCCCGAAACACTTCTCCGTCTCCGCGAGGCTGTTGGAGATACGATCGGTGCTAACTTCGACCCCTCACACCTTATTTGGCAGGGCATGGATCCCGTTGCGGCTATCCGCGCACTTGAAGGTGCTATATACCACGTTCACGCCAAGGACACCAAGGTTGACACATACAACACCGCCAAGTTCGGAGTTCTCGACACCAAGCACTACGGAGACGAGATACACCGCAGCTGGGTATTCCGCACCGTTGGTTACGGTAACGGACTCCAGTATTGGAGAGACCTTATCTCCAATCTCCGTCTTGTCGGCTATGACAAGGTTATGTCCATCGAGCACGAGGACAGCCTTATGTCCATAGACGAGGGACTTGAAAAAGCTGTTGCGTTCCTCAAAGAGTCTATGATCTCCCAGCCGAAGCCCGGCACTATGTCTTGGGCTTGACCCTACTTTTCTTGACCGTACTTTTCTTGGAAGAAAAGTAGGCAAAAGAACTTTTCTATGGGGACTACTGTGTAGATTTTAATATGGTATCATAGAGATATGGTATTTTATCTGATGAAAGGCTCTCCCTCTGGGAGAGCTGGCGCGCAAGCGACTGAGAGGGCCTTTGCCCCATTGTGCAAGATCGGCGAAAAGGGGATTATTATGGACACCATCAAATTTAACAAAAGAAACGTATTAACGGTAGCGCACAGAGGACTCAGCGGAATAGAAACCGAAAACACCTGCGCTTCGTTCATAGCGGCAGGAAACAGAAGCTATTTCGGTGAGGAATGTGATATACACGTTACCCTGAATACACAGACACCGAGGAAAATCAGTTCCCGACACAAACATTTATCAACAACGTTGCGCCATATACCGACGCGGTATATGTCACCACGATAAGCGAGGACGACGATTACGAAAACGGAATATTCTCATCAATGAACGGAGACATCGTAGTTACCTGCGGTAACGGCGTCCTTACCGTAACCTGCTCGGCAAGCGACAAAAAGTTAAAAGACACCGACTGGTTCAAGGCACACCGAGTGACCCCGAACGCGTGGTCATAATAAAATGAAACTAAATTTTCTGAAAGGAAATAAAATATTATGGAAAAGAAAATCAGAATAGGCATCATAGGCTGCGGCGGTATAGCTAACGGAAAGCATATGCCCTCGCTCAAAAAGCTCGACGACGTTGAGATGGTCGCGTTCTGCGACATCGTAAAAGAGAGAGCTGTCAAGGCGGCAAAGAATTTCGGAACTCCCGACGCTGCCGTTTACGAGGACTACAAGGAGCTTCTCAAAGATAAGACCATCGACGTAGTCCACGTCTGCACCCCCAACCGCTCACACAGCTTCATAACCGTTGATGCTCTTGAATCAGGCAAGCACGTTATGTGCGAAAAACCGATGGCTATCAACTCCGTTGAGGCAAAGAAGATGCTCGACGCGGCTAAGCGCACCGGCAAGAAGCTCACGATAGGCTATCAGAGCAGACAGAGAGCTAACTCCCAGTACCTCAAAGCCGAGGCTGAAAAGGGCGTATTCGGAGACATCTACTACGCTAAGGCTCACGCAATAAGAAGAAGAGCAGTTCCCACC
>JAZOVD010000098.1:0-3348 GCA_045658525.1 Eubacteriales bacterium
GTATGTTTTTTGTGTGATACTTTGATAAATGAGTCGTTAAACAAATGTGATTAAATTATTATAATTTTTAGTTTTACTTGAAACTCTGCGAATTTTGTGGTAAAATATACGTTGTGAGTATTTTACTCCCCAAAATCATTAAAAATAAACGTATACATAAATGAAAGGCAAATAATATGAAACTCGGAATTATCGGTCTGCCGAACGTCGGCAAAAGTACACTTTTCAACGCAATAACCAACGCAGGCGCGGAGGCGGCGAACTACCCGTTCTGCACGATAGAGCCGAACGTCGGTATCGCTCCCGTTCCGGACGAGAGACTTGACAAACTGGCGGAAATGTACAACCCCGAAAAATACACACCCGCCATACTCGAAATAGTCGATATAGCGGGTCTGGTAAAGGGCGCGAGCGAGGGCGAGGGTCTCGGAAACAAATTCCTTTCCCACATACGCGAGGTCGATGCCATACTGCACGTAGTTCGTTGCTTTGAAAACGACGACATAACTCACGTCGAGGGCGGAATAGACCCCAAAAGAGACATTGACATAATAAATATGGAGCTTATCCTTTCAGATATAGAGCTTACCGAACGCCGTCTCGACCGTTCGAGGAAGGCACTCAAAGGAGATAAGTCCTTTGCTACCGAGATAGAGCTTTTCGAGAGAGTTCTCGAACATCTCCAAAACGGAAACAACGCGCGCACTCTCTCCTTTACCGACGACGAAAAGGCTCTGATGGAAACCCTCCCTCTCCTTTCGCTTAAACCCGTAATATACGCGGCTAACGTCGATGAGGACACGCTCATTTCCGGCCCTGAGGAAAGCGATGGCTATAAACAGGTCCTTGCCATAGCGGAGGCGGAAGGCTCGCAGGTCATCCCCGTATGCGCGGAGATAGAGGCGCAGATCTCGGTAATGGACGAGGAGGACCGTGCGGTATTTATGGAAGAATACGGACTTAAAAACTCAGGTCTTGACAGAATAGTAACGGCAGGCTACCGTCTGCTCGGTCTTATAAGCTACCTTACGGCAGGCCCGAAGGAGGTCCGTGCCTGGACGATAGTAAACGGCACGAAGGCTCCTCAGGCGGCAGGAAAGATCCACTCCGATTTTGAGCGCGGATTTATACGCGCCGAGATCATCTCGTTTGACGACCTTATGGCGTGCGGAAGTATGACCGCGGCTAAGGAAAAGGGTCTGCTCAGAAGCGAGGGCAAGGAGTACGTTATGAAGGACGGAGACGTAACTCTTTTCCGCTTCAACGTATAATTCAAGGAGATAACTCTATGGCAAAAAGCGGTTGGGATAAATGGCGCGAAAGCAAGCGGAGAAAAGCTAAGCGCGAAGCCAAAAACGCTATCAGGCGAACTCATATCGGCTACATAGTTATAGTAGTCGTATCGCTCGTTTTAGGTCTTGTCGGAGGTTGGCTGGGAGCCGCCCACCTGACCCGCAACGACGTTTTCGAGATCAAGGGCGAAAAAGTGACCGAATACAAGATAGGCGACATAATAAAGTACACCGACGAGGGTATAAATTACGTTTCCTTTGGAAAAGACCTTTCAGGCAACTACGAAATAGAAACCAATATGACAAAGAACTCCGACGGAAGCTACACAGCGGACACCTCAAAAGAAGGAACGTTTATAATCACCTACAAGATAACGTCGGGAAGATGCAAGGGTCTTACGCTTTACAGAGCGTTCACCGTAACGGACGGGGGTAACGCGTAATGAAAAGATTTAACGGATTTTTAGCGTTCATACTCGCGTTCGTCTGTATTTTTGTCGGCGCGTTCGGCGGCGGATATTTATATCTCGAAAGCCACGGCTTTTCCTCTGATATTTACAGCGGTGACTTCTCCGTTCACTTTATGGAGCTTGGGAACAAGTACACAGGCGACTGCACCTACATAAAAGCGGGCGACGTTGATATTCTTATCGACGCAGGCTCACGCGTTGACAGTATTCCGCATATAACGGAATACGTAAACAAGTACGTTACCGACGGTATCCTCGAATACGTTATCGTGACCCACGCGCATAAGGACCACTACGCGGGCTTTGCGACCAACGAGGCTACCGAAAGCATCTTCGATATTTACGAATGTAAGACTATAATAGATTTCTCCCAGACCAATCAGGAAGTAAAGGGAATGTACGAGGACTATCTCCGCGAAAGAGATGCCGAGATAGCAAACGGTGCGACCCACTACACGGCAAAGGAATGTATTGACCAAGATAAAGATGTTTTTGAGATCTCAGACGGAATCACGATGACCGTTCTTGACCAGAAATACTATCACCAAAAGGACTCCGAGGGCGAAAACAACCACTCCGTTTGCACGCTATTTACGGTAGGAAACGAGAATTTCTTATTTACGGGCGACCTTGAAGAAAAGGGAGAAAAGTCACTCATAGAGAAAAACGAGCTCCCGAAGGTCTCGCTCTATAAGGCGGGACACCACGGCTCGAAAACCTCGTCTTGCCCCGAATTTATGCAGGTGATCCAGCCCGAGGTAGTTTGCGTATGCTGTTGCTGCGGAAGCCCCGAGTACAAGGCGGCTGAGGAAAACGAATTTCCGTCACAGAAATTTATCGACAACGTAGCGCCCTACACCGATGCGGTATATATCACCTCTATAAGCGAGGACGATGATTACTCAAACGGAATAGTACGCTCGATGAACGGAGATATAGTAGTTACCTGCGGTGGCGGAGCTCTTACCGTAACCTGCTCCGCAAGTGACAAAAAGTTAAAAGACACAGACTGGTTCAAGGCACACCGAGTGACCCCGAACGCGTGGTCGTAATAAAATGAAACTAAATTTTCTGAAAGGAAATAAAATATCATGGAAAAGAAAATCAGAATAGGTATCATAGGCTGCGGCGGTATAGCTAACGGAAAGCATATGCCCTCGCTCAAAAAGCTCCACGACGTTGAGATGGTCGCGTTCTGCGACATCGTAAAAGAGAGAGCTATCAAAGCGGCAAAGAATTTCGGAACTCCCGACGCCGCCGTTTACGAGGACTACAAGGAGCTTCTCAAAGACAAGACCATCGACGTAGTTCACGTCTGCACCCCCAACCGTTCACACAGCTTCATAACCGTTGACTCTCTTGAAGCGGGCAAGCACGTTATGTGTGAAAAGCCTATGGCTATCAACTCCGTTGAGGCAAAGAAGATGCTTGACGCGGCTAAGCGTACCGGCAAGAAGCTCACGATAGGCTATCAGAGCAGACAGAGAGCTAACTCCCAGTACCTCAAAGCCGAGGCTGAAAAGGGCGTATTCGGAGACATCTACTACGCTAAGGCTCACGCAATAAGAAGAAGAGCAGTTCCCACC
>JAZOVD010000099.1:0-10124 GCA_045658525.1 Eubacteriales bacterium
ATCTGCGAGGGAGTCCCCAAGAAAAAGTTCAAGAAAGATAACGTATAAAAGAAAAGGTATCTGTTTTCAGATGCCTTTTTTCCTATATAGATAAGCGTTTCCTTTCTTTCCGTCGCGGATAAGTATCCCTATGTCGGTCAAGACGCGTAAAACGAGAGAACATTCGCTTCGATCTAACCCGGAAGCGTCGGAAAACTCTTTCGTTCCGAATATATCGGGGAGAGATTTGGGTAAAAAATCAGCGTAATCTGCCGGACGGGAATAGGTTTTGTCGCCGAGCAATGCCGTCGGAATGCGTTCCGTCTCTATGTAACGCTTTTCTCTGCGGCGGCGTTTTACCGTGCTGTCGCGTAAGCGATGCTCGTCTATCTTGACGGTTATTACTCTTAAACGAAAGTTTGGATGCGAGATATAAGCGGAGATCCTGTACAGCTCTCGGAAAAGGTCGTATAAAGAGCCCTTTACGGGGCTTTTTCTTATTTTCAGCTCTCCGGTTGAAAGCTCGGTGGTCAAAAGCCGTTTTTCTCCGATCGCGGGATAGATGACGGTGAACGTTCCTTCGTCAAGCAGTGCGTCTAATTTCTTTCTTAGACGGTCAAAATAACGCGTCTGTATCTCGAAAACGCCATCATCAGTTACTGCGTCACAAACGAACCCGCAACGCTTGATCTCGTGCATCGCGTTATCGGGCTGGACGTAATATTTTAAGGTGTGATGCAGCTTATGCTCGGCAAGAGTGCCAATGCCGCCGCTGTTTTCTATTCTGAGAGCCGCTTCTGTGGCGAGCTCGAAAAGCTCGGTATCCATTACATATCTCCTCCGAGTGGCAAGGCGACGTGCTTTTCGGCATCAAGATCCTTTTGAGAGAAAAGAAGCCAAAGCTTTATCAGCATAGCGTTTGGCGAGGTAAGTGGAGGTAGGCGTAAAAAGCCAAGCTTGGGATAGCTCTCCATCGTTTCGTAGTCTGCGTTTGCTCCCGTTCCGCTTACGTAAACGGTTATATTACGCTTTTTACAAAGCTCCGCGAAACGCTTTGTCTCCCGACTGTCCGTATTGAGTGTTCCCGAGTGGTAAGGACAAAGTATGACTGCTTTTGTTCTCTTGCCGAGCGCGGGATATGTCATTCCGGGGTAAACTGTTACAAATGCTACGGGGCATAACGCTGAAAGCTTATGCGGCCGTAATCTGAAATCATCGGGCTTTTCGGCATAATCGTTGTTTTTGATGAGCTTTTCGTTTTCCACGATACCGTAGAACGCGCCCGCAGATGAGGAAAACGCCGTTTCGTATGGAAGCTGCTGCATAAGTCTTGAACCTCTGTGGACCGCTACCGATCTACTGGTTGTCGGATATACGGCAAATGATCCGCGGGCGTTACCGTCCGCTATAACGCTTATCGCGGCTCGCAGGTTTGCGTGACCGGACGAAAGCGGGTCGGTTAACGGCAGATCAGCGCAAACTGTGACACAGGGGATAGATGAAACGCCGAGAACGTAGGAAAGCGCGGCGGCTGTATAGATCGCCGTATCGCTTCCGTGAGTAACGATTATTCCGCCGTATTTTTTGGAATCGGCGGCTCTTTTTACGCAATTTATTATTTTCGACAGTACCCTTCCGTCGAGTGTTTCGCTCAGTACCGAGCATAGATGGCGGTGGCGGAAACGAACTCCTTTTATTTCTTTGGAAAGCTTTGTGAGTATAGGAGTTATGTCGTTATGTGGAACGAGAACTCCGTTTTCGCTTTTGCAGCTTATAGTGCCGCCTGTGTGTATGACGAGAATATCCATTTGTTTTTCCGCCTTTTCGTAGTAGCTGATCATATTTTATCACACTTTTCCCGAAAATAAAAGTGTTTTTACGAAAAACGTATAAAAAAATTCCTTTCGGGGAGAATTTTCGATATAAGGTCTCTAAACGCAACGGAGGGATGGTATGAATACTACTAAGGAAGAATATAAAAAGTACGCGGAAAGGCACGCTCATCCGTCGCCGACCGTGAAAAACTGTGTGAAAGCGTTTGTCGTGGGCGGTATAATATGCTGTGTCGGTCAACTTTTGTTTTTGCTTTATTCGGCGTTCGGAATGGATGAGATACAGGCGAGGACCTTGGTATCGATAACGCTCATTTTTCTGGCGGTTATCCTGACGGGTCTTGATATATTCGATGAGATAGCGAAATTCGGAGGCGCGGGTACGCTCGTTCCGATAACGGGATTTGCTAACGCCGTTGTATCTCCCGCGATAGACACGAAAGCTGAGGGTTGGGTGCTTGGTGTTGGCGGCAAGCTGTTTACTGTTGCGGGTCCTGTAATACTTTACGGCACACTCGCTTCGGCTATATACGGCGTGTTATATTTTGTGGTCGTGACTATAATGACCGTGTAAGCGGAGGTGTAGGATATGTATAAAAAGGATATGGGAAAGATACTGAGGTTTGACAGCAGACCGACGGTCATATCTTGTGCTTCGGTGGTTGGTAAAAAAGAACATGAGGGTCCCCTTTCGGAATATTTTGATATGCACGACCCGAGCGATAAGTTCGGTAAGGATACGTTTGAAAAGGCAGAGAGCGAGATGCAACGTCTTGCGCTCAATACCGCGCTCGCTAAGGCTGAGCTTAAAAGCGATGACGTCGGAGCGGTATTCGCGGGAGACCTTATGAATCAATGCACAGGCTCATCATACGGTCTCGCGAGCTTCGGGATACCTTATTTCGGGCTTTACGGAGCGTGCTCGACAGCAGCTGAGGGGATTATGCTCGCGTCGATGTCTGTGGATAAAGGTGTTTTCGGGGTCGCGGCATCCGTCTCCTCGTCGCATAATTGCTCCGCGGAACGGCAGTTCCGTTTCCCTCTTGAATACGGCTCTCAACGTCCACCGACGGCGCAGTGGACCGCAACAGCTGCGGGGGCGTTTGTTATCGGTCACGCGAACAAAGGGATTATGGCTGTGACCGAGGCGCTTCCCGGACGAATAATCGACAAGGGAATAAACGACGCTAACAACATGGGCGCGGCTATGGCTCCGGCGGCGGCGGATACTATTCTTCGTTATTTTTTGTGCGGAGGGCGTGACCCGAAGGAGTTTGATCTCATAGTCACGGGCGACCTCGGTGAGGAGGGACACGCTATATGCCGTGAGCTGATGGAAAACGAGGGGCTTATTCTCGGTGACAACTTCAATGATTGCGGTAAGCTGATATACGACGGGGCGCGTCAGGATACCCATAGCGGGGGTTCGGGGTGCGGTTGCAGTGCTTCTGTTATCGCGGGATACGTTGCGCGCAAATTCGCTGACGGTGAGATAAAGAACGCGCTTTTGATAGGTACGGGTGCGCTTATGAGCCCGTCGTCGATACAGCAAGGACTGAGTATAGCGGGAATAGGGCATCTTGTAAGACTGGAAACGGTGGGTTAAAGAAAGGAACGGTGACGGAAATGGAGATATTATGGGGATTTGCAAAAGCCTTTGCTGTCGGCGGACTGCTCTGCACGTTCGCGCAGATACTGATAGATAAAACCAAGCTTACACCGGCGAGAATATTGGTCGGATACGTGGTTACGGGTGTCGTGCTGACGGGAATGGGCCTTTATGCTCCGCTTGTCGAATTTGCGGGAGCAGGGGCGACGGTTCCGCTCACGGGGTTTGGTTATACCCTTGCGAAGGGGGTGGAAAAGGCGGTAAATGAAACGGGACTGCTCGGTGCGCTCACGGGTGGCATAACGGCGGCTGCCGGTGGGATAGCGTCGTCTATCGTGTTTGGATTTGTCGCTGCGCTAATTTTTCCTTCCAGACCGAAGTGAATAGTGTGTTTCGGAGAATAATGTCGCTTAAAAACGAGTTGTGGTCATATTGAACTAAAAAATACAGCGCGCGTTGGATAGTATGCACAAAGTGCAAAAAAAGATCGAAAAAATATCGAAAATTTTGTTCATTCTAAACGCTCTGTGTTTAAAATATATATGCCAATGTTCAAAATATACATTGCTATCTTTTATAAATAATGATATAATAATGGCAACGAAATATATTTTGCAAAGGAGTGCAATATATGAAGAAAATTAGATTTCTTGCAGCCCTGCTCGTGATACTGATGCTTCCGCTCAGTGTTCTGTTCGGCTGTAATAAACCCGACGAGGATCCTGATAATGACGATCCCGACGTTAATGAAAACGAGGGTGAAAATAACAACCAGGGCGGAGGCGGAAACGGTGGCGGAAACGACGATGACATTTCGAGTAAGCCTACCGATAACGACGGTCTCAGCGGAAACGGTTATCTCGTTATGTTCAATTTCGACGTAGCGAAGAGAGGCGATTTCCCTGATGTCGTGCCTTATTCCAGATATATCAAGCCCACCGCGAATCAGAAGGGTACGATCTATATCATAGACGACAAGGGTGGTAAGAACGGCAGCGGCGCATTGCTTATACAGCGTACCGGAAGCAACGCGGCATCCTCTGTTGCATTTATGACTACCGCGCTCGGCGGCACCTTCGGTACTCAGCACACCCTTGAGTTTGATATAAAGCTCGGTAAGGGACTTCTCGGGGATACACTTGAGGTCAGAGCCGATAAGGGTTCCGGACAGACGCTTCTTTCCTTCACTCCAGATGGAAAGATACTTGACTGTGACGGAACGGTCGTTTTTGAGACCGATAAGCTCAGTGAGTGGGTACATATAGCTCTTTGTGTTGACGACCGTGCGCGTACTTACAGCACGTACGTAAACGGCGTAAAGAAGAACGCAGAGCTTGCTTTCTCCAACAGTGCGTATCCTACCACGGACCTTACTCAGTATATGTTCAAGCTCGCGGGTGATACCTACGTTGATACGTATTGCTATCTTGATAATATGGCATTCATCGACGGACTTGTTCCTAAGGAGCATACTTCAAACGACATAGTGTACAAGGATTACTACACTCAGAAGTTTGACGTGCTGACTGCTTCCAAGACGGATGCGAACGGCAATGTTTTCCCGAACCTTGATGGACTTCTTGCCGCGTATGCTTCAACCAAGCTTGATGTTAAGGTAAGCTCAACCCCCTATACATCTTCCTCTATGCTTTCTATGGCTCAGGCACTTACGATAGTTAAGCTTGATTCCAACGGAACGGTTGTTGATGAGGTTTACACCGATTACGGTGTTCTTATGGGACTCTACGATTACGGTGAGCCTGTCGGCGGCAAGCTTTACGTAAGCGGCGAGGGCGAAGACGCCAAGTACATAGATTTCAATTCCAACAAGGGTCTTACCTTTGATTCCAAGAACATTCTTGGAGACGGTCAGGAAATATCCGGTAAATATTCAGTTTACGGAACGGAGACTGCCGTTAAGGTAAAGCTTACTTACGGTGAAAAGTTCGATAAGGTCCTGTACTGCCAGATAAATGACGGAGTTCTTTCCACTTATGCGGATGAGAAATTCCAGACTCAGACAGCTACCGGTTACAGCTGTGTTTCCGAACCCTTTAATAAGGTAGAGTATTCTTACAGTGATGATACCGTTAAGCTTTCAATACTTGTAAACGCTTATACTGGTAAGGCTTCTATTGTTATAAATGACGGAACTCTTGATGTTGACGCTTCTGACGCGACCTTCGCGTATGATGCGGATACCAAGATACTTTCGGTAACCGTAGGCGATGATACCTATGAGTTTACATATAATGAAGAGATCATTCCCGAGCCGGAGGAGGGATCTGATGAGACTCCCGAGGCAATTCCAGCAACGTTCAGCTATACGCTTGGTGATGACGTAAAGACACTTACAAAGACGGTATTCGAGGAGTACATTCCCGCGGAAGAGGCTGACTCGTATGAATACGCTGTTCGTTACCAGAACTTCTCAAGCGGTGTTGCTGATCTGAGCATCATGGTCGATACTACGAATTTTAATCCTGAACATTGGCAGAGAGTAAAATTTGAATACTACATCTCTGAGGAGATGGCAAACGACAGTTATCAGTTCCTTGCTTACTTGGATACCGGAACAAGTGCTACCGGTTGGTCTTATTTGAGTAGCGTTATAAAGCATACGATACCGGGTTGGTATGAACTCGATATTGCTATTGGTGACATGCAGGTCAACAGAAACGGAGTTTTTGAAACTTTCACAGGTAAAGTGGATTTGGCGATGGGTGGTTGGTCCAATGGACCTACCGGAAGTTCCGGAACGGCTACTGACGGTTATGCGCTTTACATAAGAAACTTCCAGTTCGTTTCCAACGTTGCGGTAGTCGTTGACGGTCCCGATGAACCCGCTGAGGGAGAAGATCCTTGCGAGCATATCGACGAGGATGGAAACACTCTCATGGTTCCCGTTGCTGAGAGAGTAGAGCCTACTTGCTCAGTTGGTGGATATGCGCTTGTAAAGTGCTCTGTATGTAACGCTACTATGATAGACGACACTAAGGTCATATACGATCCTGTCGGTCATGATTATACCGATGCGGCAGTGCTTACTGAGGACGCAACCTGTACAAAGAACGGATATACGTACCATTACTGTAACACCTGCGGCGAATTTGAGCAGATAGATATTTTGGAAGCCGTTGGCCACGACATAGTCAACAACTATATTGCACAGACAAAGACCGTTGTTTCTACCTGCCGTGTCTGCGGTGTGGAGAGTGAAGTAAAGCTTTCCGATAGTCTTATGGCTTTCGAAGATAAGATCAGCCAGGGTGGTCTTGAAAGCAGTGAATACTTCTACATTTCTAATACGGTCAACAGCACACTTGATATTGGTGGTTATGAGATCGAGACTGAGGCACCTACGAACGGAATAGCACAGCTTCAGTGTAAGTTCACCAAGGGAACTGCTGTTCAGCTTCCCGATGGAACCTACGCATATAAGCTCCAAAGAGCTCCCGGAACCAAGAAAGACTCTTACGTTGACTTCCTTCTTAATAAGAAGTTCGGTGAGGGTGGACACTTCGTATGTGAGTTCGATTTCAGACTCGGCGGTGCTAATGCCAACGGTGAGTATGATCCTATGAGTGCTAACCTTATCGAGCGTGTAACGGCGGATGGCGGTCCTACATCAATAGGAATATTCAGTATTTCTAAGGATGGTGTCCTTACGTTCTCTCAGAATGCAGATGCGGCTATTACGCTTTCTCCAGATAAGTTTACGAATATAGCGTTGGTATTCAAGTGTACTGAGAACGCGATAGACGTTTACGTTGACGGTTATAAGGAATACACCGTTCCCATGGCAGCTCCCGAAAAGGCTGAATACGTTGCTTCGATGCCTTGGTCTCAGCTCAGAATAACATATTCCAGTAGCATTACCGCGGGCGAGGGACAGTATCAGTACTTCAATAATCTTGCTGCTTACGAAGGTAATTATCCGATATGCATACTCGGCTTCGACGGAGCCGGTGGAATGAATGAGTTTGGCGGAAGCGACATACTTCTTGAAGATGAAGCTGGCGAGGCTGCTACGTATCCTCTCGCGGTAGTAGATACTGATAAGGTTCTCAAGCTTCCCGAGGGTGTAAATACCGGTAAATACGTTCTTACTTTCAAGCTCAGCGCAGAGGCAGCTCTTGCTGACGGAAATCTTCTTATAGGTCAGAAGGAAGACGAGCACAAGTGGAACGATAACGTTCTCGCTCTTCTGACTGTTGAGAGTGGCTGGCTCTATTTCGGAGACACGATAATAACGAGTCTTGAAAACATAGGCGAAGGCATAGAGATCAAGATGGCGTTCAATGAAGCTGAGGGCGGAGCTAACGTATATGTAAACGGTGTTGAGGTTTCAGGCGGATTCATTTCATACCCTGCCGTAAATGCCGGAAATTATTACACAGATCCCGAGTCTCGTATAAGAAGCTTCACCTTTGATTCTGAGGTTGGCGCTTATACCATAAGCGATCTTACACTTCGCGCCGGCGAATAATTTAAAACAAATAAAAAGCTCTGTTGCGAAAAGCGACAGAGCTTTTTTTATGTGTGTTGGAGCGTATAAAATTCCTTGTTTTTATTGACAATCAAGGGATAATATATTATAATAAATGTAGAAAATCAAGTGAAGCTTTTAAAAGGAGAAGCTATGAAATTAGGGATAGTTGATAGCGCGTATCTGCGCTACGGGATAACGGAAGGCTCAAAAAAAGCAAGAGAACACGGATATGAATGTTATGATTACGGTAAATTCATTAATACAGAGACGGATTTTTTCAAGCTTCCCGAGGCAGAGTTCAAGGCGGAGATCCTTCGTCAGAGAAAGCTTATGGAGGCTGAGGGGATGACCGTGTGGCAGGCACACGCGCCGTGGCGTTTCCCGCCGAAGGACGCTACCCCCGAGGACAGAGCCGAAAGACTTGAAGCTATGCGCAAGGCTATACGCGGAACGGGATACTTCGGCGCACCGAACTTTGTTATTCACGCGCTTATGCCGTTCGGTTCGCATAACCCCGAAAACGCTGAGCTTATGCGAGATATTAATGCGGAGTTTATGAGTAAGCTTGCAAAGGAAGCCAAGGAATACGGAGTCAAGCATATAAACGTCGAAAATCTTCCGTTCCCCGGACTTCCTATAAATTATACAGAGCAGTGTCTTGACTTTGTTAAAAGAATGAACAAAGAGACGGGTAGCGATATTTTCAAGGTCTGTATTGATACAGGGCACAGTAATTTCTGCGGCGAAAGTCCTGCCGCGGCAGTCAGAATGGTCGGCAAAGAGTACCTTGGAACGCTTCACGTTCACGATAATGACGGAACAGCGGATACCCATTGGCTTCCGGGAGAGGGAAATATAGATTGGGATGATTTTTCCAACGCACTCGCGGAGATCGGGTTTGAGGGCTGCATGTCATTTGAGACCGAGGTCTCAAACAAGATACCTGTCGGTGAGGAAAGAGAACGACTCGAAGCTCAGCTTGCCGATATAGGTAAGAAGATAGCTAAAAGAGCGTAAAGCATAGCTGACATAAATAAGGAGAAAGACTTATGGGCGTGTTTTCTGCCGTAATAGCTGTCATGAGTTTGGTGGCGATAGTATTGTACGCCGAGGATAAACGTCGCGCAAGAAAAAAGCAATGGCGCATAAAGGAATCGCTGCTGCTCTCGGTTGGATTTTTTGGCGGCGCGCTCGGAGCTATACTTGCGATGAAGCTGTTTCGCCATAAAACTAAGCATTGGTATTTCTGGGCTGTGAATATTATAGGATTTATAGCGCATATAGCGTTAGCAATAATTATAATTCTTAAATAGGAAGGTAAGCTACAATGGAAGAAAAGAAAACAGTTTTTTATAACCCAAAGGAAGAACCGTTTGAAATATTCGGACTTTATGATCCGAAAGCTGATTCGAACTGCTATAAGCGTTTGCCGGACGAGGTAGGAAAGAACGTAAGTGAGGGCGTTGCCCGTCTCTATACCCATACCGCGGGCGGACGTGTGCGCTTTGCGACCGATTCCTCGACAGTTACTATAAAAGTAAAGCTTCCGGGGATAGGAAATATGTATCACGCGACCCCTCTTATGCAAAACGGGTTTGATCTCTATATAGACGGTGAAAACAGAAGCTGCTTTGCGGGAAGCTTTACGTTTGAATACGCAAATGCAAAGGAGTATGAATCTAAATTCCAGCGTCCGATCCCTGCGTGAAATAAGGAGATCACTATAAACTTCCCGTTATACGGAGGAGTTGAGAGCCTTGAAATAGGTCTTGATGAGGGAGCAAAGGTCTGGGCGCATACACCTTATAAGAGAAATCTCCCGATAGTATTCTACGGCTCGTCAATAACACAGGGCGGCTGCGCTTCAAGACCGGGCAACTCCTATGAGGCGATGATATCCAGAAAATATAACGTGGACCACCGCAATTTCGGCTTTTCGGGTAACTGTAAGGGTGAGACGGTGCTTGCAAGATATTTCTCGGAGCTTGATATAAGCGTTTTCGTGTGCGATTATGACCACAACACGCCGAATGCTGAGCATCTTGAGGCAACCTATTTTCCGTTTTACGAGGAATTCCGCAAAAAGCAGCCGAATACACCATATATAATGGTAACTCGTACCGATTGCTTTTGGAATTCTCCCGCTTACGTTGAGAGATGCCGTGATATAATTCACAATGCCTATCTTAAGGCAAAGGAGCAGGGTGACGAG
>JAZOVD010000100.1:0-6917 GCA_045658525.1 Eubacteriales bacterium
CGTTATAATCGTTGACGACATAATCTCGTCAGGCGAGTCGGTTCTTGACGTTGCAAGACAGCTCAAATCCAGAGGAGCAAAGAGAGTATTCGTATTCGCTTCCTTCGGTCTTTTCTGCAACGGCCTCAAAAAGATAGACAAGGCGTACAAGGACGGTGCTATCGACCAGATATTCACTACCAACCTCATCTACCGCACCGAAGAGCTTCGCCAGAGAGAGTGGTACACCGAGGTCAATATGTGTAAGTACGTCGCGCTTCTCATCGCCGCGCTCCACCGCGACGAAAGCATAAGCACGCTCCTCGATCCCGTTGACAGAGTTCAGAAGCTTCTTGAAACCAAGATCGACGAAAACGGTATGCTTAAACCCGAATACAGAGAAAACCTTTGATAAGCAAATTACATAACTTCACGGGCTTAGTCAGAATTGACTAAGCCCATTTACTATACTAATGTAAGTAAACATCAAAACTTACGCTCTCCATATCTCTATGCGAACCCCTCGGAAGTAAAAAAACTATCCACGGCGGAAACAGAAGTCCGACTGTAAGTTTCTTTCTTTTTCTTTGCTTCGTTTCTCGTTCTTTCTTTGCTTTCAAAGAAAGAACGAGAAATGAAGATAAAAATAAATCTCTATGATACGATATTAAAATTCACACAACAGTACCCATACAAAAATCTTTGCCAAGCTTTCTTTCAGAAAGCGGAAACAAGAAACTAAGATAAAAATAAAAACTTTTTTAAAATTTATATCTTACCTTATTGAAATAAAAACCAAACTGTATTATAATGGCAATAGAACGAAAGAAAGGAGCGCGAACGCCAATGGATGAGTTAAAGCAAACCGTTGCGAAAAACATAACGGCACTCAGAACAGCAAACAAAATGACTCAGCTTGAGCTTGGCAAAGAAATAAGCTATTCCGACAAAGCGGTCTCTAAATGGGAACGCGGCGAGGCAATACCTGACGCGTACGTGCTTTTGAAATTAAGCAAGCTTTTTGGGGTAACCGTAGATTACCTACTCACCTCACACGAGGAAAACGAAAGCATACCCGTTCCGACCAAAAAACCGCCGACCAACCGCGCGGTAGTAACGCTTATCGCGCTTGTAGGAGTATTCACGGTCGCTACACTCGCCTACGTCATTCTCCATATCTCCGGTATCGAGCTTCCGCTTATATATCAGTACGCCTTCAACGTCTGCACGATACTTCTCGTAATATTCAACTCAGCGTGGGGAAATCCAAAATACAACATTATAAACGTTTCGCTTCTGGTAAACGGATTTATACTGACCGTATATCTGATATTCTTATCACTTTCACATAACTGGTGGGAGTTGCTCCTGCTCTGCATACCCGCTGAAACGATAGTCGCACTCTGCTTTATGCTAAGAAAGCACAGAAAAGCAAAAAACACCGAAATGAAATAACCCACAAACGGCGATTCCACAATCTGTGGAGTCGCCGTTTTGTTTGGTAGAGAACTTTCACGCACGCTCTACCGCGCCACTCATCGCGCGTGGAGAAAGAAAGAGCAACAGTAGGTTGATTTTTTCCAAAAAATTGGGTATAATCGGCTTGTAAAGAATTTTGCAAACACGAAAGGAAAACCAAAACATGAGTAATTACATTTTAAGCTGCTGCTCCACCGCGGATATGCCAAAGGAGTATTTTGAGAAAAGAGACGTAAACTATATATGCTTTCATTATATGTTAAACGGAAAGCTCTATCCCGATGACCTCGGACAGACTATGTCGTTCGATGACTTTTATAAGGAGATGGAAAAGGGCGCGGAAACCTCGACCTCTCAGGTAAACGTAGGTGAGTTCTGCGACTACTTCACACCGTTTCTTGAAAAAGGACTTGATATAGTCCACCTCGCTCTTTCGTCGGGACTTTCAGGAGTTTATAACTCCGCCTGTGCCGCACGTGACGAGTTAAAGGAAAAATATCCCGAAAGAAAGATCTATATAGTAGATACACTTGCCGCTTCGTCGGGATTTGGTCTGCTCGTCGATAAGGCGGCGGATATGCGCGATGCGGGCGCAAGTGCCGAGGATATAGCTAAATGGATAGAAGAAACCCGCCTGCATTTGCACCACTGGTTCTTTGCTACCGACCTTACCTATTTCGTAAAAGGCGGACGCATCTCAAAGGCTGCCGGCTGGTTTGGAACACTTTTAAAGATATGCCCCCTGCTCAACGTAAACAAGGAAGGAAAGCTCATTCCGAGAGAAAAGATACGTACCAAGGGCGCGGTAATAAAGCGCATAGTCGAAAAAATGGCGGAATGCGCTGAAAACGGCACCGATTATAACGGCAAATGCTTCATTTCAAACTCTATGTGTATGGACGACGCACGCGCGGTAGCCGATCTTATTGAGGAAAGATTCCCCAAGCTTAACGGCAAGGTAATGATAAACAGCATCGGAACAACGATAGGAAGCCACACAGGTCCCGGCACTGTCGCGCTGTTCTTCTTCGGGGAGACAAGAAATGACTGAAAAGCTCGCAAAAGGTTTTAGAATAGCAACTATCCCACCGGTCCTCGTCTCGCTTCTGCTTTCTATTTTATATATTTCGGGTATCGGAATAATAAATAGCGGTCACGAGCTTGCGTTCGGAATAATATTTCTCGCGCTCATTCCCGCATCCGCTTACCCATTATCAACACTCATACCGTCTGTAAAGGCTCGCGGACGCGACGGTCAGAGATCACTTGCGTTCGTTACAAGCATCATCGGTTATCCGCTCGGCGTTATCTACGCCTATGCTATGGGAGTTTCCGCCGAATACAAAACCCTGTTTGTAACTTATCTTGTCTCCGTGATCATTCTAACGTTTTTCAACAAGATACTGAAAATACGCGCCAGCGGTCACGCCTGCGGAACGTTCGGACCTATGCTCCCCGCCATATATTTCCTCGGCTGGCAATGGCTCTTTCCGTGCGCGGCGGTCTGCGCAGGAGTTATCTGGTCGTCGGTCAGACTTTCGCGCCACACACACGGAGAGCTTTTCTTTGGAGCGTTATCCTCTTTTTCCGCATTTATCCTCTGCACCTTGATAATGCTTTAACATTAAACGAATAAACCCCCCGTCTCCTTTAAAAAAAGCGGTGCCAGTGGCATTTTATTTTACCTTCGTTATATACGAAAGGAACAACGTATGTCAGACAGCATTAAAAAGACCTTGACCTACGCTTCTCTTATACTTGCAGGCGGAAGCGTTTACGTGCTGATAGAGATATTGTTCCGAGGATACAGCCATATAAGTATGTTCGCCGTCGGCGGGTTATGTCTTTTGCTCATAGACCTTGCCGATAACGCGTTCAGCGAGCTTGGACTTATCCCCAAAGCTCTGATAGGCGGTCTTATCATAAGCGCGACAGAGCTTGTCGCGGGCATCATACTGAACCTCTTTATGGGGCTTGGAGTATGGGACTACTCTGAACTCAGATTCAATCTGCTCGGACAGATATGTCCGCAGTTCTCTCTTATATGGGTCGTCTTAAGCATTCCGGCCTTATATCTCGCAAGAGTAATACGGTATTACACCTCTCCGACAGAGTAAATATCAGGCAACGGGGCTTATCTCTTTACAGCTTCCAAATATACCGTTATATTCCGTCATATCTCCGTGAGTGACGAATATAACGGTTTTTCCTTTACTGTAACGCCCTATGACCTCGGCGCATCTCGCTCTATTTTCGTCATCAAGACCGCGAAGCGCCTCGTCAAGTATGAGTATTTTGGCATCTCTTATCAAGGCTCTGGCGATAGCCACCCTGCGGCTCATTCCGCCCGAAAGCTCCGACGGAAGCAGACGAAGATCCTTTTCCTTATCAAGACCAAGCTCAGATAGCAGTTTTTCGGCAAGAGCGCGTCTGTTTTTATCCCTTGAAGCTATTTCAACGTTCTTTACGGCGCTGAGCCACGGAAGAAGTCTGTCCTCCTGGAAAAGATAGGATATATCCTCACGCTTTGCGCCCGTTATGATACCGCTATCAGGCTTTTCCAGACCGCAGATAAGACGGAGAAGCGTTGTTTTACCGCACCCCGAACCGCCGATAATGCGGTAAACTCCACCGTATTCCATAAAAAAGGAAAGATTGCTCAGAACCTGCTTTTCGCCGTAGCTTTTATATATCTTCTCGACTCTTATTCCGTCCATCGCTTTTCCTCCTTTTTATGATCGCGGCAACCCCGAACGCCGCATATTCAAGCATAACGCTCATCAAAACGACCGTTACCGTCCACGCAAACAGCTCCGAGGTCTCCAAATATATATTCGAGAGATAAAGCCCCTCTCCTATCGAATCCTTTGTAACACAAAGCACCTCAGCAGCTATACCGGATTTCCACGCAAGTCCGAGCGAGGTCTTGCAAGCCGCCCCAAGATACGGAAGCAACGTAGGAATATACAGATACATCAGCTTTTGCGGCAGGTTAAAGCCGTACACAGACGTCATTTCGCTAAGCTGTACGTCAGTTCCGTCCAAAGCGGCAAATACGTTACCGTAAACTATCGGAACGACCATAAGAAGTGCTATAAAAGCCGGAACCGTATCGGACGGAAGCCAAAGTATCGCTATAAGTATAAATGAGGCAACGGGGGTCGCGCGAATAACTTTAAGCATCGGCGCAAGGAATATCTTAACGGCAGAAAAAAGGTACGCAAATACAGCAAGCACCGTTCCGACCAACGCTCCGACGGCAAATCCACCGAGTATTCGGAGCATAGAAAAAAATACAGACCCAAAAAATCCTTTTTCAGTACAAAGCTTTCCGAGAGCTTTAAGCACCGCCATAGGTGTCGGAAGTATCAGCTCTATACCTATCCTTTTTGCCGCTACCCACCATAAAAATATCCAAACAAACACCGTAAACGCATAAGCCGCACCTGTTTTAAGGGCGCGGCGTGCGATAACTTTTCCGTTTTTTATGGGTTCGTGGCTAAATTCACTCCGCAACATAGTAATATTCATCCGTCGGGAGCTTTCCGCCTACCGACGTATTGTCAGCATTATAAAGCACTTTAAGCATATCGCTTACCGCGTTTTTCATCTCGCTTCCAACCATACAAACTATATTGGCTCTCGGTATAGACTGCTCCGCAAGCTCGGCGTTATCCATAAGTCCGTGTTTTACCATAAGCGAAGCCGCTTCGGTCTTGTTCTGTCCTATCCAGTTGATAGACGTGGCATACTCGGAAAGGAAGTTTTTGACCTCCTCGGGGTGCGCGTCCAAAACGTCCTTATTTACAACGAGACAGCCCTGAATAAGCTTTGTATCAGAAATCTTATCCCATTCAGCGGTAACGTCGAAAACTACTTTAAGATCGGGATTGTTTGCGAGAGCCGACGTGGTAGCAGGCTCGGGAAGCATCGCTACGCTGTCGGTCTTGCCCTCGGAGATGTCCTTTTTAAGTCCCGCGAGTGCCTTACCGCCGTCAGCATAGTATTTGATCTCTACCGCATCCGCGTAAAGCTCGTATTTTCCAAGTATATAATTGAGTATATACTCGGGAGTACTTGCCTGACCCGTGGTATGGATCGTCTTACCTGCAAGATCTGCGACAGAGTTAAGAGAATCCATTCCGACTATCGAAAGAACGCCGAGAGCGTTCGCCGCAAGCACCATCACCTTACCGTTGCTCTTGTTGAAGAGCGTAGCACCCGCGTTTACGGGAAGCGCGGCTATATCGACAGTACCGTTGAGAATATCCGCGGTAAGCACCTTTACGGCGGCGGTCTCATAGAACGTTATATCGTAATTACCGGTCACCGTGTCGTTTGCCGCGTCCTCCGCGAGCTTGACCGCACCCATACCCGTCGCGCCTTTAAGAACACCTATACTTATTTCCGCGTATTCGGTTTCATTTTCGTCTCCGTCACCATCGTCTCCGTTATTCGGATCCTCGGGCTTCTGACAAGCGACTACCGTGAATATCATCACGGCGCACATAATGAGAAGAAGTAATCTTTTAATGTTTTTCATATTCTTTTTCCTTTCGGTTTAATTATTTACAACGCTTACATTCCGTTAGCTATGTTTTCAAGTGTTTTTCTGTCGGTTATAAGTATTTCCCGACCTTGTTTTTGTATTACCTTCTTTTCAGAAAGCATATCTATCGCTCTGTAAAGTGACGCTCTGCCTATGTCAAGAAGCTCAGCGAGCTTAGTAAGCGAAACACCCAAAGCGGCTTTTCCCGTGCGGTTTTCATCCGAAAGCAGAAGTTGAAACGCGAGCTTCGCCTCCGCGCTACCCGACGTATAAGCCTTTATCCTGCTGTTAAGATAACGTATCCTTGAAGTAAGAAAACGGGCGTAGCTCTCGGCAAATTCACCGTTTGTCTTTATAAGAGCTATTATACGTTCTTTAAGTATAAATACGGCAGAAAGAGACGTATTAGCCTTCAAAACGGATACAGGGTTAAGACCGTCGTCAAAAAGCGACGCAACACCGGTAACGCTTCCCTCCGAGATTACTCGCATAAGAAGCTCCTTTTCGCCTATCGGCTTCATCACCGACGCGCTTCCCTTAACAATGACCGTCACACAAGCTTTTCCCGACGGAGATATGACCGTCTCACCTGAAATAAACTCCGCGCTTTCCGCTCCGTCGCAAAGTGATGCGAGCGAGCTACCGTCAAGCTTTGAAAACAGCGGTATAGCTTTAAGTATGTCATTCATATTCTTACGCTTGTTCATACTCAATATTTTACTCCAAACTGTCTCATTTGATACAATTATATCATATTTATACCCCGATGTCAATTGTTACATATAACAGAAAAAATATATATCGAACGCTTACGTGATTGTGAAAATAGCAACAATAACAAACGGGGGCGGGTACAACACCCCCCTGTGGTTTTGTGTTTTATGTTTTTTTCTCCTATCGGGGGGGGAAA
>JAZOVD010000101.1:0-2194 GCA_045658525.1 Eubacteriales bacterium
GCGCTCTCTGCACCGTAAAGAACAGCGCCCTCCCTATCGGTGGAGTATACGCTTACAGTTCTTCCGTATGTATCGTGCACGTACGTTGTTTTGGTATCATCGGCATTGCCGTATATGTCATCGCCACCCGAGGTGAAAACCACAGTGTTCTCGGTTCCGTATGCGAAGCCCACGGTCTGACCGGGCTCTCCGTTTGCCACCTCCGACACGGAAATGACATGCCCTGCCGTATCGTATGTATATGCAAGACTGTAATTTGTAAGCCCGTTGATAATGCCCGTCATTCGCCCTTCGCTGTCATATGTGTATGATGCTACAGCATCAACGCTTATTTTCGACGTTCCAACAGTCGAACTGCTTGCCGCAAAGTTTGCCCATTCCGATGCGTTTGCAGCATTAGATGGGCTATGGGCGCGGAGCAAAGATGAAATAGCTCCGTTAGCATATCTTACTATGACCGCTTCTCCCGATGCGGGATTTCTTACAAGATTCAACTTACCGCCACTATATCCGAAAACAAGCTGCTCTGTTGAAATCTTTTCCTTGGGTGTCAAAGATATTGCCGTAGGTTTGTCTGAATTTTCCGAAAGCGAAATGTCAACGCGATTTCCGATCTTATCGATCAATCCCGTTAAATAACCGTCAGAATTGAAAACCCGAACGTTATTTGAGTCATCCGTCAGAGTAAATCCGGACGATGTAACATCAAGAGTAAGCATAAGTCCGTCTTCGTCTAAGAAAACGCCATCCTCGCCTGTAGGAATAAACCAATGCTCTGTTCCGTCGCCGTCGCGCCATTTATAATAGGTTTTCGAAATACCGCCCTCTCCAATAAAGCTCTCGTTCGTTATCTTTTCGCTGATATTTAATATAAATCCATTAGCTAGATAGGTATTACCCTGTGTATTTGCTGAATTATAAACCAGCGACACAGCTATCGGCAAAAGCGAATCAGTTGTTGTCAGTGTAGGAAGCGAAAACGTGAGATTGCCCGATGCAAGGTTTACAGCACCAGTACCGGCAAAACCCGCATCCTGTCCTACGGCAGCCCAATAGCTTTCGAGCCCCCTCATATCGCGGTATGAAACCGTGAGAGTAGGTTGATTGCTTGGTGTATAATAATCGTCGGTATAAACCGTTGTGGTTCCTTCAAAGGTGTGATTTGGAAGTGCCATGATCGCCAATCCGTTATTTTCACCCACATACCAGTCCTTAACTATCGGGGTAACATTGAAAATATAATCGGAATTATGCAAAATTTCGCGCTCACCGTCCATATATACGAAGTCAACAAAATCCGTACTTGTTGTGCCGTGACCACTTGAATTATAAAGCGCATAAGTAAGGGTACTCTCGCTCCAATTACGCTCAACTTTATAAGCACCAACGTATCCCGAACTATATCCGCCGATATTTGCCGTTACCCTAAAGCTTGCATCGGTTATATATGCAGCTGCAGGTATCTGCGGAAGCGAGGTTGTTTTCCAATATATCCGCGTTCCGGAAGTGAAAGTTGCAGATGTTGATGAACCGTAATTTTCATTCGGAGCTTGCGGATTAATATATGTACAGTCTATAGAATTTACCGACACCAACGGTGGATCTATAGTTACGGGGAAAGTCCGGTCTTCGCTGTTTATCCAATCCGCATCTGCACTAATCGTCAAGATATATTTTCCAGTTTCGTTACCAGACGAGAGCAACATGCTAACCTTATCGGAGTATTTGCCGTTTTCATCATACATAAACGGAGATGGGATAATATACTCAGTCTCTCCGGTTGACAGGTCTTTTATGCTTATCGATCCGTCCGAATTTTGCGATGCAGTCAAATTGTTGAGAGATAGTGCAAAAGTATAGCTGTATGAATTGCCTTTGCTCTTAACAATTATATTTTCCTTGATATTTCCCGCGTTTAGCTCATACTCAATATCTGTATTTTCTAAAATATCGCGATAAATAATAGTAGCAGACAGATTGTCAAGCGTTATCATTTTAAAAATGCCCTCTGCTTCGGGAGTGAAATCCGCTTGATCACAGTCATTAACAGTAGCGTATATCTTTTTGTTTGCACCGATCAACGCCAAACTTAACTTGCTGTTCTTTCCGTGCACGGTAAACAGTTCGCCGTTACCGTTGGTCTTTTTAGTAAATTTGATCCTTTTGTCACCGCTAATATATGAATCGGATTTTT
>JAZOVD010000102.1:0-18931 GCA_045658525.1 Eubacteriales bacterium
GCCTTATACGGCGTTTATGCAGGGCGCGCTTACCTTCGAGAGCGGAAAGCTGTCTATTTTGAAAGCCTTAGAGGATGTAACGAAAAATGTATAGTAAAAAATCCTTCCCTTGTCGGGAAGGATTTTTCGTTTTGTGTAACATCAACCACCAGCAGTGCTGGTGGTTGATGTTACACAAAACGAAAAAGGAGCAGATATTTCTGCTCCTTTAAATATTTAAAACAGGCCCTCGGTCGAAAGGTATCTCTCCCCCGTGTCGGGAAGTATAACGACTATATTCTTTCCAGCGTTTTCGGGGCGTTTCGCAAGCTCTATCGCCGCACACACCGCCGCGCCCGACGATATTCCAACGAGTATGCCCTCGCTTCTGCCAAGAAGTCGGCTCGTTTCGTATGCGTCCTCGTTACTTACGGTAATAACCTCGTCGTAAACGCCCGTATCAAGCACCTCGGGAACGAAGCCCGCGCCTATTCCTTGTATCTTATGCGCGCCAGCCTTACCGCCCGAAAGCACCGCAGAGCTTGCAGGCTCTACCGCGACTACCTTTACGTTTTTGTTCTTCGTTTTCAGATAACTGCCCGTTCCCGTGACCGTTCCGCCCGTTCCCGCGCAGGCAACGAAAATATCGACCTTTCCGTCGGTGTCGCTCCATATCTCAGGGCCTGTGGTATCAAAATGAGCTTTGGGGTTTGCGGGGTTTACGAACTGACCCGCAATGAAGCTATCTGGTATGGTTTTAGCAAGCTCCTCTGCCTTGGCTATCGCGCCCGACATTCCGAGCTTGCCGTCCGAAAGCACGAGCTGTGCGCCGTACGCCTGCATTATCTGTCTGCGTTCAAGCGACATCGTATCGGGCATTACTATTATGACCTTATATCCCCTCGCCGCCGCGACGGAAGCAAGTCCTATACCCGTATTGCCAGACGTAGGTTCGATTATAACGGTATTTTCCGTTATCTTACCCGCCTTTTCCGCTTCGTCTATCATACATTTGGCAACTCTGTCCTTGACCGAGCCTGCGGGGTTGAAATATTCAAGCTTTGCAAGTATTTTAGCCTTTAAACCGAGTGATTTTTCGGTATTACTGAGTTCGAGCAATGGTGTTCTTCCTATAAGCTGATCTACTGAGGTATAAATATTTGACATCGTCAAAATACGCTCCTTAATATATTACATTTATATTGTAGCACTATTTGGGAGTTTAGTCAATACGATAATACAAAAACGCCGATTTTCATCGGCGTTTTTAATTTTTTTACTCTCCGAGAGTGTCGGTAACGCTGACCGTTACCTCCTTATCGTAACAAGTGAATATCTCGTCAACGGTCTTTTCATCGCACTTAGGAGTAAACAGGCTGACTATCGGAACGAGTATCATACTTCCGACCATAGCAAATACGCCTGAGTAGAGCGAGTTCTTGAAAATAAGTCCAAGAACACCTGTAAGCGTAGTACCCGTAAACATCAGCACGAGCTGTACTATTGCCATTCCGCAACCGAACGCGAAGCTTACCCAGCACGAGGCGCGGGTTATGCGCTTACTGTATAAGCCGTACATAAACGGAGCGATAAACGCACCCGCAAGCGCGCCCCACGAAACGCCCATCATCTGAGCGATAAACGTAAATCCGGGGTTTGCGTCCTTGACTATCGCTATGATAGCAGAGATCGCAACGAAGAACACGACGAATACACGGAGTATGAAAAGCTCACTCTTCTGAGTTACCTTTTCCTCATTTTTCCTCTTGCGAATAGGGCTTATAACGTCAAGCGTAAGCGTTGACGACGAGGTAAGCACGAGCGAGGAAAGCGTTGACATTGATGCCGCAAGAACGAGTATTATAACTATTCCTATTATAATATCGGGAAGCGATGAAAGTATCGTAGGAACGATGGTATCGAATTTATTGAACGTATTGTTGGGGTCGGATATGTAAAGTCTGCCAAATCCGCCTATGAAGTAACATCCACCCGCTACTATTACAGCGAACAAAGTCGAGATAATAGTTCCCTTTTTGATCGCGTCCTCGTTCTTTATGGAGTAGAACTTACCGACCATCTGAGGAAGTCCCCAAGTACCGAGCGAGGTAAGGAGAACTACTATAAGAAGGTAGAACGGCTGCGCTCCGAAGAAGGAAGCAAACGCGCCCGCCTGACCCGCGCTTTCGGGATAGGGAGATGCTATCTGCGAAAGGTTCTTTACAGCCTCACCGAGTCCGCCGTTATCAACGAGGACAGCCGCTATAACGGCTATTATACCGCCAAGCATTATTATACCCTGAATAAAATCGTTTACAGCCGTAGCCATATATCCGCCGAACAGAACGTACACACAGGTAAGAGCCGCCATAACGACTATACATATCCAGTAAGGAAGTCCGAACGCTATATCAAAGAGGCTGGAAAGACCGTTGTAAAGTGACGCGGTGTAAGGTATAAGGAACAGGAACACTATAAACGATGCCGCTACCTTCAATTTTTCCGAGCCGTAACGCTTTGAAAAGAAATCAGGCATAGTTTTGCTGGAAATATGCTGTGTCATAAGACGTGTTCTTCTTCCGAGCACGACCCAAGCGAGAAGCGAGCCTATGAATGCGTTTCCAAGTCCTATCCACGTTGACGCAAGTCCGAAGTTCCAACCGAACTGCCCTGCGTAACCTACGAATATGACCGCCGAGAAATACGATGTTCCGTATGCGAAAGCCGTAAGCCACGGACCTACGTTACGTCCTCCGAGAACGAACCCGTTTACCGAGTTTGCGTGTTTACTGCAATATACGCCGATACCTATCATCGTAGCAAAGAAAACTACGAGAAGAACTGCCGTTATTGCGATAGCTGATGTTGCCATTTTAAAATCACCCTTTCTTTTTATAATTTGCGAAGAACCGGCAAATGGCAATAAAAAAGCCGTCCTCCGTATGAACAGAGGACGGAAAAATTCCGCGGTACCACCTCAGTTTATCATTTCCTCGCGAAAATGACCTCCACGAGCACTGCATATGCTAATGCTCTATCGCTTTAACGGGCGAACCCGGTAAGACCTAATATTATTTCAGTCCACGGCTCACAAAATGTATTCACATAAAATCCACTTACCGTCTTTCACCAACCGACGACTCTCTGAAAGCTTATTTTTATGCTACTTCTTTTCGGTCTCAGCCTTTACACACATTTTAGCACTTTCGCCCCTATTTGTCAAGGGGTTTTCTGAATTTCTTTGTAATTTTACGTATTTTTATTAATAACAGATCCCCAAACCACAAAAGTAGCTCGGGGATCTGATATTTTAGTTTATTAGTCCTCTAACTTCCAGTCCTTAATATCAGTCCACGTGTACTGATAAGGTCCATCGGAAAGAAGTCTGCATACGACAGCGATCTTATAATCTCTGCCTACGCCGGTAGATTTGATGTAAAGTCTCTGGTAGCCCTGACGTGAATACTCACCCTTGTTAGCTCCGCCGGAACCGGTCTGGGTAACAAGTCCTGTCTCTTTGAGGTAGTTAGCCTGACCGAAGCCAAACTCGTATTCGAGATCGCTTCCCTCGGGAAGTACTACCGAAACACTAAGGCTCTTTCCGTCTATCGTTATGATAGCGGACTTCTTGTCATCGGAAAGCTTTATCTCCGCATTCTCGGTGTGAGCCATCCAGTAGATAGTATGACCCTTTTCCTCATCGGTGGGCTTACTAAGACTCAACTCGTCCTGAATTATAACGGTAGAACGATCGTCCGCAACGTACATTCCGCGAACTCCGCCACCTGCCATCGTCTCTATGTACGCAGGACCGAAGTCTATTACCGCAAGCGCGGATTTAGCGTTAGACTCAAATCTTATAATATCCGCTACCGCAGAATAGCGCTGGTCGTAGTTCTTATACTGTACGCCATCCTTTGTCTTGATTACAGACTGTGCCGCATCACCTTTGGTCGTATTGGCAGTATCGACCTTCATCGGGTTGATGACCAGCGTATTATGACCCTCCGCCTTCATTCGGTAGAACCAATAACGGTACGGATGCTCAAAGTACGTTACCTGATTCTTTTTACCGTAAGCAACAAGGTTATACTCGTCTGATCCAAGGTCAACAAAGAATCTTGTTCCGCCGTATTCAAGTATGAAGTTACCTATATCGAGCTGTCCGTGCGATGCCGCGTTAGCTCCGCCGTGAAGTCCACAGAAAAGGGAGTTGTTCGACCAATCGGAACGGAATACTACGGTATCTATGCCGTGATAGATGTAGTCAAGAGGAAGCTCCTTATCAGAAGTAAGGTTATCGGGATTGTACCACATCATATCCCAGAAGTTTGGACCGTTATAACCGTCAGCAAGTATCTGATACCTTATTTTACCTATCGCGGTATCGCCGGTTCTTTCAGCGAACCAGAAGAAGAGTCCCGTATCAGGACGTCCGACACCCGAGTCGTGGTAGTTCCAGATACCCTTTTCAAGAGAACCGATAGCGTTAACGTAGTAGAAGGATTCACGGAAGCCGGGAGCCTCTGTCATACCCTCGCTCGCGCCCGTAGCAGATTCAAGTGCGGCAAATATTACAGTAGTGTAGGTCGTACCGTAAGACCAGTAACCGGGTCCTTCGGGATAACCACCGTCGGTCGCGTAGCTTTCTTCAAGCGAATAGTGGAAGCAGAAAAGAACTCCGTCGAGAAGATATTTAGAATACGTACTGAAGAACTCTTTTGTTTCCTCGTTATAACCTGCGTTTGCGAACGCAAGCGCCATAGCGGTTATACCGCCGTTACATACCGCGCTCCAGTTGTTGATCCAGTTAGTACGGTTGAAATCAAACTTCTTGTACTTGTTTTCACTTGCACCAATACCTGTATAAACACCTATGTTATAAGGCGCACAGCCCTGAGAGAACGTATATCCGCTGTACGCGTCCTTCTCCGCTAAGGCAAGCTCTTCATTATACTTGTTGAGGTTTTCGGGATCGTTCCACCACTTAGCAACTGCTCCCGTACCCAGCGCCGCGCCAAATCCGACCTCTATTATGCCGTCTTCAAGCTTCTGACGCTGTTCGTCATCGAACGTATCATAACACCAGTCGTAACCGATGGAGTAACCGTACATAAGCTCTCCCGTATCAAGGAAGTGCTCGGGGTGCCAGCTCTGCGCACCGGTAACGGGATCCTGGAAGCGTGTTATGGAAGCGTACATTATATCGTAAACCTTATCCGCGTAATCCTCGTCATCCGTCATCTTGTAAAGGAATGAAAGTCTGATAAGTCTGTTCATAACGTCACGCGACATTTCGAGAAGTCGGTATCCGTCACCAAGCTCAAACTTAGGCATAGCCGCCGTATAAGTAACAGATTTCTTACCGTGCGCTTCCTCAAATCTTCTGAACCAGATCGAATATACGGGATCGGTCTCTTTGAGCTTTTTAAGTCTGTCGAAATCAGACTGATTAAGCAGGATACGGGTGTGCGTATCCTCGGGATAAAGCGTGTTCATATCCGCTACAAGCTCTTCGCCCGTTCTGATGCTGTAAGCTATCTTCTCGATAAGGTTATATATTTTATCGTAATCATCCGTGCTGTCGTAAATATCAGCCTTATCGGAAAGTATAACGAGTCCCATCTTATCGTAGAAAAGCTGGTAACCGAATATCTCGGCACACTTCTCCATCGGGATCATTATGTAATCACCTATGACCATAGGCTTTGTATTGATGGTCTGACCCGGAGCTATACCGAGAGCCGTACCGACTACCTGTATATTGGAGTCTGCCGTAAACTCGTAGGAATTGCCATTATATTTAAAGGATACCTTTTCCGCGCTCGCTACTAATTCGGTAGCGCCTCTGTGCTGAGCAACCACAGATACCGGTATGTAAGTAGTCTTGGTATCAGCGGTAACGGCTATTCTCGAATTGCTTTCGCTGAGAACGTAACGGAGTTGGTTGTAAAGGTACGCCGTAGAATCCTCGTAGAAGCAAAGCGCGTTAGCAAGCTCGGCGTATTCAAAAGTTATGTAGTCATCTTTTTTACGGTTTCCATTAAGATCCTTGTGGTCAAGAGTCTTAAAACCGTTCAGTATATCAAGTGTACCGGTCTTCTGGAACTTTCCGTAAACGCTGTCAACGATAAGCTCGGCGTTTCCGGAGCTCGAAAGCGCGCCCGCGTCGAATACGATCGAGGTAACGGAATCAAATCCAATAGGCTTGGACGTACCCTCATCAAGCTCCGAGAACGGGAACTTGTACTCGTGCCAGCCCGGATGTATCGTAACAGTCGTCTGATAGCAGTCCTTTTCGTTAGTGGAACCGTTATCACTCATAAGCTTGAATACAAACTTAACGTCCTTACTCGACTTGTTATTGATCCATACGCTTATTTCCTTATAAGACGAAAGATCGTTCTTAGCGAGGGGGAACTCTACGGTCTTCTTTGAACCGAGATCCCAGCTTCCGGCGCTTGCGGAAGTTTTGACGTCATCGGTCTTTACCGAAAGACCTGCACCGGTAATATTCGCAACGTTAGCGAAATCGACCACTGCCTCCCCGCCGTAGTTAAGAGTGGCTCCGTTATTGCCGCTTCCGTCCTTATCCTTAGGCTTACAGGATAACATAAGAGTACAGCAACCAAGCAGAGTCGCAAACACAAGCAACAGTGATATTGCCTTTTTCAAAAAAATCATTCCTTTCTTTGCGGAAATTACAACTTGCCATAATTATATCATATTTAATAAAAAAAAGCAATCTTTAAATTGTAACATAATTATTAAGTCGAAAAAATAGCAGCTTGCACAAAAAAACATTTAATCATTTGTGGGATACGCCGAAAGGATTTCGCATATAAAATAAAAACTCTGCCATTTACGAAATTGTTAACATTCTGTTCAACCATTTTTAGAGGAAATATAATATAATCTAAATTAAGTGGCGGTATCCTCAGGTGTTTTTTGTGCGCCTATCGATAAACCGTCAAACAATTTCCAATAAACAATAAAAAGGAGAGCGAAAACCAAATGAAAATCAATCGCATGGTAAAAGTAGTTGCCGTTATTCTGGCACTCACTATGCTGCCCTTCTGGATGCTCGGCTGCGGCAACGTAAGCGGAAAGGTCTCGGACAGACTCGCGGATCTTATGATCGGAGACAAGAGCCTTGACAAGAAGTATGACAGCACGGTAAATTTCTTAGAAAACCTCGATGCCGAGGCTAAGCTCGCATACGATACATATTACGAGGGCACTTGGTCAATCGATACCATAACCAACGGAGACTCTCCGGCTATCAATCATTACAAAAATATATACAAGCTCACACTTGCTTGGGCTACAAAGGGTTCTGCCTACTACCACAAGGGTTCCGCCCTTTCCACAGCAAAGGAAGCCCTTAAATTCGGATACGAAGAGGTTTACGGTCTTTCCGCCATGAACAACGGAGAATCTGACAAAACTCTTTTCGAAAAGACCGAAATCGCTGACTATCTCGTCAGAACGCTTCTTATACTCTCAGATTCGCATAAGCTCAGCAGAAAGACCTGCAAGACTTACCTTGAGATCGTAGATATAAAGTTTACCGCTCCTATGGGAACGGCTGTTGATCTCGTTCGCACCTCATACCTTTGTCTCGCTTCTGCGGCTATCCAGAAGGATAACGCAAGAATAAACAAGATCATATCAACGTATCTTGTAAACGCGATCAACGTTGTTTCGAGCGGCGACGGTCTTTACGCTGACGGTTCATACAAGGCTTACAACGAGGTAGCCTCCGTCGGTTCTTACGGACTCTTCGCTTTCTCCTCTCTCGTTGAGATAGCAAGCGCTGTAAACGGAACCAAGGCTAAATTCGCTCCCGAGCTCAATATCGGCGAATACCTTTACAGCTGGGCTGTAAACTCTATAATCCCCAATCTCCAAAACGGAGTCCCCGCCGCAGGAACGACAGGCTACCTCCTCGGAGAGTCCGATCGCCTCGGTGGAAAGGCAGTCTCCTCGCTTATCGCTCTCGCTAATATGCTCGGCGGCGAAAAGGCTGCATACATCAGATCGATAATAAAAGGTTACAGCGAATCCAAGAACCCCGAGTTCACTACTTATCTTACCAGCTACGGCGCATGTGAATATCAGGACATCGTAAAGAGCAAGAAGATCACGGCGTTGAAAGCTACCGGCGCTCACGGCTTTGCCGAAAACGATAAGCTCGTCGTAAACGGAAACGGTTTCAGCATGGCACTTTCGCTCTCCTCATTCCGTTCCGCAAAATACGAGACCAAAAAGATCTACTCAAAGGTAGTTGAGGAATTGTACGGAGCTGTAAACGGTAGTGCTTGGTACACCGGTGACGGAATGCTCACCATCTACTCCGACGATTACAGAATAAACGAAAATTACTGGAAGCACGTTAATATGCAGCGACTTCCCGGAATCACTACGGACTCCAGAACCAGAAAGCCGGTTCACGGCGACACATTTGACGGTGTTACCCCCAACGCAGGCTTCGCGACACTCGGAAGCTTCGCGGTATCCGCAAACGACTTTGTAAACAACAATAACGAGATCGCCTCCGACCTCAGAGCTAAGAAGTCTGTATTCATCTTCGATAACGAGATCGTAGCTCTCGGAGCAGGCATCTCAAACACCATATCCGATACGGGTGTTACGGGAACCGATATTCAGACGATCGAAACGATAGTCGAGAACATATTCTACAACAACAGTAACGCTCTTATATCCAGCACGAACGAGGACGACGACATACTCCTTTCCTTCAACAAGGAAGTTGAAATAACCTCTGATTACATCTGGGCTATGAGATACGGCGGAATCTACATCCCCTCCGCAAAGAACGACACTCTTAAAGCAAAGCTCCTCAGCACAACAGGTGGTAACTTCGTCGAGATATGGCTTGACCACGGTTCGCTTCCTACCGATTCCACCTACGAATACGCTATACTCCCCTCTGCTCAGACTAATATGAACCAATTCTTTGAATACGTTCAGAATCCCGGTTACGAGGTCCTTTCCAACACCGACTCTATTCAGGCTGTAAAGGATAAGTCCTCGGGAGCAGTCGGATACACCTTCTGGAAGGGCGGCGAGATAAACGGTGTTAAGACCGATTTCGCTTGTAACGTCCTCACCAAGACCGAAGGAAACACCGTTACGATAGCGATAGCGGACTTCTCTCACAACGGCGCCGGCAACCAGAACGGTGGCACGATAACCCTCTCCGGTGATTACGCTGAATACATCAACGTAACCGCTAACGTAAGCGGTCTCAGCTTCTCAGGCGGAGTTATAACCGTTGACAGAGCCGTAGCCGCAAACGGCAGCACGCTTACCATAACGCTCTCTAAGTGATTTGATAAACAAAAACCACTCGAAAATTTTCGAGTGGTTTTTCTTTGTGCTAAAATAAGAAAAGCTCCCTTGTGTAAAGGGAGCTGTCGCCACAGGCGACTGAGGGATTGTTTTTCTCAACTTTTTCCTCTGCAATCCCTCAGTCTTTGCCTACGGTAAAAGCCTCCTGCACAAGGGAGGCTTTTGCTTTTTACTCTGTACGAAGTGCTTCAACAGGGTCTTTCTTTGCGGCTATACGTGACGGGATAAGTCCTGCTATAAGCGTAAGTGCCATACTTATCGCAACAAGTATTATCGCTCCGCCTATCGGAAGCGACGCTATTCCCGAAATATCCGACAGATGCTTTATTATTATGCCTATCGGTATATTTAAAAGCACCGTTACGATTATACCTATCATACCCGAAACGAAGCCCACAATGAGAGTTTCGGCGTTGAATACTCTGGAAACGTCGCGCTTGGACGCGCCCATAGCTCTGAGTATTCCTATCTCCTTGGTTCTTTCGAGAACCGAGATATAAGTTATTATTCCTATCATTATAGACGATACCACGAGCGATATAGATACGAAGAATATAAGAACGTAGGATATGGCGTCTATTATCTTGGTTATAGATGAGAACAGCATTCCGACGTAGTCGGTATAGGATATTTTATTGTTATCGTCCGTCTGAGTGGCATTATACTCGCTTATCAGGTCGGAGATACGCTGTTTATCCTCAAAATTCTTTGCGTAGATGGAAATCGAGGTCGGGTCGTCCTTATTGGCTATTCCGAGAAGCTCGCAGTTATCAGCAAACGTCGAGGAAGAAACGGTGGGAACGTAGGCGTCATATATTTCTATAAGCTGAGCGTCGGTATAACCCGTTATCGCGCTCATAAACGCCTTAGCGACCTTTTTATCAAGCGCCGTCTGACTTTGTGTGGGTGCTACGTTAGACGCGTAATTTTCTCTTGCGGTCTTTTCGACCTCTTTATCAAACAACGCATAGAATCCCGACATATCTGTATTATACATATTATCTATTTCGCTTCTTATTACCGTCTCGCTGAGTCCGGTACGTGAAACGTAAAGAGAAACTATATAATCCTTTTTGCTCTGCGCGCTTACCATAAGGTTTACGCCAAACGGATTTTCGGAATTACCTTTGTACAAATCGCGATCAACACCACTCGCTCCGTACATCTTCATCATACTGTCAAGCGTCTGGGCTACCTCGGCGTCACTCATAGCTAAGACCGCGGCAGACGCGGCTTGCTCGCCCATTTCAGAGCTGAGAACTGTTTTAAGAAGTCCGCGCTTGGTAGTAGCGTTCATAAGTCTGATGACCTCGCGTACCATCTCGGCGTCAAGCTCGGAATCACTTGGCGCATTTTCAATATCGCTTATCAGCTTACCAGCCTGCTCAGCGTACTGAGTCTCTATCATCGTTATCATCGTTTCTTCGATGTATGCGTAAAGATCAGACGCGTTATCGAAGCTGTTAAGGTACATATCGAGCATCGCTTCGTCAACGCCCTCGCTCATTTGCGTCTTTATAAACGCTTTAAGCTCATCAAGCGTTGAGCTTTCGGATATTCCTGTCATTGAAAGATAGGTGTTGAGCGTATTTTCAACGTATTCATCCGTAGGCGTAGTGAGTATCTTTCTGTATATTTCCGCCTTTTTGGTGTCGGAAACGGAGTTAAGATATTCGTTAAGCGCGGCAGCCTTGCGGTCGTCCGCTATCTTATCCTCGTCGTCAAGAACGAACGGAAGTCCGGTAAGAATATCGGTATCGGGATCGGCAAGCTGAGCCTTTACTATCTCACTCTTTGCCGTCTCTTCTATGAGGTAATCGGTAAGTGCGGAGGTGTAAACGAGAGTACCGCTGAGAACTCCCGACGAGGTTTGGTCGTTCTGACGAATTATACCTACTATCTCACAGTCAAGACCCGCTCCGACTATATAACGAAGATCGTCTTTTTTATCGCTTTCGGCTACGTTTATCCACTCGCCGTCCTCGTTCTGCTTATAGTATGCGCTCGTCGGAATGATCTTGTACTTTATGCCGATAAGCTCGTCATACTCATAGCTCATCTTGTCCGGCATCTCTACCGTCTCGCCCTTCATCGCCGCTATCATCGTTTCCATCATACTTTCAGCAGAGGCAAGACCAAGAGAATAAAGCGTCATATCGCTTATCTCGTTGTCACCCGTAACGACAAGCATTACGTCGTTCTTCTTTTCGGGCCACTTTCCCGCGACGAGGTCGTACTGCTCCTTTATCATTCCGTGAATAAGCTCATTTGAGCCTGTTTCCGGCGGCAGCATCTCCTGCCATATAGTCATACCCGATGATGAAAACGACGAGGTAAGCGAGGACGCCGCCCCCGACGTCATACCCATACTGCCCGCCATCTCCTGATACATTGCCGCAATATCGGATTTAACGTAATTCGTTCCATCAACGATGTAAGCGTTTATATCTATATCATATCCGTAACGGATAAGCGAGGCAAGATCCTTTATACGTCCGTCAGTTTCAAGATATTTCTTGAAATCAACGAGATTGTTCGTACTGGTCTCGGGATTGAGCATGCTCTGCATAAGGTCGTATGTTACTGTGCTTACATATACCTTGTCGTTTAATCCCGTGTTCTGAGAATTGCCGCCGCTTCCCATAAGAGAAGCTATCATGCTGCTCATATCCACCTCTTCCCTTTGGATAGTGATAGGATATGAGGAAAGCGTATCCCTTTGTACCTTGTTTATATAAGCCGTTATACCGTTTGAAAGCGAAAGTATAAGCGCTATACCTATTATGCCTATACTGCCCGCAAACGACGTCATAAACGTTCTCGTCTTTTTAGTAAGCAGGTTGTTAAGCGAAAGCGAAAGCGCGGTGAAGAATGACATCGACGGTTTTTTCTGCTTTTTCGGAGACTTTTTCTCGCCGTCGTCTCCCTCGACACATTCGGTAAAGACTACCTCTTTTACCTCCTCGGGAGAATACGGCGCGGTATCGCCCACGACCCGTCCGTCGCTGAGCCTTATTATTCTGTCGGAATACTGCTCGGCAAGCTCGGGGTTATGAGTAACCATTATAATGAGTTTATCGTGCGATATTTCTTTAAGAATGTCCATTATCTGAACCGAGGTCTCGGTATCGAGCGCACCCGTCGGCTCGTCTGCAAGAAGTATCTCGGGGTCGTTTATGAGAGCACGCGCGATAGCGACTCTCTGCATCTGTCCGCCCGACATCTGGTTCGGCTTTTTGTGCATCTGATCGGCAAGTCCGACCTTAGCAAGCACCTCTTTTGCTCTCCTCTTGCGCTCAGCCGACGAAACTCCCGAAAGCGTGAGCGCAAGCTCTACGTTAGAAAGCACCGTCTGATGAGGTATGAGGTTGTAGCTTTGGAACACAAATCCTATCGAGTGATTTCTGTACGCGTCCCAATCGCTATCCTTATATTTTTCCGTCGAAACACCCTTTATAGACATAACTCCGGAGGTGTATCTGTCAAGCCCTCCGATAATATTAAGCATAGTCGTTTTTCCGCATCCCGAATGACCGAGTATTGAAACAAACTCGTTCTTACGGAACGCAAGCGTTACGTCATCAAGCGCCCGAACAGTAGTATCGCCCGTGACGTATTCCTTTACGATGTTTTCTAAAACCAACACTTTGCGTAGTTCTCCCTGAATTATTGATATGGAATGATTATAGCACTTTTTTATAAACTTTAAATGAATGTTTTTACTTTACGCGGTAAATATTCTTAAAATATTCAGTCAAGCTCACGGACACCTGTATAAAGCTCGTAATATCTGCCCTTCATTTCAAGGAGCTGATCGTGAGTTCCGCGTTCAATTATCTCGCCCTTTTCCAGAACCATTATGGCGTTTGAATTGCGAACGGTGGAAAGTCTGTGCGCTATTACGAACGTAGTTCTGTTCTTCATAAGTCTGTCCATACCGTGCTCTATATGACGCTCGGTTCTCGTATCGACCGACGAGGTCGCTTCGTCAAGAACGAGTATCGGTGCTTTTGAAAGAGCCGCGCGGGCAATATTGAGAAGCTGTCTTTGACCCTGAGAAAGGTTTGCGCCGTCGCCTTCAAGAACGGTATCGTAGCCGTTAGCAAGACGCTTTATAAAGCTATGGGCGCTTGCTGTCTTTGCCGCCTCGATGACCTCGTCGTCGGTCGCATCGGGTCTGCCGTAGCGTATATTCTCCATTACCGTTCCCGTAAACAGGTGAGTATCCTGAAGGACCATAGCTATATTGCTTCTGAGAAAATCACGCTTGATGTTCTTTATATCAACACCGTCAACGGTTATCCTTCCCGAATCTATATCGTAGAAACGGCTGAGCAGGTTCGTGACCGTCGTCTTGCCCGCGCCCGTAGAGCCAACGAACGCTATCTTTTGTCCGGGATGCGCGTAAAGGCTTATGTTTTTAAGGATAACCTTATCAGGATTATAACCAAACGTAACGTTTTCAAATACAACGTCACCGTTCATCTCTTTCATATCCAATACGTCATCGGGATCCGGCTGCTCGGGAGTCTCATCCATTACCGCAAACACTCGTTCCGCGCCCGCAAGCGCGGAGAAGATAGCCGCCGTCTGCTGAGATATGTTATTTATAGGCATACTGAACTGCTTGGAGTAACCCGCAAACACAGAAAGCGCACCCGGGTCAAGCAGTTTTTTACAAAGAAGTATTCCGCCTACGCCTATCGTTACAGCGTAGCTTATAAGGCTGGTATTGTGCATTATGGGACCCATAATACCGCCGTAGAACTGAGCTTTAAGCTGTTTGTCTCTCAGATCCTCGTTAAGAGTCTCGAACTCCTCCGCGCAGGTCTCCTCGTGGTTGAATACCTTTACGACCTTTTGACCCGTTACGGTCTCCTCAATATAACCGTTAGCCGCACCGAGAGCCGCCTGCTGACCCGAATAGAACTTTCTCGAAGCCTTCGCTATCTTAGCTCCGCCGATAGCAAATATCGGAACGAACACCACGGTCACGAGAGTGAGCCATATATTAGTGGTTATCATAAACACGAGCGTACCCACAAGCGAGATAACGCCCGAAACGATAGAAGTGAGCGAGTTATTGAGCATAACGTCGATGTTGTCAACGTCGTTGGTAAAGCGTGACATCACCTCGCCCGTAGGGTGTGTGTCAAAATAACGCACAGGAAGCTTTTGAAGCTTACGGAACAGGTCATTTCTTATCTTCTCTATCGAATTTTGAGAGATAGTCATCATTATTCTCGCCTGCAAATAGTTGGTTACGACCGTAAAGGCATATACCAACGCAAGTATTATGAGAGCAGACGCGATATAGAACAGTACCTCTGTCGCTTTTTCGTTGTAGGCGTTACCCGCAATCGACGAAACGAGCGAGGTCGCGCCGTTTTTAAGCGCTTCTATGACCGAATCCATCGCCTTATATATCGGACTTGCGGTGGTTTTTTGATCAACGGTAAGACCAACGTATTCACTGAGACGGTTGATTATGGGTCTTGTCATATAACCGCCGATAAGCGACATAACCGTATTGAGCATCATAAATATGAGTACGACAAAAAGCAATGCCTTGTACTTTCCAACGTAAGAAAGAAGTCTGCCTATCGTTTTTTTCATATTTTTAGGCTTTCCGCCCATACCTCTCGGACCGGGTCCGCGTCCGCTGCCGGGGCCACCGCCTCGCATAGACTCGCCCTTTCCGTGCTTCGAGGAGCTGTTATATTGCTTTTTGAGTTCTTCCAAACTTCTTGCCATATTATTTCTCCTCCTTTCCGGAGATCTGCGAATTATAGATCTCTTTATATTCCTCGTTGTTTGCCAGAAGCTCGTCGTGCGTACCGACACCTGTTATCTTGCCGTCATCCATAACGACTATCATATCGGCGTCCTTTACCGACGATATTCTCTGAGCTATGATTATCTTGGTAGATGCGGAAAGCTCCTCGCGGAACGCCTTACGTATCTGAGCCTCGGTCGCCGTATCGACAGCCGATGTAGAATCGTCAAGTATTATTATCTTAGGCTTTTTAAGAAGCGCGCGGGCTATACAAAGTCTCTGCTTCTGTCCGCCCGAAACGTTTACTCCGCCCTGTCCAAGCTCGGTCTGATAACCATTCGTAAAGTTCTTTACGAACTTATCCGCCTGTGCGCTCTCTGCCGCCACCTGCATTTCTTCCATACTTGCGTTTTCATCACCCCAACGTAGATTTTCCTCGATAGTTCCCGAGAAAAGAACGTTCTTTTGAAGAACCATACCAACACCCTCGCGGAGATTGTAAAGGGTATAATCCTTTACGTTTCTGCCGTCTATAAGCACCTCGCCCTCGTCGGTATCGTAAAGACGGGGAATAAGTGATACGAGCGTCGTTTTACCGCAACCGGTAGAGCCGATAATACCTACCGTCTGACCTGCCTCTATCGTAAGGTCTATACCGTCAAGCACGGGTTCGGGGTTATTTTTATAGTAACGGTAGGTAACGTTTTTAAACTCTATCTTGCCGTTCTCAACGGTAGCGTCAGCCTGCGCCTCAGGCGAATCCTTGATATCTATCTCCTCGGAAAGGACCTCGGATATTCTCTTTGCGGAAGCAAAAGCACGAGAGGACACCATAAGCATCATCGTTACCATCATAAGCGAGAAAAGTATCTGGCTTACGTAGGTAATGAACGAGGAAAGCTCACCGACGCTGAATGCACCCTCTATACCGAAGTTATCTATTACGAGCTTACTTCCGAACCATATAACGAGTATAGTGGTAACGTACATAAAGAACGTCTGTACAGGCTGCATAAAGATCATATTCCTCATAGCCGACATGCCCGCTGATTTAAGACCTTTATTCGCGTTTTCAAACTTATCCGTTTCAAACTCCTCACGAACGAAGGATTTTACGACGCGAACGTTAGTTATGTTTTCCTGAACAGTCGAGTTAAGCGTATCTATTTTCGTCTGCATTCTCGAAAATCTTGGCATACCGCGCATAATTATAAAAACTATCGCGATAAGCAGAAGCGGTATCGTTACAGCCATAACTATCGAAAGCGACGGACTGAGACGTATCGACATAATAACTCCGCCTATGAGCATTCCGGGAGAACGGAGCATCATTCGAAGCAACATATTAACGAAGTTTTGAAGCTGAGTAACGTCGTTAGTCAGACGCGTAACGAGCGAGCCTGTCGAAAATTTGTCTATATTTGCGAAGCTGAACTGCTGTACCTTTCGGTAAAGATCGGCTCTTACGTCAGTTGCAAAGTTTACCGACGCCTTTGCTCCGAAATACGCTCCGCCTACTCCGCCCACCATCATCATAATGGCGGTCAGTATCATCTTACCCATAACGCCAAAGCTCTCGCCCGTAGTCAGCGTACCTGCTATCGCTCCGTTTATGACCTCGGCAAGATACAGGGGCATCAGCACCTCTCCTATTACCTCAACTATCATACTCAGCGGTCCGAGTATAAAATAGTGAAGATACGGTTTTATGTATTTAGTCCACCTTTTCATTTTGCTTCTCCTTATCGTTTTGCTTACAGAAGCCGCATTTCGGCTCATCTACCGCGCCTATGTTCAAAAGGTTATCGGTCATGATTCCGAAAATACGCTTCATTTCGTCGTAATCCTCATCAGTAACACCGTCAAACATCGCTTCGTCGATCTGCGTAAATATCATACGCGTCCTTTCAAGAAGCTCCTTGCCCTTTTCGCTAACCGTTATGACGTTTACACGGTTATCGGTCTCGGAGCTACGGCGCTCTATAAGTCCGTTCTTCTCCATTTTTTTAAGCGACATCGCTATCGCCGCGGGGGTAACGTTGAAGCTCTCGGCTATCTGCTTCTGAGACGGCGCGCCGTCGCTGCGCATAAGGTAATTGAGAAGCATATGCTGAGTTCTGTGAAGCCCCAGCTCGCTTATACGCTTTTCGATCACGCTTTTGTGAAGTCGGGTAACTCTGAGCATCTTGCCCACAGCTTCCCTGTATTTAAGCTCTTCCATTTCTTCCTCCTATGAAATAGTTAACGGGTTAATTTTCAACACGTTGATCATTATACCGCAAAGCGCTGTCAATGTCAAGAGTTAAGTAGTTAACTTTTTTATTTTCTTCATTTTGCACAATATTTCATTGACTTTGCCTGCTTTTGATGATATAATATTTTCAAGATAAGAAAGGCGGTACTGATAGTTAATGGACATTAAGCTTTTTTATACCGACAACGGACCGAAGAACGAGCCTGCTCCTATGATACTCTTACACGGAAACGGCGGTAATTCATCAAGCTTCTTTTACGTAGTGGATCATTTTTCCAAATCACGCAGAGTTATAACACTTGATACGAGAGGTCACGGACGCACACCAAAGGGTGAGGGTTCTTTCACTTTGAAGAGATTTGCCGACGATCTGTATGAATTTATGAATGAGATGGGCATAAAAAAAGCCGTGCTTGTTGGTTACAGCGACGGCGGAAATATAGCTATGATATTTGCCAAAGATCACCCTGAAATGGTCGCCGCGCTTGTGCTTAACGGAGCCAATATGTTTCCCGCAGGTCTCAAAGACAAGGATCTGCGCTGGATAACGTCGTCTTACAAAAAGGCAAAAAGGTCGCTTAGAAAATCACCCCAAAACGAGTATTTCAAAAACGAGCTTGATCTGCTTTCTCTTATGGTAAAAGAGCCGAGCCTCACCAAGGACGACTTTTCCGACTTCGACGCACCAACGCTCGTTTTAGTCGGAAGCCACGACGTTATAAAGCCTGAGCATACGGATTATATAGTAAGCTCATTTAAAAACTCCGCTCTTGCGGTCATCGAGGGCGGTCATAACGTGGTAAAGACCAACAGCGAGCCTTACATTGCCGCGATAGAGAGCTTTTTAAAGGAAGCGGATATATAATGGAAAAAAAGAATTATCAAAAGATACTTGAAGGAATGCTTGACACGATCGTAAAAGAAGTCAAACGCCCCTCTCTGCTTCTCCACGCGTGCTGCGCTCCGTGTTCCAGTTACGTTCTCGAATATCTTGCGAGTTATTTTGACATCACCGTGCTGTATTATAACCCGAACATCTCACCCGAAAGCGAGTATTTTATCCGCTCCGAGGAGCTTGATCGTTTGATCTCGGAGATGCCTGAGGCTATTAACGTAAGAGCAGTCACCGCACCTTACACGCCAAGCGACTTTGAAAACATCGCAAAAGGACTGGAAAGTGTACCGGAGGGCGGAAGCCGTTGCTTTAAGTGTTACCGTCTGAGACTTGAATATGCCGCGAGGTACGCAAAAGAGAACGGTTTTGACTATTTTACGACTACTCTTTCGATAAGTCCGCACAAAAACGCGGAGGTGTTGAACACTATCGGTTCTGAGCTTGCCGAAAGTTATGGGATACCGTATCTTTTTTCCGATTTCAAAAAGAAAAACGGCTATCGCCGTTCTTGTGAGCTTTCCGAGCGGTACGGTCTTTACAGACAATCCTACTGCGGCTGCGTTTATTCAAAAGGAATATGAATAGATTTATCTTCTTTCTTGAAAGAAAGAAGCAAAGAACTACTCTGGAATGCACCCTTTTTACGAGTGCA
>JAZOVD010000103.1:0-4244 GCA_045658525.1 Eubacteriales bacterium
CCGTCGGGACGGACGTGATCGCGCATAGCCATATCGGCATAACGCACCGCTATCTTGCTGAAACGCGTATCGTCTATCTCCTTTGACGCCCAATGAAGCATCGGAATATTCATCATACAGTCGATGATAGTCCAGCCCGCATTTGACTCACCGCGCCACTCTCCGTTCCATGAACGGATATAGTTGCCGCCGACGTCATAACGCGAGGCAAGCGACATAGCACAGAACAAATCTCTGTTTCTTGCCTTTAAATCGCCTGTAAGTCTGTAATTTGCGCCGCTCATTATGTGCCACATAAAGCCGACGTCATGATGAAGCTTATCAACATCGTTAAACGCGGCATCTTCAAGCTCCTCGCTTCTGAGCGCGGTCAGCTTGTAATCCTCGTTCTTCGTAGCCTCGTACATAAGCCACATAAGTCCGCCCCAGAAGCCGTTTGTCCAACCGTGAGGAGTTTTGCTTCTGTCATCGTGCTCGCCGTTTACCGTCGTGTAAGGAATCTTGTCTCTGCTTTTCACAGCCGTTCTCGAAAGCTTTTTATCAAGCTTTGCGAATATATCGTCTATCCAAGCCTTATTTTCAGCTATGATCTTATCGTACATAAGCGAGATCCTTTCGTTTCTCAAATGAAATTACTTAGGCTGCTTACCGATATAAGCAAGTATTCCGCCGTCAACGTAAAGGATATGTCCGTTTACGAAGTCGGAAGCCGCAGACGCGAGGAATACCGCGGGACCGGAAAGATCCTCGGGATTACCCCAACGAGCAGCGGGAGTCTTTGCGATGAGGAACTGGTCAAACGGATGACGGCTTCCGTCAGGCTGTATCTCACGGAGAGGTGCAGGCTGAGGAGTTGCTATGTATCCGGGGCCTATACCGTTACACTGAATGTTGAACTCGCCGTACTCGGAAGCAATGTTTCTGGTGAGCATTTTGAGTCCGCCCTTAGCAGCAGCGTAAGCGGAAACGGTCTCACGTCCAAGCTCACTCATCATAGAGCAGATGTTTATTATCTTTCCACCGCCCTTCTTTATCATAGCGGGGATAACTGTCTTAGCCATAATAAAGGGCGCGTTGAGGTCAACGTCGATAACCTGACGGAACTCCGCCGCGGTCATCTCGCACATAGGTATTCTCTTGATGATACCCGCATTGTTTACGAGTATATCAACTACGCCTACTTCCTTTTCTACCTTTGCTATGTACTCGGCAACAGCTGCCTCGTCGGTAACGTCGCATACGTAGCCGTGAGCCTTGTAGCCCGCCGCCTCGTAAGCGGCAAGTCCCTTATCAACGAACTCCTGCTTTATGTCGTTGAAAACGATAGTTGCACCCGCATCAGCAAGAGCTGTTGCGATAGCAAATCCGATACCGTAAGAAGCACCGGTTACGAGAGCGACCTTGCCGGTCAGATCAAACATATTTTTCATTTTGTGTTTTCCTTTCGTTTGCTTATATTTTTACCGATTAACGTATCGGCTTTACTTTACAGAAGATCCTTGGTCTCGATGTGGTCCATATCGTCGAAATCCTGGTTTTCGCCGCACATAGCCCAGATGAAGGAGTAGTTCTTGGTTCCTACTCCGGAATGGATAGACCAAGAGGGAGATATAACGGCTTCCTCGTTGTGCATTATGATGTGTCTGGTCTGGGTGGGCTCGCCCATCATGTGGAATACTACGTCATTCTCGCCCATATCGAGGTAGAGATAGACCTCCATACGTCTGTCATGAGTATGGCAGGGCATAGTGTTCCAGTTAGATCCCTCGTCAAGCTGGGTAAGACCCATAGAGAGCTGGCAGGTTTTGAGAACCGCGGGATGGATGTACTGGTTTATAACTCTCTTGTTGCACTGCTCAACAGAACCGAGGGGACGCTTTGCAGCCTTGGTTATGTCTATCTTAACGGTAGGATAGGTGGTGTGAGCGGGGCAGGAGCTTACGTAGAACTTAGCGGGGTTCTCCTCATCTACGCTCTTGAAGGTTATATCCTTATTGCCCATACCTACGTATATACCGTCACGGGGGTTAAGCTCGTACTCAACACCGTCAACGGTGATGATACCCTTACCGCCTATGTTGATACAGCCCATCTCACGTCTTTCAAGGAAATACTGAGCCGCAAGCTCCTTGCCTGCCTCAAGCTTGAGGACCTGACGAACTGGCATAAGTCCCGCGGTGATTATTCTGTCGATATGGCTATATACCATTCTTATGTTGTCCTTGGTGAAAAGGCTTCCGATGTGGAACTCCTCACGAAGTCTCTCTGTGGTGTAGTACTTTACGTCTTTTGCGTTTGCTGCCTGTCTTACTTCCATTTTGCTTAAATCCTCCTTAATTACGTTACCGTAAACCTCTATCTGCGAAAGCGCCGCAAACGAGAGTATCTCGGAAACCTGTGTGAAATTGAATAAACGTATTGATTTTGTGGTCTTTTTCTCGAATGCCACGACCTTACCCTCGGAATTTTTGGGATTGAGGTCTGTGTTATCAAGCTCAAATTCTCCGTGTATCACTTCGCCGTCGGAAAACTCAATGTCGATACTCTTCCAGTAAGAATCGTGCGGTATTCCCGTTTTGGCATCGTGAGCGAAGTCTGCTCTGAGGAAGAACACGAGCTTATCTATCTCTACCTCGCGTCCGAAGTTGAGGAAGAACTCTATATCGTTCCTCGCTCCGCCTGCCCACGAATGGTAGGGATATGCGCCGTGACCCTGATTGTTGATAACTCCGTCGATAGCGTTTCTTTCGTAGAAGCAGGGATCCTCCCTCGTTACGAAGTTCGCGCTTGCGTGCGGGTACGACTTTACGGGTGCGTGTCTGTCGTGCGAGTTAAGAGCGATATTTCTGTATCCGTAGATCTCCTCGTCCTCCGGCTCGCGTACAGTGATCTTGTGTGTATCCCCTTTAAACGCGTTCGGGTGGTAACCCATTTTGAGCTGATGTGCCGTGGGGATAGGAAAGTCAAAGCTTTTGTTCGGCACCCAGACAATGCTCTCCGCGAGCGTCTCGTCAAGCTTTACGGCTATGAAATCACAGTTACTGAGAGAAACCTTTATCTTGTCGCCCTCCGTAAGCTCGCCCTTGTAACAGGCATCGATATTCATACCCTTTTGCTCAAACTTGACTGCTCCGTCCGAGCCTATGATCTTTAAGGTAAGCATAGTTACAGTCCTCCTTATACAAAAACATTATATCATATATTTTTTGCATATTTATCGCATTTTCCAATAAAACTATTGCATTTTTCACCATACTATGTTATAATATATATAATTACGCGAGACCTCAACGAGAGCCCGAGGCTACGCCTCGCCCTACGGGTTCGATTACGAGCCGCCGCGTCATTCTGAGCGGAGCAAAGCGCAGTCGAACTGCACGGCAGCACCGAGCACAGCGAAGTAGGATCTCGGCGGCTCTCCACTCAGGATGACACGGGAGTTAAATCAAGGAGATATACGAGATGCAATGTTTTTTTGAGACCTGCACGGAAGCAGACAGCTTCGCCGCGCAAAACAAAAGCTTCGGAATATACTATTCCGATAAACGCGACCCTAACCTGCTTATACATATCCACGAATGCTGCGAGATACTGTTATGCATATCGGGCGGAAAGAGCTTTTTGATAGACGACAGCGTTTATGACGTTAAGGACGGCGACCTTTTCATCATAAACCAATTTGAGGCTCACAAGATCACTCCCGATCCAGACGCTCGTTTCGTTCGTTACATAATGCACATACACCCGACGTTTTTATACTCAAACTCAGACTGCGGAGTCAATCTCGCAGATTGCTTCTATACCGAAAAGGGTATGAACAGGATCTCGCTCTCACCTGACGAAGTAAAGGAGCTTAAAAAGCTGTTCGAGGCTATGCACGAGGATACGCAATACGGCGACGCGCTTTACAAAAAAATACGAGCACTTGAAATACTCATCGTTATAAACCGCCTTTTCGCCACCCATACGGCAGGCTCGGTACAGTCAGGAAAAAGACACCGCACCGTTCAGCTTGCCATAGACTACATAAATAGCAACTATTCTCAGGAGCTGACGCTTGATACGATAGCAAAAAACTCTTACGTTTCCGTAAATCAGCTTTGCCGTCTTTTCAACAAATATTGCAGCACGACAGTAGCGAAATACATAATAAGCAAGCGCATAACGGAAGCGAAAAAGCTGCTCGGAGAGGGAAAAAGCGTTACCGATACGGCGTTTATGTGCGGATTTAACGACTACGCGAA
>JAZOVD010000104.1:0-23069 GCA_045658525.1 Eubacteriales bacterium
GCAGACTTCTCGGAAGTCTCCAGGCTCCGCTTTACAGTCTCGCAAGAGTCCTTACAGCGGTTACCGAAAAAGACGGCGCAGATGCAGAAGCTCCCGCAGTCGAAGCTGCCGAAGCTCCCGCAGTCGAAGTTGCCGCAGAGTAATTTCAAAGGAATTGCTCTTTTCGCGGTACAGGCTACCGCATAAAAAAACTGCCTGAAAAAATATTTTAAAAAAGAAAAAATCTTATTTTTACGGAGGATTATTAAAATGGCTGCTGAAAACATTACCAGCATTGTAGAAGCTATCGAAAAGCTTTCTCTTCTTGAGCTCAAAGAGCTCGTTTCTGAAATCGAAACTAAGTTCGGTGTATCCGGTGCTATCATGGTAGGAGCTGCTGCAGGCGCAGGCGCTGCTGACGCTGCTGCTCCCGCTGCTGAGGAGAAGACCGAGTTTGACGTTATCCTTGCCGCTGCGGGCGACAAGAAGCTCAACGTTATCAAGGTTGTTAAGGAAGAGCTTGGACTCGGACTTAAGGACGCTAAGGATCTCGTTGACGGCGCTCCTAAGACCCTCAAAGAGGGCGCTTCCAAGGAAGACGCTGAGGCTCTTAAGAAGAAGCTCGAAGAGGCTGGCGCTACCGTCGAGATCAAGTAATTTTCGCACAGAAGATTATTTTAAAACGACATATAAAAAGACCGTTGATTTTTCAACGGTCTTTTTTTCGCATACTTTCTTGAAAGAAAGTATGCAAAGAACTTTTGTAAGGGTACTATTGTGTAAATTTTAATATCTTATCATAGAGTGGTGGTATTTGATTTTGCGTAAATTTTAGAGTGGCGGTATTTGATTTTGCGTAAAATTCCCGTTTGAGGGTCATTTCTTTTTGCGGATCAAATTCAGGAAAACAAAGCAAATAGTAGTCACATTCGTCGCAACAACACTCAAAGCCCTGCTCTCCGTTGCCAAGACAAACGGTAGGTTCTCCTGGCGTAAGTTCTACGCCGGTAATATCTATTACCCTTTTTTGAATATTCTTATCCATATATCCCACCATATAAGCATATAAAAAAGTGCGCCTCAATAGAGAACGCACCGAAAAAATGCATCCCTCTCATTGTTGCTACACAAATTGCCTAACCGATGAAGGTATGAGGAAAGAGAGAAAACACTTTTTACCAAAGTATTTTCCCTTCATCGGATAAATATATGCAATTCGTGTAGCATGTATATTGTACCACATTTCTGCCGATTTGTCAATAAGGCTTGGAAATTTGAAAAAATATTGGACACGTGTCGTCGAGGACGCCGACCCCTACCTACTTTTTTGAAAAAAAGTAGGCAAAAAACTTTTGTATGGGTACTATTGTGTAAATTTTGATATCGTATCACAGATGGGTGGTATTTTGCTTTGTGGAGATTTTTCTTCTTTTTGCGAAGCAAATAACCAATTTCTTTTCTCGCACGCTATACAACAAGGTAGCGTGCGAGAAAAGTTCTTTGCTTCTTTCTTTTCAAGAAAGAAGAGAAAAAACTTGCCAAATGCTGAAATATATGCTATAATAATAACATACCAAACAAAAAAGGAGAAAAAGTTATGAAAAAAACGAAATTCTTTTCAGCATTGACCCTCGTACTTATGTTACTCCTCACGCTTTCTTCCTGCGGAGGAGGCGCGTTCCTTAACAATATAAATTTTGACTACAAATCAGACCCTGTATATACTGGCGCGACAGAGGTGACCAATATCTCCGGAACGGTAGCCGAATACGGTAACACCCTCGTCTATCTGTACGGCACAAGCAGCAACGGCAATGGAAACACCCACTCGCTTTATAACATGGACACCGGTAACGTTATATTTACGCAACAAATCACCAACGCAGAAGCCGCACATGGCAAATCCGAGGAAATAAAAATATACAAGATCGGAGCTCAGGACATATACACCATAAAAAAATCAAATAATTACGAGTTTAAAAGCATATCCCTTCATAACCAGAACGGAACTCCCATAGCCACCTCAAAAACAGAAAGCAGAGTTGAGATAATCTGCAACGAGCTTATCGTATTTGATAACGCGATATATGCCCTCGGAAAGAACGGCTTTGAGAAAACGGCTGACCTTGACGGCAGTTTCAGAGCGCTTCCAAGCACGAGAGACGTTGACTCTATGCACGTTTCAAAGAAGTACGTTTACGCCATCGACGGCTACGATGTGACCGTCTATACCAAAAAGGGTGAATTTATATACGGTTATACAGCACCGTCTTACGCCATCGGCGTTACCACTATGGTTCTCGATAACGGAAAGATACTCGTACAGTACTTAAATGAGATTATCGGGGACGGCGATAAATTCGACTTAATAAAGAACGGTCAAAAATATGACCTTGTAACCCAGATAATCGACCCCGCAAACGGCAAAATAAAGAATAAAAACGTTGATTTCTTAATAAACAGTATTTCAAGCTCATACGAAATATCTCTCTCGGACAACTCTAACTTTAAAAAGGATTTCAACGGAAATATTGCCTTTATATCTCCTATCGAAAAGAGCGGATATGCGGACACGACCACAGGTAAGTTCGTTGAGCTTTACAACGATCTGAAAATAAGAGCCGATCTGAGCGACGTTCTTGATTACGACACAGGAATCGAGCACATCGAGTTAGTCCGTGACGGCGTTATCGTATTATTGGACGACTTTGACAACCTCGTTTTCATAAAGAAAAACGGAAAGAAGCTCGCGACGCTCAAAAACGATTATCTGCGCTATTCCGAGAATTTCATAGTGACCGAGACCGCTATATACGATTACAGTATGAAGCCTATCTACGAGTTCAAAAAGAACGATTTTAAGTTCGTAAGCCTTTCCGATACGTTCGTGATACTGAGAAAGAATAACGAATATTTCAAATTCACCGTGGGAATGACCGAGCCGACAAGCATTAACAGTATGCTTACGGGAGATCAATACGAGGGAACCGATCTCGGTATGTACTGCGTAAAGCGCGGTGAGCAATACGCATATTTAGACGCGACAGGACGCACGGTGGCGACGTTCAGCGGAAAAATATCCTCGTCCTACGTTACCGAAAACGGTAACGCTCTCGTTAAAGCCGGCGGAAAATATTATAACCTCTCATTCTAAATCAAATAAAAAAACACCCTTGCGGGTGTTTTTTTATTTGATCAAACCAATTCGACCTTAACAGGCTTGCCTGTACGCATAGACTCGTTACAAGCCATAGTGAATGAGACCGATTTAAACGCGTCCGCATACGAAGAACGGATCTTGCTTCCGTCACCCGTTATAACGGCTTCTATAAACGTGCGATCACAAAGTATGCCCGCGTCGCCCTCCTGACGGTAAACCTTGGTCTTTGTGCTCGCGCTTCCAAGCGCGCCGTCACCCTTGATGACGAAGCCCCAATCGGCGTTTTCGTCCTTTTCTTCCTCTGTTGCCTCGCCAAACACCTCGAATTTTGAAAGTATTTTCAGCTCCGCGCGCTTGTCACGGGTAGAGAATATCACCTTTGAGTCAAAGCTGTCGCCCGTTTTCGCGTAACAGCCCGTAGAGAACGTGCCTATCGCTCCGCTCTCAAACTTAACTATACTTACCGAGCAGTCATCGGTCTTGTAACCGTCACCGTATTCATTTACAAAGCCCTTGGTCGCGTAAGTGCAGACCTCGGTAGGCTCTCCGAAAACGTATCTGACTATATCAAACTGATGTATCGTCTGCTCAACTATCTGTCCGCCCGAACGCGATTTATCCATCCACCATTCAGCACCGGGAACGCCGCCCATACGGGTACAGTCAATGAACACGACCTCGTTATTACGGCAGAAATCAACGTTTGGCTGTACGAGATTTGAATAACGGCACTGGAATCCCGACGCTGTGATAATTCCCTTCTCCTCAGCCGCGTCGCGTATCCTTCTCGCAAGATCAAGATCAAGGGCAAGCGGCTTTTCAACGAAGAAATGTATTCCGCGCTTTATCGTCTCAAACTCTATCTCTCCGTGACAGTAAGGCGGTATGCAGATAAATACCATATCCGGCTTTACCTCATCGTACATTTCAAGATAGTTAGTGAACGCCTTTCCGCATCCTGCCTTTTCAACGAAAGCCTCTGCTCTTTCGGGTATAATATCGCAAAAGCCAACTAATTCAACTATATCCTTAAATCCGAGAAAATGTCCGAGGTGATAGCTTCCGATGCCGCCGCATCCTATAAGCGCAAGCTTCTTCATAATATTTATTCCTTTCTTTCAGCAGTAGCTTATGATCTCCGAAATATTACCCGCAACTCTCGCGTAATACTCCTCGTTTGTCATATCGTCCGCCTTTCCGAATACCTCGCCCGTAAGATAGCCGTCAAAGCCACCCTTTTTAAGCTCGGGGATTATCTTTTTCCAATTAGCGTCTCCCTCGGTTATCTCTTTCCACTCACCTCCGGAGTTTATTCCGCCCGCTCTGTGATAGTCCTTTACGTGAACGAAGCCTATGTAACCCGCAAGAACCTCAGTCCAATGCTCCGAGCAGGAGAACGCTATCATATTACCCGCGTCAAAATACGCCTTTACGTTCGGAGAAGCTATCTCGTCAAGCACAGAGGTAATGTCAAAGGGAGATATGAAAAGTCCGTTCCAGACGTTTTCAAGTCCAACTATAAGACCTGTTTTTTCTATCTCGTCCTTCATCTCCTTGAAGAAGCGAACGGTGTTTTTACGTGCCGCGGCAAGCGTCGCCGTTCCTCTCGACGCCGCGGGAGCGGTAAGGATGCCCTTAGCGCCGAGCGTTTTCGCCGCTAAAAGCTGTTTTCTGATAAGCGCGCGATATTCGTCCCAGTACTCGGGCGCGCAGTTACCGCCGTTTGTAAGCGAGGTCGATATGCTTATTACGGGCAAGTCATACTTTTCCGAAATCGCACGTATTTCAAGAAGCTCCTTTTCGGTGGTCTCCATCGTGATAGAATGTGCCGAGCGGCCTACGGCATCTATGTTCAATTCGATACCGTCAAAGCCCGCTTGCTTTACAGCCTCAAAGGTCTTTTCAAAGTCATAGCTTGAATCGACTGTCCACGCATTAAGTGCCTTTTTCATAGCAGTTCCGTCCTTATTACATAAATTTTACGGCAAAAATGATTTTAACTCTTGCATTTACCGTAAGTTCAGTATATAATTAAATCAGCTATCCGTCAATGCACATAATGTCTATTTTTATGGACAAATCGCCGAATTTTAAGGAGAGAGCAAATGCACAACCAAAGTTATTTTATAAAAGGAGATCCGGCAAACTCGGATATTGAAATAAAAGACAAGCCTCTATGGATCAACTGCGCAGGTTATGCGTATATGGCAAAGCCGTTTACCACGTCGGGAATACGGAAGGATTATTATCTTCAAATAATGGATAACGGTGTTTTGCGCGAGGGGATAGACAGCGAGAAAACCTTGTCTGCGGGTCAGTTCATTCTCCGTTCTCCGAATACTGCTTACCGATACGGATTAAAAGAAAACACTTCCGAAATGGGTTATTTCTGGATACATTTCAGCGGAAACGACGCTATGCGTATCCTTTCCGATTACGGTATCGAGACAAACAAGATCTACGACCTGGATGAACGTTATTTCTCCCGTATAAAGGAATATTTCACAACGCTGTTCCGCGAGCTGATGCTTAAAAAAAGCGGATATATCGAGATGACACAGTCTCTGCTCACCGCCATAACCGTAAAGCTCGGGCGCGGAATACACGCATCTCCCCCCGAAAACCCACGAAAACGTCTTGAAGGGTGCGCCGAATATATTAACGCGCACTACGCAGAGAAAATAAACGTAAATACGCTCGCCGCCTCGGCGCATCTTTCGGTAAGCAGATTCAGGGAGCTTTTCTCGCTTACGTTCGGAGAAAGCCCCAGCAATTATATAACCTCTCTGCGCATCAACCGCGCAAAGGAGATACTTACGACAACAGACCTGACCGTTACGGAGACCGCGGAGCTTTGCGGTTATACTGACGTGCTTTATTTCAGCCGTATTTTCAGAAAAAAAACGGGGCTTTCGCCCACGTCGTACAGAAAAACGATAATAATATGATGTTTTTTCTTACACGCCACGTAACAAGGCGGCGTGTAAGAAAAGTTATTTGCTTCTTTCTTTTTCAAGAAAGGAGAGAATCAAAGCCTCTCCTGTGGTAAAACAAATACTGTTGGGCAAGACCCGCGTATCTGCCGAAATCCGAACCCGTAGCGTTACCGCCGTAATACTCAGCAAGAACGCGCTTGACCCAAACGTCTATCGGGAACGCGTCAAGCTTACCGAACCCGAAAAGAAGCGTGCAAGCCGCGACCTTAGGCCCGACACCCTTTATCTTGCAAAGCTCTTTTTCGGCGTCGGCAAAGGGCATCTCAAAAACAGCGTCAAGATCGACCTCTCCGCTTAAAACCTTAACCGCCGCGTCGTACAGATAAGCCGCGCGAAAACCCGTTTTCAAGGCAAAAAGTCCATCTACGCCCATTTTTTGAAGTGTTTCAGGCGACGGGAACTCGTTTTCAGAGCCGCCGCTTATCTCAGCACCCGCTTTACAAAGACTGCTTATTATCTTCTTTATTCTCGGTATGTTGTTGTTCTGCGATATGATAAACGAGCAAAGCGTTTCCCACGGCTCTTGACGGAGTATGCGGATACCCTTTCCCGTCTCCATAGCCTCAAAAAGCTTCGTATCGCCGTTGCGGGTCACTTTCAGATCAGCTCTTATCGCGCCGTAGTCGGTATCAAGACTCAAATATCCTTCCCATATCTCATAATATTCCGCGAGCGTACACGGAGAAATGAAAAGCTCCTGCTCGGAAACGAGAGTAAAGCTCATTTTCCTGCCAAACGCGTAACCCGTAGCGCTTTTTTCATCGACCTCGAAGCGAAAGCACTGACCGCAGTCAAAGGTCTGGGCGGGCGAGAAAAACTCAATATTTTTAACGGCGACCCCGCCGTCTCTTTCGATTATTTCAATTCCCATATCCAACCCTTAGCTCTGTTTTTTCGGCTTTTCATATTTGAGACGTCTGTCGCCGCCGATAAAGCGTATCGCCCTTTCGACCGCGTCCTTGGAGTTGCCCCAAGGCTCGTTTTCGTAGCGATAATCGAACTTTTTGCAAAAATAACTTACGTCCGAGCGAAGCTCATCAAAATACTTATTCACTATCTCAGCTACCTGCTTACGAAAATCGGGTAGCTTTTTCTTATTCATATTGTCGCAAGCCGATTGAACGAACTCGCGGTAATGCGGCAAGCAAAAATACGGCTGCTCTGCCGTTTTTTTGCGGAACTCGTCCTCCGTTTCGTAAAGATAGACGGCATTTTCGACCATCTTACCGAACGAATGGTCTATCCTTTTACAAACGTAACAGCTTTTTTCAAGCTTTGCGAGCTTGTCCGGAATGGCGTTCGTTCTCGAACCCATAAGACCGCCCGGCTCACAGTCCTTACGCACCACGTCAAGGTGACTTTCAAGTATAAGTCCGAGTCCGAGACGGTTTCCGCGCTCAAACATTATATCGAAATGACGCCCGCAGAAGCCCTGCTCGTTGGTCTGTATGCGTATATCAGGCTCCATCATCGACGCGCCGAGGATTATCTCTATCTCGTCGTTTTCCAGCTTTCTTCTGAGCTGGCAGAACGGACAACCCTGCGCGGGATCGTTACGACAGAGATCAAACGCCTCGTTTACGGGTATGGTATAAATTTTTTCAAGCATTTTTCTTTACCCTTTCTATCGGTTTTCCATTGTATATCCAACGCCGCGCACGCGCTTTATCAGCGGAATTTCACATATTTTCGCAAGCTTTGCCCGAACATAGTTTATATAAACGGCGGTGATATTACTGTCGTTTTCTGTTTTTCCCCAGACCGCACGTGAGATCTCGCCGTCCGTCACGGTCTTTCCGTTTGCGTGATAAAGAAGCGAGAGCAACGCAAACTCCACGTCGGTAAAATCGACTCTGCTTTTGCCGTAGGACGCGCTTTTGCGTTTTTCGTCCAGAAGCAGCACAGGTGTTTCTTTTTCAGAAGCTCCGCTACCTTGAAGCGTAAGACGTGTTACCGCATCAAAAAACTCCGCCATTTCAAACGGACGCGCAAGATAATTTTCCTCGTTTTCTCGCTCACCGTAGTCCAAAACAAGTATCGGAACACGGTCTTTTGCGTTAGAAACGAACCCCTTTTCGCTGATTATGAGTAAAACGTCCGTTTCTGTTGGCGAGGAAGCTATTTCAAAGCCCATATCTTCAAGCGCAACGGTTATCATTCTTAAAAACGGTTTGTCTTTTAGATTTAAATATATCTTTTTTTCCATTTTGTTTAATTATTTTTTGTTTTCATTATGTTTTTATCTTTGAAAACAAGGATAAAAACATAATGAAACTTACAGTCGAGCTTTTCCCTCCACCTTGGACAGCTTTCACTTCCGAGGGGTTCACATAGAGATGTGGTTTGATGAAATCAGGGTGATTATTGTATGGGCGTTCATCGAAACACGGGTCGTCGTGGGCGCCGACCCCTACCTCGTTTCTGTCATTCTGAACGAAGTGAAGAATCTGAAATGAACGCTCTCGTATCACGGTAGCGTAGTAGAGAAGTTTTTTGCCTACTTTTTTCAAAAAAGTAGGTCAAGAAAGTAGAGAAAAAAACACGTAAATATTCCCGTAAGACCAATTATACGTCGATCCGCAGTGGCGGTCAAAGGTTATCAGAGCGTAACGGGTGCGAGTACCAACGGTAAGCGGTATGATAGAACCCCAACCGCGGAAGCCGCCGTCGTCATAGTCAAACGAGAGCGCCTCGTATTTTGAAAGATCGCTTGCGGGGAAACGGTAATAACGCGCCCGCAGGTCGAAATTCGAGCCGCAAACGAGGTTGACCTCACCGTTTATCCTTACGAGCGAGCCGCCTGTGTTAACACCGACTGCCGACATATCCTTGAATACGTAACCCGTAAACGGGTCGTCCGACTCGAAAAGGAAGTACCTGTATCCACCGCTTTCCTCGTGATGACGGCAAACGATAAGACTCCACTTTCCGCTCTCCTTATCGTAGATCATATCGGGGTCCTCGTCGCCTGACTTGGCAAAGAACAGACGGTCGTCACTCAAAACCGACTTTCCGTACTTCTCTCCGCCCGCGCCGAGCGCCGTTTCGCCACCAAACCGACTGTTATGTACCACGTTCTCGGACTCCATAAGAACCGTATCGAGAACGGTTATACCGTGTCTTATGTCTGAATAGCTCTCCGCGTGAGCGAGAACGTGACCATGCGAAAACGAGCAGTACCAAATAAGCCACTTACCCCTATTTCTGTCATAAATGACCGATGCCGCTACGTCACTGCACCAAGCCCCGTCTCCGCAATCGTAGAAGATAGCTCCTTCAAGCCTGAAATCCGCCGACGTAGGCTCCCACGAAAGCACCGCCTGATAAGCACCTGCCTCGGCTCTCGCTGACGCGGTAAGATATACGCGCCCGTTCTCAATCGCAGGACTTCCGTCCTCGTACTTTATCGGGCGTATATCCGCCTGACTTACTCCGCTATCCATATAAAACGTTACCCCGTCCGTCTCAAACGCTCCGTTTTCGGGAAGCGAAACGGTCAGAAGCACGTCGGTAACGGAGAAGTTACGTTCGCATCTTATATCGACCATATCCGGCGTATTCAACACACCGACCAAACGCTCGGCAGTTCCGTCGAAAACGTATATGTCAAACGCGATCGCTCTCGACGTGACCGTCAAAGCACGAATACTGTCGGCAGAAACGCCTTTCGGAAGCGGAAGCTCTCCGCTCTCGGACTTACCGCCAACGCGTTTATTAAACACGACACGTGCGTCATCGCCGTGTTTTTCAAGCATTATCTCGACTTTCGGGGCGTTTTCCGACGTATAGTCGCTCCCCTCTCCGCCTCGGGAGTTAAATTCAAAGCCCGCTTTGCCGTCAAGCGAGAGTATCTGCGCCTGATAGGTCGCATACGGAAAGAACGCACCCGCAAAACGCTTTACCTCGCCCGCGTTCTCGCTTTTTACCGAATATCTGCCGCCGAGAACCGTCTCGGTAACACCCTCGGAACGCGAAATAAGCGGATACGGGTCGCCTCTTTTGGTATTTACCCAATCCTTATAAAACGACATTTCTCCAAGTGGGTATTTGAGATTTTTATAGAAATTTACGGAGAAAGCTCTGCGGAATTTCTTGTCTATCAACATTTTTGTTTACCTTTCAAACCTTATATACTGTCTCACCGTTTCTGATAACGCGCTTTACGTTCATCTCTTTATCGCAGATAACCATATCGGCTTTAAGTCCGACCTCTATCGCTCCGCGCTCATTTTCAACACCGAGCGTCATAGCGGGATAGAGCGAAGCGGCGTTTACCGCCTCGTGAAGCGGTACGCCCTGCTTTGATATGTTATAAACGGCTTTATTAAGTGTCAAAACGCTGCCGGCTATCGTTCCGTCGGCAAGACGGCACTGTATGCCCTTTACGGTAACGTTCTGACCGCCGAGATCGTATTCGCCGTCGGCAAGTCCGCCCGCGCGGATGCAGTCGGTTATAAGGTTGAGCTTTTTGCCCTTTAACTTGAATACGGGTTCAAAAAGCGCGGAATTGACGTGGAAACCGTCACAGATAAGCTCACAGCTCACCTTGTCGGAAAAGAGTGCCGCGCCTGCCGCACCCGGCTCTCGGTGAGTTATAGGTGTCATAGCGTTGAAAAGATGCGTTGCGTGGCTGACGCCCGCGTCTATCGAACGCACGGCGGTCTCATAATCCATTCCGGTATGACCCATTGAAACTACCGCGTCCGTTTCAGCGCAGATACGCTTTATAGCGGCAAAGTCCTTATCCATTTCGGGTGCTACGGTGATAAGCTTTATTACGTCCTTATGCTTACCCACAAAGTCAGCGTCGGGAGCTTTTATGTACTCCTCGGGCTGAGCACCCTTGCGCGATGGGTTGATAAACGGCCCCTCGGAGTGTACTCCAAGCACCTCGGCGCAGTCCTTCGGAAGCCCCCTCATCGCGCCTCTTACAACGTCAAATACACTTTCAAGCCTCTCGTAAGAAGCCGTCATAGCGGTCGGAAGATACGCGGCAACTCCGTTTTTAAGTATTCCGCGGGAGATCGCCTCCAAGCTCTCGCTATCAGCATCGGTCACGTCCGTGCCGAGATAACCGTGGATATGTAAGTCGATAAGTCCCGGAATAAGGTAATCGCCCTCGGCGTTTATGACCTCGTCTGCATCAGCCGATTTGCCCACGCTTATTATCTTTTCGTTGTAAATAACGTCACTTTTTACCACACCGTTCGGTGTAACTACGTTTGCTCCCGTTATCTTTTTCATACGTTTTCTCCTATTTTCAACGTTTCGCCCGCATCGACCTTGACGGTGTTTCCGTCAGCCGTAAACCATACGGGTATTGCAGAGGGGTTGTAAACTACGGAACAATCGGCGGAGAAACGAAGTGCGCGGAGCGCGCATATATAATCGTATATCTCGATGTTTGTCGCGTACCAGACATCTTCAAGACCCGATGCCTCGCGGCAGAAATTCTCTATAAGATCCCAGTTATCGTCGTTATTGAACTCGTAGCTGTGACCCCAAACGTAGAAAAGCATAAGATTGGGGATACGGCGAGGGGGATTTTTAAAGGTTTCGAGCTTGGTCATTATGTCGTGCTTATGATGGCAGGTAGGGTGCCACTGCATAAAGTCCTCGGGGATACCGAAGCCGTTAGTTGCTCTCGTAGTACGGCTGTACTCCATACCGAGCGCGCGAGAGTGTGCTATAACCGTATCTGTGTAATCACCGTAGGGATACGACATACCTCTGACGGGATAACCGACTATCTTTTCGAGGTTGTCTTTGTCCTTCAATATCTCGATATTAATAGATGCTGCCGGAATAGACTTGGGGAACGGATGAGTAAGTGTATGGCAAGAGACCTCGTGATTTTTGTAAAGCTCGGCAACCTCGTCGGTCTTTAAGCCGTACTGGGTATCAAAGCGGCTTGAATTGAGATGGAACGTTCCGCGGATACCGTATTTATCGAATATTTCAACAAGTCTGCGGTCTGCAAGCGGGCCGTCGTCGTAGCTCATCGTGAGGGCTTTGGTTTTTCCTTCGGGGTAACGGTTAAAGATGATATTCATATTTTTGTCTCCTTTTCAACAATTTCATTAAATTTATATTTTTTATATTCATTATCCTTTTACCTTCATTTCTTTTTCCTTCTTTGTAAAGAAAGAAAAAGAAATGAAGCAAAGAAAAAGAAAGAAACTTACAGTCGTACCTCTGTTCCCACCTTGGACAGTTTTTCACTTCCGAGGGGTTCACATAGAGGTATTGTCTGGCGCAGATATTAGCGTTTTGAGGATTATTTCTATCTCTTTTGCGAAGCAAAATAAACAAATCCTTTTCTCACACGCTCATAACAAGTGGGCGTGTGAGAAAAGTTTTTTGCCTACTTTTTTTCAAAAAAGTAGGAGAAAATCCCAGCCTTTGTATTTTCTACCTCGCCGGAAATTACAGCGTCGAGGATAAGTGATAAGGCTTTACCCATCTCCTTGTTCCGAGGAACGCCGAGCGCGGCGAGATCGTCACCGTTTACGGCAAGCTGCTTGATCGAAAAGCAAGCGTTTTCCGACTGTATCTTATCTACCGTCTTTTTTATCTCAGCGTAGCCCGCAAGTCGCGCTTTGCACGTTTCTGACGTTTCGGGGTCCAAGACCTGCGCCATATTATCCGCTTTTTTAAGCTCCAACAGCTGTAAAAGCACGTTCGGAGTCAGCTTATTCATCCAGCGCTTAACGCTCTTTTCGTCTGTCGGTATTACGGGGTCGTGATATTTTATGAGAGTGCGAACGGTATTAAGAGTATTGCTATCCGTTTTCAGGCGCAGAAGCGTTTGCTCGGCAAGACGGACACTTGCCTCGGAATGACCGTAGAAATGACCCGCACCGTCCTTTCCGATAGCAAACGTCTCGGGCTTACCCACATCGTGAAGCAGCGCGGCAAATCGGAGCGAAGCGTCCTTTGGTGAATAAGTTACCGCCCTTACCGAATGAGTGTAAACGTCGTAAACGTGATGCGGACTGTGCTGCTCAAACCCGACCGTAGGTCTAAGCTCCGGCAGAGCCTCGCATATTATTTCGGGGAAATTAAGCAGTATCCGCTCACAGAAGTCACCCATAAGCAGTTTTTTAAGCTCGGAAAAGACCCTCTCGCCCGACAAAAGGCTTATACGTCCCGCGAGCTTTTTAGCCGATATGGCTGTTTTCTGCTCTACCTCAAAGCCGTAGGTGGCTGCGAAACGAAGCGCGCGCAGTATGCGGAGCGCGTCCTCGGTAAACCGCTTATCGGGTTCGCCTACCGCCCTCAGAACACCGTTTTTAAGGTCCTCTCTGCCGCCGAATATATCGACAAGTCCCCGTTTCGGGGAATACGCCATAGCGTTTACCGTAAAATCACGGCGCGCAAGATCGGTCTCCAAGCTGTCCGAATAGCTTACGCTTTCGGGGTGTCTGCCGTCGGTATATTCACCGTCGGCACGAAAGGTCGTTATCTCATAAGGCTCGCCGTCCGAAATAACCGTAACAGTACCGTGCTTTATGCCCGTCTCCACAGTCCGAAGTCCCTCGAATACCTTTTCGGTCTCCTCAGGTCGCGCCGAGGTGGTAACGTCAAAGTCACTCGGAGTTCTTCCGAGCAGCACGTCTCTTACGCACCCGCCTACTATATACGCCTCAAATCCCGCGTTTTCCAATCTTTCGAGTATGGAAAACACCCCGTTCGGTACTTTCATCAGTCCTTGCATTCGTACCAGCTGTCCGCCGTTTTAAGCTCTACCGTAAGAGGCACGGAAAGCGCTACGACGTTCTCCATTTCGTTTTTCAGTATCTCGGACGCGCGCGCGGCGCAGTCCTTGTGAGCCTCAACTATAAGCTCGTCGTGAACTTGAAGTATAAGTCTCGCGTCAAGCTTCTCCGCATTTAACGCGTTTCTGACGTTTATCATCGCCATCTTGATTATATCGGCTGACGAGCCTTGTATCGGGCTGTTCATCGCTACTCTTTCCCCGAAAGCACGTATCATCGCTTTCTGTGACGTAAGCTCGGGAATATATCTTCTTCTGCCGAATATGGTCTCAACGTAACCGAGGGACTTTGCCGCCTCGATAGCACCATGGAGATACGCGTCTATTCCCGGATATTTAGCGAAATAACTCTTTATATATTCTCCCGCTTCCTTACGGCTGACGCCTATGTCAGCGGCAAGCGAAAACTCGCCTATACCGTAAACTATACCGAAATTGACCGCTTTCGCGCGTTTTCTCATAGCGGGGGTAACGTTATCTATCGGCACACCGAACACCTGAGACGCCGTTACGGTGTGTATATCCTCGCCTGAAAGGAACGCGTTTATCATATTTTCGTCCATTGCTATATGAGAAAGCAGGCGAAGCTCTATCTGCGAATAGTCCGCGTCTATAAGACAGTAATTTTCGTCCTTAGCGACGAAAAAGCGTCTCATCTCACGTCCAAGCTCTGTTCTTACGGGTATATTCTGCAAGTTCGGCTCGGTAGATGACAGCCTGCCCGTAACGGTGGTAGTCTGGTTAAAGCTCGTATGAACGAACCCGTTTTCGTCGGAAGCGCGGAGAAGTCCCTCGGCATAGGTCGAACGCAGCTTCATCACCGCTCGGTATTCGAGTATATCGGCAACTATCGGGTAATCGCCTTTAAGCTTATCAAGTATATCGGCACTTGTGGAGTAACCTGTTTTGGTCTTCTTACCCGAGGGTATCTTTAACTCGTCAAAAAGCACCTCTCCGAGCTGCTTTGGAGAATTTATATTGAACTCCCTGCCCGCAAGCATATATATTCTTTGAGTATAATCCTTTTCCGTTTCGGTAAGCACCGAAAGGAACTCCGAAAGCGCGGTCGTATCGAGCTTGAAGCCCGCTTTCTCCATATCCGCAAGCACGAGCGCGAGCGGAAGCTCGGTCTTTTTATAAAGCTCGGTCTGTCCTACCTCCGCAAGACGCTCCGAAAGTATCCTTGAAAGCTCGTATATGACCGACGCGCGTTCAGCTCCGTTGGCGACCGAGACGCCGTTAAGGTATATATCGGAAAGCTCGGAAAGCCCGTAGGACGAGCGAGACGGGTCTATAACGTAAGCCGCGAGCATAACGTCATCCTCGCAGAGCGTTTCAAAAAGCTCGGTCGATATTTCGTGACAAAGACGTTTGACATCGTGAACGGCAAGCCTTGTATTCGCTGAGATGAGCGCACCCGCAAGCTCGGAAGCGTCGTTATATTCAAGCGCTAATATTTCTTCACCGTTTGCAAAATACGCTTTGTTTTCACAAATATCAAAGCCGTATTTCTTTCCCGAAAGCTTACCTATCTCGGATATATCTATCTTTTTAGGCTCGGCAGTCACGCGTAAAGAGCTTTCAGACCCCGGTTCGGCTTCGGCTGTCTTTTCCTCTGACGCTCCGAGTCCGAGGCGTTTAAGAAATGACGTAAACTCAAACTCGTGGAGAAGTGAGGAAAGCAGTTTTTTATCAAAACCGTCATTTTTAAGGTCGTCAAGCGAAAAGCTAACGGGAGATTCGCGGTTTATGGTAACGAGCCACTTTGAAAGGTATGCGCTGTCCTTTCCGTCTATCATCTTCTGCTTTGCGGATTTACCGAGACCCGCGTTCTCTATATTTTCGTAAACGCGGTCGATATTTTCAAATTCCGCTATAAGTTTAAGCGCGGTCTTTTCACCGATACCCGGAACACCGGGGATATTATCGGACGAGTCGCCCATAAGCGCCTTTACGTCGATAAACGACTCGGGCTGAACTCCGTATTTTTCAAAAAAGCGCTCGCGGTCGAACTTTATAGTATCGGTATTGGTGGCAAGCAAAACGAAGGTATTATCATCTATGAGCTGTAAGGAATCGCGGTCACCCGTTAAAACGTAACTCTCCGCTCCGCTTTCCTTTGCCATACGGCTGACCGTTCCGAGCAGGTCGTCCGCCTCGTAGCCTTCAAGTTCAAGAACGTGCAGACCGAGAGCCTTTGACAGCTCCTTTGAGTACGGAAGCTGAGCGGCAAGCTCGTCGGGCATCTTGTGCCTGCCTGCCTTGTATTCGGCGTATTCCTTGTGACGGAACGTCGGCGCGGAAAGGTCGAACGCTATCGCCGCGTAATCGGGCGACAGCTCGGAAAGCTGCTTTAACAGTATGTTAAGCATACCGAAAAGGGCGTTTGTGGGCAGACCTTTGCTGTTTGTTAAGGGTCTTACTCCGTAAAACGCGCGGTTAAGTATGCTGTTTCCGTCTATTACCAACAGTTTTTTCATAGATTATACCTTTCGTGTGTTTTTTCTCCTACTTTCTTGAAAGAAAGTAGGCAAAGAACTTTTCTCACACGCCCCCGTGACATGAGAGCGCGTGAGAAAAGGATTTGTTTCGCTCTGCGAAAAAGCAGATAATAAATCGAAAATATAACTTCCAAATTGATTTGATACAGGCTTTCCCGTTTTGTGTGTTCTTACCGCCTTTTGCGAAGCAAATAACAAAACATTTCTCTAAAACGCATTCGTAACACGGGTGCGTTTTAGAGAAGTTTTTTGCCTACTTTTTTTCAAAAAAGTAGGTAAGCATACACCGCGTGAGGGGTGCTTTCGGGCATTGAAAGTTTAAGCCAAAGCAGGAACGGAAGCAGATCCGCATCATCAACCTTAAAGGTGATCGAAAAAACGTATCTTCCGCTATCCCACATAACGGGCAAGCTTTCCGTTTTAACGTAAGAAAGTCCACAGTACCGCGCCGCGTTCATAACGTCGGAGACGGCGTTTCCGCTCGGCGCGTCAACGTTTATTTTCAAATATTCCTCGCTTTTTATACCTCTTGCTTCAAGCTCTCCCGATATACGCTTAACGTTCTTTGCGAGGAGAACGAAAAACGTTACCTTCTGGACCTCGGGGTCGGGATCTGTAACTATGCCCGCAGTCATAACGGGCGCAAGCTCGTATTTATCGATAAGCTTCAAAAATCCCAAAAGAGCACCGTCGTCCGAGCTTTCATACGGCAGGATACAGTAACCCGCACGGCCGTAATAGACCTCCTCGCAGACCGAGGAAAAGCTGTCGGGATAAACAACGGTAGCCTGACCAAGCGCATCGGCAAAGATCCTGTACGCCAGATCGGAATAGGAGTTTCGCATATACGCTATCCTGTTGTTCTCAGGCTCTGTCATATCGCCAAAGAACTCCGAAAGATCAGGAGAGCTTCCCGCTTTATCAAGAAATTCACATATCGAAGCGCACAGACAGACCGACGACATAATATTTATTCCATGAAACGCACCCAAAACGACGTTTTCCGTCTCCTTCGGAACTTTTTTAAGTGTCTCGGATACGTCCGTCAGCTTTGTAAGACATTCATTATACTCAGCTAAAAATGTATCGTTAGAAAGAATATCCCCGTCAGCGTAACGCAGCTTACCGTCCTTAAAAAGAAGCTCGCGCGCCATATCGCGAACGTGCGAAAAAAGACCCTCTGTCTGACGGATTATCGTTTTTTCGCACGCCGACGCGTTATTTATAGCGTGTATCAAAGCGAGTTTTCAAGCAGTCCGAAGCTTGCGGAAAGGAAGCCTTTAAGCTCTTCCGCGCTCAGACGGCGTTGGCTGAGAAGCGTGAGAGTATAGAGCTGCTTTGCTATATTCTCATTTGGATTATCGGCAAGCTTTTTGACGAGCGAGCTGTTGGAGTTGAGGATAAGAGTCTCCTCTGCCATTGACGCTCCGCCCTCTCCCATCGAGTACATCTTCATCATATCGTCAAAGCGTCTTGACTGCTCGGAAACGTTAAGGAGCGCGGGAACGCTTTCGTCCTTTAAGTTTTCAAACACGACGTTAAGCTTATCGTTTCCGCTGACCTTCTTGAAAAGCTCGGTAAGCTCCTTACTTTCCAGCTTCTCTCCGTCACCTTTGAGCGCGGACGCTACTTCCGCGTCTATTCTGGTAAACTTAACGCTTCTGTCCTGCTCAACGAGTGTCACGAACTGCGTATCTATCACCTTATCAAGAACTATAACGTCTATTTCCGCGTTTTCAAACATCGAAAGATACTGCGCCTGCGAGGTCTTGTCCGCTGTATAATAAACTACGTTCTCGTGCTTTTCCTTTGCCTTTTCGAGATATTCGTCAAGAGTTACCTTTTCGCCGTCGGTCTTTTCAAAAAGCACCGAGCCTTTTACTCTGTCGTAGAACTTTCTGTCGCGCAGACAGCCGTATTCAACGAAAAGCTTTAAGTCGTTCCAGAGCTTCGAATAGTTTTCTCTCTCCGTATTCATAAGAGAATTAAGCTTATCCGTTACTTTTTTAACTATGTGCGCCGTTATTTTGGAAACGTAACCGTTATTTTGGAGATAGCTTCTTGACACGTTAAGCGGCATATCGGGGCAATCAAGCACGCCTTTGAGCATAAGTAGGTATTCGGGTATGACCTCTTTTATGTTATCGGCAACGAACACCTGATTATAGTAGAGCTTTACCTGACCCTCCATATTGTCAAACTCGGAATTGAGCTTCGGGAAATACAGTATGCCCTTGAAATTCAGAGGATAGTCCGCGTTTATGTGGATATGGAACAGCGGCTCGCGGTAGTCTGAGAACACCTTGCGGTAGAACTCGGTGTATTCCTCCTCGGTGCAGTCCGAGGGGTTCTTCTGCCAAAGCGGGGAAACGTCGTTTATCGGCTCGGGCTTCTTCTCCTCTCCGTCCTTTTTCTCCTCTTTTTCGGCTTGTGCGCTCTCAAAATATATCTCAACGGGCATAAACGCGCAATATTTTGAAAGTATCTCTTTAAGCTTGAAATCGGAAAGATATTCCTCGTTTTCAGAGTTGACGTGAAGAACTATATCCGTTCCTCTACCCTCTTTTTCGGCGGGGAAGAACTCATAATCACCCGCATCGCGGCATACCCATTTGACCGCAGGCGCGTCCGTAAACGAACGGCTGATAACGTCAACGGTGTCCGCAACCATAAACGCCGAGTAAAATCCGAGACCGAAGTGACCGATTATGCCGCCGCCTGCCTCGCTGCCCTCGTACTTTTCGATAAATTCGAGCGCGCCCGAAAGAGCTATCTGGCATATATATTTCTTTATCTCGTCCGCCGACATACCTATACCGTTATCGGAAACGGTTATGGTTTTAAGCTCCTTGTCAACTCTGACGGTTATCTTGTACGGATCTTCGCTTTCCGTTGTCTCGGAAAGGGATACAAGTCTTTTGTGCTTAGTTACCGCGTCACAGGCGTTGGAGACCAGCTCGCGGAGAAATATCTCCTTTTCGGAGTAGAGCCACTGCTTGATAACAGGGAAAATATGTTCTGTACTGACGGACACTCCGCCTTTTTCATTTTTTACTTCTTCCATTGTTTTTTCCTTTCGTTTTTTTCTCTTCTTTCTTGAAAAGAAAGAAGCAAAGAACTTCTCTATGGGGACTATTGTGTAGATTTTATTGTCCTATCATAGAGTGACGGTATTTAACATGGTGGAGATTTCCCTCACCTTTTTTCGAAGAAAAATAAACAAATATTTCTCTCACACGCTCTTGTACCACGGGAGCGTGTGAGAGAAGTTCTTTTGCCTACTTTTCTTTCAAGAAAAGTAGGAGAACCCCCTCCACTAATGATGATACTTCCCGCCGCTGTTGATGTTCAAGGCGCGGTAGAGCTGTTCAAGAAGAATTACGCGCATAAGCTGATGGGGAAAGGTCATTTTTGAAAACGACAAACGGTAATCGCAGACCGCTTTTACCTCCTCGGGAAGTCCGTCCGCGCCACCGATGACCAGCGTTACGCTTCCCATACCCTTGACTGACGCGTCCGCAACGAGAGCTGCAAGCTCCGTTGACGATAACTGCTTCCCCTCAACGCAGAGCGCTATCTTGTAGCTCTTACCCTCAACTGCCGAAAGAAGCTTATCATCGTCCTTTAATTCGACCGTCGTCAGCTTGCAGTAAGCAGACAGTCGCTTTTCATATTCCTTTACCGCGTCACGCAGATACGCTTCCCTGAGCGTTCCGACGCATACTATTTTTACATTAAGCATTTTTCAGTTCCTCAGCATTCGGCGGAAATCTCAGAAGCCCCACCCTCGGCGCGACCCCTATGTACGAAAAACCGCACCCCGAAGCCTCTAAAGCCTCACTGACGGTATAGAGCGCAAGCTCGGGCGTATTGTTTTCGGGACTGACGTGCGCGAGCAGAAGATTTTCAACTCCGCGCTCGGCAAGCCGTATCGCAAACTTAGCGCAAGCATCGTTTGACGTATGTCCGTAATCGGAAAGTATGCGGTATTTCAGCTCCTCGGGATATATCCCGCATTTCAGCATTATAATGTCGTGGTTACATTCGGTTATAACGTTTTTGCAGTCCGAGAAAAAGTTAAGTAGCTTGTCTGACGGCGTTCCCGTGTCGGTGCAAATCCCGAGCGAAACGCCCTCTCCCGTTATCTTATAGGCAACGCAGGACGCGCTATCGTGCGGAACTGAGAGCGAGGTCACCGTAAGACCGCCGATCTTTTCGGTAAATTCAACGTCCTTTTTGACCTTGACCTCGTCCCGATGCTCGAACCCCTTTCCTCGGATATAACCGAGATATGACGGCTCTGCCATAAATACGGGCGCTTTATATTTCTTAAAAAATGTGTCAAGACCGGCTATATGATCGCTGTGCTCGTGGGTTATAAAGACCGCGTCTATATCGTCAAGCGATAGACCGAGCGTTTTTAACGCAGTGTTTGTCATACGGCAAGAAAGACCAAGGTCTATAAGTATAGCCGTATCGCACCCGCACACGAGTGTGCAGTTTGCTTTTGAGCCCGACGCGAGCGACCATATTCCGGGAGTGTATTTTTGTTTTTGCATATTAAATTTAATTTTTGTTTTGGATTATTCATTACGTTTTTATCTTCGTTTCTTGTTCTTTCTTTAAGCGCAAAGAAAGAACAAGAAATGAACATACTTTTCTTGAAATGAAAAGCGATTATCCTTCGGATAATTGGCAAAAGAACTTTTCTATAAAGAAGCTTTCTATTGAACCGTTGATCGTTTTTCACTTCCGAGGGGTTCACATAGAGATATGGTTTTTATAATCGTGGTATTTGTGCGGGTCGTCGAGGACGCCGACCCCTACGGATTTGGTGGAGATTTTTATTCCTTTTGCGAAGCAAATAACAAATTCTTTTCTCACACGCTCAATAACAAGTGGGCGTGTGAGAAAAGTTCTTTGCTTCTTTCTTTTTAAGAAAGAAGAGAAAAACCCTCACAACCAATATTGCACAACAAAGCCGATGAGAATGGACATAATGAACGGTATGGCAAAATAGAGGTACGGTCTGCCCTTATCGCGCAAAGCCTGCTCCTCTTTTAAAAACGCATCCTTTTCCGCATCGCTCCATTCAAGCGGAAGCTCATCGCGTTCCGGCAAAGAACCGAAGCGTCCGCGCACTACAACTGTATATGCGACAAGCGGAAGTCCGGCGCAAAGCTCATACACTATCCATATATACCGCTGTCTGAATTCAAGCATAAGCGCAAGAAGCGCGTAAGCCACGGCAGTCGCTACCACAGTAAGGCAAAGCTGTTTCCATTTAAACGGCTTTTTCTCGCGTTTGGGCGCGTTTTGCAGTTCCCTTAGCTCGTTTTGTCTGTACTTTTTTGGCTTCATTTCAGATATTTACCTTTACCGCGCCCTCGGCTCTGATGTTAAGGACTGCGCAAGCACCGTCTCCGAACGCTCCGTCCATAACACGGGCAAACTCGTCTTTAAGCGCAACAGGCACGAACGCCTGTACCGTTCCGGCAAATCCGCCGCCGTGAACTCTCCACGCACCGCCCTTGCCGTCAAGTATATGCTTACAGAGCGCGAGCGCAAGGGAAAGTCCCTGCTCGGATACGTTCTTTACTGTAAATACGTTTTGGAGCTGCTTGAACGAGGAGTCTCCCGACGCAAGAACGCCCGCAAGGAACGCTTTGAAGTCACCCGCTTTGAGCGCGTCCTTCTGTACCCAGACTCTATCGTTCTCCTCAACGAAGTGGATAGCTCTCATAAGCGCGCGGTCACCGACCTTTTCACGGAGCGCGGGAAGCTTTGAAAGTATCTCATCGTATGTAACTCCGCGAAGCACATCGCGTCCAAACTCAGCCGCAACACCCTTCATCTCCGCGGGAACGGAAGCGTAATCGTCGTTGAGGTCAGCGTGATTTCCGCCCGTATTTACTATGCAGAGGCAGTAACCCGCCTTAGCAAGGTCAAAATCAAGCTTTTCTATCACAGGTACTTTTGGATCCGCGAAGTCTATCGCGACAAATCCACCGACCGCGCAAGCCGTCTGGTCCATAAGTCCGCTGGGCTTACCGAAGAAAACGTTTTCGGCGTACTGAGAGATCTTGGCAAGCTCGGGAGCATCTATTTTTCCGTCGTTGTAGAAGTGGTTAAGAACGTTACATACCTGTACCTCAAACGCGGCAGACGAGGATATGCCCGAGCCTTTGAGAACGTCAGAGGTGGTATAAGCGCAAAATCCGCCGTACTTGAAATCTCTCTGGCCAAAGCCGTGGCAGATACCGGCTATAATAGCGGCAGAACCATAATTTTCGTAAGCGTCGGGATCGAGCTTAGAAACGTCGATAACGTCCTCGGGGAAGCCCTTGGATTTGATCTTTATCATACCGTCGTCGGTCTTTGCGGCGATAGCGATTATGTCGAGATCGAGAGCGGCTGCGAGAACACGTCCTCTCTGGTGGTCGGTATGGTTACCCGAGATCTCACTTCTTCCGGGAACGGAGAATACCGAGATCTCCTTATCTCCGTAGATATTTACGAACTCGGACGCAGCCTCAGCGTAACGGACGCGCTGACCCGCAACTCTGTTTTCTCCGTAGAAATGGGTAAATACCGAGTCAAGCTCTCCATTTTTTGCTTTGGTAATAAGTTCTGTTGCTTTCATATTAGTTCTCCTT
>JAZOVD010000105.1:0-27574 GCA_045658525.1 Eubacteriales bacterium
AGTTCCGCCCGGAAAATACAAGAACACTATATAACGGAGAAAACAAATATGTCCGAAACCAAAAGAATGACCGCGGCTATCTGCACACTCGGTTGCCGCGTAAACCAATATGAAAGCAGAGCGATCTCCGAATATCTTGAAGCCAACGGGATCGATATAGGCAGATTTTCCGAAAAGTGCGATGCTTACATAATCAACACCTGCGCGGTAACGGCAGAAAGCGAAAGAAAGAGCCGTCAGATGGCAAGACGGGCGTTCAAGCTTAACCCCGAAGCCTTCATCGTTATGACGGGTTGTCAGTCTCAGCTGCATCCCGAAGCCGCAAAAGCACTACCGGGTGTAAAATACGTATGCGGAAACGGCTCAAAGCTTGATGCCGCGAGAGCTGTAATAGAAAATCTCGGTACAAAATCCGAGGAGTGTGTCTGTACAGTCGGCACGATAAGTCCGAGCTACGAGGACTATTCCGTTAAATGCCCCGATCACACGAGAGCCTATATAAAAATAGAGGACGGTTGCGAAAACCAATGCGCTTACTGCGTTATACCAAAGGTTCGCGGTCCTGTACGTTCAAAGCCGTTTGACAGCGTTGTAAACGAAGTAAGAGCGGTAGCGGAGCTCGGTTATAAAGAAATAGTCCTTACAGGCATTGAGACCTGCTCGTATCAGTACGGGCTGACAGACCTTATGAGAACGCTCTGCGAGATAGACGGCATCGAAAGGATACGTCTCAGCTCCGTAAACCCGGCATTTATAAACAGAAGATTTGCGGAAGCGATAAAGGATATGCCGAAAATATGTCCGCATTTTCATTTATCGCTCCAAAGCTGTTGCGACAAGACGCTGAACGCAATGAAAAGAAAATACAACACGCGTATGCTTTTCGAAAACTGCGAGGCGTTGAGAGAAACTATACCGAATCTCTGTTTCACCGCTGACGTCATTTGCGGTTTTCCGGGAGAAACAGACGAGGATTTCGAAACGACAAGAGCCAACGTAAACAAGCTTGCTCTGTTGCACGCTCACGTTTTTCCATACTCAAAGCGTCCCGACACGGTTGCGGCAACTATGCCCGATCAAGTTGACGAAGCGGTAAAAGCAAAGCGTTGCGAGATACTTTTTTCAGAGGTATGCGAAAACAAAAAGCGCATAATATCGTATTTTTCCGAAGCCGGAACGGTATTTTCCGTGCTTTTTGAAACGGTGAGCAACGGTAAATATTTCGGTCATACAGAAAACTTTATTCCGGTTACTTTAAAGCATACCGAAAACGTATGCGGAAAAATAATAAAAGTACGTCTTGACGGCGTCATTGAGATAAACGGCGAGATCTACGCAAAGGCGATCACTCTGAAATAAAAACAATAGCCCGCGAACGCGGGCTATTGTTTTTATTTTTCTCCTATTTTCATCACAACTTCAAGCAATCTGCCCGCCGGCAATACGCTCAGCGATAACAATAGCACAGTCGCAAGCTCCGAAAAGGTAAGTGGGGCGCAACGCAACACATCGCCACCAAAATATATCATTGCAAGCTGCGCGGTAAAGACCGCGCACATAACTGTTATAAATACGGGATTTATAAAAAGCCCCGAAAATATATTTACCCTTCCGCTTCTCGCGTTGAACGCGCCGAATATCCCACAGAAAACGAATAACGCAAAGAAACCGGAAAGAAAATATATATCGTTTTCCGATGCTCTGAATACACCTCTCACCCAACTACTGTTATGGAAAAACAGGCAGAGCATTACGGTATATGTACCCATAACGAATATGCGTGTTATCATATCTCCGTTAAGCACAGGTTCGTTTCTCGGCATCGGGGGTTCTTTCATATAGCGTACCATCGGTGCTTCTCCGGCAAATGCCAATGCGGCAAGCGTATCCATTATCATATTTATCCAGAGCATCTGTATGACCGTAACGGGGGATTCACATCCTATAAACGGTCCGAGGACGCTTATTCCCACAGCACACATATTCATAGTAAGCTGGAATACTATAAATTTTCTTATTGAGCGAAATATAGTTCTGCCATACAGCACCGCTCGGACAACAGAGGCTATATTGTTATCGGTTATTATTATGTCCGCCGCTTCCTTTGCAACCTCAGTACCGCTACCCATAGCAAATCCCACATCGGCGGCTTTTAGAGCGGGCGCGTCGTTTATTCCGTCACCCGTCATAGCTGTTACCATTCCTATATCCTTCGCTAATCTTACCAGCCTGCTTTTATCCGACGGCATCGCTCTTGCTATGACTCTCATCCCCGGCAACGCCGCTTTTACCTCGTCATCAGACATTTTTGAAAGCTCCGCGCTATCTATGACCGAACCCGCAACGAAGCTTTTCCCTATTATGCCCGCTTCTTTTGCCACCGCCTCCGCGGTTTTTTTACTGTCTCCGGTTATCATAACTATCTGTATCCCGGCTTCGGAAAGAGTTTTTACAGCCCCGGAGGCTTCTCTTCTGAGTTCATCACGCACTCCAACAAAGCATATAAAATTCATATCAGTATAAAGCGCTTCCAAATCTACCGCATTATTGGAAACTGCTTGCCTTGACATATTTTCAACACATTCGCTTTTAGCTCCGGATGTTACCAAAGCAAGCACTCTCATTCCCGATGACATAAGCTTATCGAGCTTTTCGGACAGGGCGGACTTATTTAGTTTTCCTACACTTCCGTCGCTTCTGTAATACCCAGTGCATCGTGGAAGTAATATTTCAGGTGCTCCTTTAACAAACGTAAGCGTGCTACCGAACGCTTTCGCTCTATCCGGCACTCCGCCAAGTGAAACGGATGCGGCCATCAGCTTCCTTTTGCTATCAAACGGAAGTCGGGACAAAAGCGTCAGACCTTTCGGGTATTCTCCGCAGGAGAGATACCCGTCGAGGATCGCGCGGTCAGTGCCGTCCCCACCGACGGCACGCCTGCTTCCTATTTTGGAAGCAGGCTCAACCGAGCAGCCACTCGCATAGACCGCGCATCCTCCCATCAGAAAGCGTAAGCTTTCTGTAAGGTCTGACGCACGCGCCGCCGAACCGCTATCGCCCGTGACGTAGCAGGCCGCTTTCGGAGTGCCGTATGTAAGAGTGCCGGTCTTATCCGTAAAAAGAACGTTAACACTCCCCGAGGTCTCTATTCCTATCGCTTTTCTGACTCGAACGTGTTGCTTCTGCATTCTGACCATATTGGTAGAAAGCACGACGGTTATCATCATCGGAAGTCCCTCCGGAACGGCTACTACCACAACCGATACTGCAAGAGTTACTGCGTGTACAAGCTCGGTTATTACGTTTACAGTATTAAACACAAAGCTTTTATCAAGCACAAAAACGCTTATAAGCTCTGCCGCAGCCACCAATACGGCACAAAAATAACCGAACTTGCTCAACGTTTTGGCAAGAACCGAAAGACGTTTTTTAAGCGGACTTTCGCTGTTTTCGGTCTGAACCTCACCAGCCATTTTTCCGTAATACGTTGTATCTCCAACAGCCGTGACCTTCATTATTCCCTCGCCCGATGCCACCGTGCTTCCCCTGAAAAGAGATACCTTATCCTGCAAATCACGCTTTACAGGCTCGATATTCGAAGCTATTTTATAGCATTCCTCACTTTCGCCGTTAAGAGCAGCCTGATCGCAGGAGATGCTTCCGCTTACCAAAAAACCGTCTGCCGGAACCTTATCCCCCGCAGTAACGCATACCGCATCACCTACGACAACATCTCCTATATACACTGTTTTGCGTTTCCCACCTCGCAAAACTGTACATTTTCCTACACTTGCCTCCTCCTGCATCTTTCGGAACGCTTTCTCGCTTCCATACTCGCTAAGTGTAGATACAAAGGTCGAAATAACTATCGTTACCGCGATCCCCACCGTTTCATATATTCCGCCACCAGGTAATATGACCGTAATAGCAAGCGCGCAAAGAAGTATTTTTATTATAGGATCGCCAAAGCTCCCCAATAGCTTTCTCATAAAAGAAGTACGCTTTTTTTCAGTAAACGAATTAACTCCGTATTTTTCCTTTGAACGCATCACCTCGTCATCGGTAAGCCCGATATACTCTTTTACCACCCGTTATCGTCCTTTCTTCTTGTTTTTACTAAAATAGTTATGACGATAGCTTAATATTTATTCCAAAACAACTATTTTTCGGTAAATATAAAATATTTGTTCAAACCTATTGATTTTTTTGTAATCAGATGTTATAATTATATATAATATGTATTTCGACAAAAAATATGGAAGGTATGGTATCATAAATGAACAATACTGAAAACCGCAACGGAGAGCTTGAATTAAATCTCACAGATATATTCCTTAAACTTTTGAAAAAGTGGTGGATAATAGTTGTTTCAGCGGTAGTCGCGGGACTTCTCGCGTTTACTTACTTCGCTTTTATAGCTACACCCACGTACACATCAAGAGCTCGTGTGCTTGTAGGACGTGAGGATGACCCCAGAGATACGACTACATCGTTTACGATAAACACTCTTAACATAGCCACCGACCTCACAAAAGAGTTCCGCTATCTTATAAAAGAGCCTATCGTGCTTGATCCGGTAATCAAGTCTCTTGAGCTTGATACGTCCGTAGGTGCGCTTTCAAATGCTGTATCGGTATCCATTCCCGAAAACAACGTTCGTCTTCTTGACATTTCTGTCAGCGCTACGACCCCCGAAGCCGCATACAAGATCAATCAGGAGCTTGTAAATCAGTGTACTCTTATCCTTCCCACTATACACGACCACGCAAAGATAAAAATCATTATCACCACACCGGCAAGTCTCCCGAACTCGCCTACATCTCCTAACGTTGCGATATATACGATCCTTGGCATATTCCTCGGCGCGGTGCTTTCGGCGGTAGCTATACTTGTCTATGATATGATCATCAATAAAAAGAAAAATCCTACGGCTCCCGAAGCATCGGCTAACGCTACCGAAAAAGAAGCAGCTGAAAAAGTCACTGTTGCAACTCCGAAAGCAACTACGAAAAGAACTACGAGAACCACAAAGAAAACAACGATTGAAACCGAAACCAAAAAACAAAACTCCTGAATCAGGAGTTTTCTTTTTTGGTTTTTATTTTGTAAATTACTGTAACAGCTGTAACTAACGTTGCAACGAGTACGCATATCCATACCCAGATCGGAAAAAAAGGAAATCTAAGACTTAGCCTACCCTCCGAGTTAACACCGTATTTCAAAAAACCGGATTTAACGATAAACTTATCGGCGTTATTTTCAACATCACCGACGAGAACGCTCGCTCCAAGAGCATTTTTTGCCGCGTATCTTGAAATATTTCCGTTTTTATCTGTCTTTTCTTGGACACACATTACCTCAAAGCCGCTTTTTGATGAAAGCTCACCGTTTATCTTTATTGCCGGTCGTTTATCTTCGCTGATGCAAAGAGCTATCGTCTCGCTTATCATAGCAGACGCGCTTAACGTCATATCCTGATACACCACGATGCCCGCTTCTTCGCTTACGTTATTTCCAATAGCTCCGCCATTCATAGAAAACGTGCCTTGACAAAATACGCCTGCTCCAAAAAGACCTTTATTGGTGTTTATCTCTCCGCCACTCATAGCAAAGACGCTGCCCTTACCTATATTGCAAACTCCACCGCCACGACCGCCGCAGGTATTGGAAAGAAGTGTGCCCTCCGTGAAAGCTAAGCTTCCTTCATTATATACCGCACCGCCGTCCGCTAACGCGGTATTTTCGCTTACATACGAGCCACCGATTATCATAGCTCCAAAGTTGGCGGAAAAACCTCCGTTACCGTCCGAGGTGTTGTTCATAAACATTCCCTCAGAGATATTGACCTTTCCAACCATAGTGTCATCGCTTGCGCAGTATATTACCGCGCCGCTTGCGTTCGCTTTGTTGTAATTAGCGTCACAGGCTGATACAGTACCCTCGGAGCACGACCACATAGCTCCGCCCATATCGGCAGTGTTTTTTTCAAAAATACAGCTACTCGCGTTAAATGCTCCGCCGTAAACGTATATAGCTCCTCCCTTTGCGTTACTTTGAGTATTCACAGCGGTATTCTCTTTAAACAAAACACCGCTCATATTCAAGCTACCGCCTTCACTGCCAAGCTTATCGCAAACAACAGCCACAGCCCCGCCGCCGACAGACGATGTACAGCTTCTGAAACCGCAGTTGGTAAGCGTTACCTTGCTTCCACCCTCGGCATATATTGCGCCGCCAAGAGTTCCCACCGAGGAGTTTTCAAATACGACCTCGCTGTTCACGGTAAGCTCAGAACCTCCGCTTAACGAAATGAGCGAACCCCCATTCGGAAATTCTGATCTTCTTCCGCTTATAAGAAGATCCTGATCGTTATCGTCAACGTACTGAGACGAGGCGCTTTTTTCAAGTGTAAGAGAAGCTCCGTTTTCTAATTTTATAAGCGGTGCTTCGTTAAATCCTCGATAGATACCGCAGCCTCCGCCTATTATGGTATAGCTTCCCTCTTTTATCACGATAGAGTCAAGAAGAACTATATCCGTTTCAAGACGGACAGCACCCGATTTCGTAATAACGGCATTTCCCGTACCAAACGCGGCAACAAGCTCGTCCGCGTTTCTGACCACGCCGCCCGGGGCTTCCTCATAAGACGTAAGTCCGAAAACTGATACCGAGAGCAGTATCAACAAGAACGCTACCGAAAAAATACATATTATCTTTTTCATATTAGAAATTTTCCCTGAATACAAACTGCCGCGCTTCCGCAAAGAAGCGCGGCAGTTCTTTCCTTTACCTTATCGACCTATCTCAGCCGACCTTCCAATCTTTGATATCAGTCCAGGTGTACGTAGTACCTATCGCAGGCGTGTTGTACATTCCCGGTACTACCTTGAACACTACCGCGATCTTATACTCGGTAACGTTCTCAGCCTTTACGCAAAGCTTTGTTATACCGGCTCTGCCCTTTTCATAATCTCCGGTATGATAGTGCTTACCTGTTTCGGGGTTGATAGCCGACTTATCGGGGTCACCCACGTAATCAGGGTCAAGAGATACCGCTTCAGATACGTAGAACTCAGCATTTTCTATATTTGTTACCAGCTCAGCATACAGATATATTCCGTTTCTCTCTATTATGGCAGTCTTTCCGTCCTCAGCTACCGTTATATGTCCCTGAGTATGAGCAAACCACCATATATCCATAGCTTGCGCGTAGGTTCCCTCGTCCTGAATGATCATCGTGCTACGGTTATCCTTGAACCAAAGTCCTCTTATCGCTCCCTGTTCAGCAACGTAATTCTTGAACGCGGGTGCCATATCGACTACCGCCAAAGCGGAATCAGTTGAGGTCTCGTAACGCAGACACTTGGATACCGCATTCTTTATCTGGTCGGGAACAGGAGCGTTATCCGTTCCGTCCTTGTTTGTCACAGGGTCAGCATACGGAATACCCGTCTTTCCTGCCCAGCTCTCGCCGTGAGGAAGCATAACGAGCGTGTTCTGTCCCTCTGCTCTCTTACGGTAGTATGACCAACGGTATATTCCGAAATATCCCGCCATATTATACTCATCCGATCCAAGATCGCATATCATGTGAGTTCCGTCAACGGAGATTATAAAGTTACCCATATCAAGGTCTCCGTGAGACGCTGCGTTATCTCCTCCGTGGAGTCCGACGAAGATGCTGTTCTTTTCATCCCACGAATCTCTGAACGTAATTATAGCATCAAGAGAATAGTATGCGTCAAGCTCAAGGGTTATAGTATCACTTACGAGGTGAGGTGAGAACCAAACTATATCGTACCAAGTCGAGCCCTTCCAACCGTTATTTATAGCCTGACGTCTTATCGCGTTTACGTTTCCGTCATTTGACTTCAAAGCAAACCACGGAGCAATACTCGTATCAGCCGAACCGCTTCCGCCATCGTGGAAGCCCCAAGTGGTATTCTTTGATCCGAGATATGTGGTGAAATATACGGAATGAGCAAATCCGGGTGAGTAATACAGACCGTAGTTCGTTCCGCACGCGCTGTCGAGCGCGGACATAAATACCGAAAGATACGTGCTTCCGTACGACCAGTATCCGGGTCCCTCCTCGTATCCTCCGTCAGGTCCATAGACCCACATTCCCGTCTCAACACCGATAACACTCGCTCCCATAACCTTTATAGCGTCTTCTCTGTAAGTGGGATTGGTAACGAGAGCAAGAGCCGCTGTCATAGTTCCGCCGTTACATACACCGTTCCAGTTGTTTCCTGAGCCACCAAGATTATAATTGTACGTTCCGCCAGTAAGCGCGCTGGTGGTTTTGAGCGAATACTCATACATCGCTCTTTCCATAAGTCCGAGACGGTCCGTGCCATGCTCTTTATCGTACTTTTCCCAATAGTCATATAACCAGTCGTAGCCGATAGCTACCGCATACGCCATTTCGGCGGTATCAAGGTAGTGATTGGGATTCCAGTCCTTGAAATTACATACTGATTCAAGCTCAGCCCAAAGTCTCTCCGCGATCAAAACGGCTTTTTCCGGAGAATCGAATTCATAAAGCTTATAAAGAAGCGCAAAGCTTCTCGTTCTTGCCATAGCCTCACGCGATACGGGAAGCAAACGTCTTCCGTCGGCTATTTCGTATTCAACGGGAGCCGCGATATACTTCGATCTTCCAACATCGTAAGAAGCGGCAAGGTTTGCGATATACTTACTGAGCGTCGCGTCCTTCTTTTTGTAGTAATTAAGTCTGTCAAAGTCCGCCTGATTAAGCATTATATACGGATGGACTCCGCCCGAATGCTCCATCAGATCCTCATACATCTGCTCGCCCGTAGGACGAACGTAGGTACACTGCTCTATTATCTCATAAAGAACGTCGTAATCCGCCTCAGCGTCAAACAGGTCCTTAGTGTTAGAAAGCACCATTACGCCCATTCTGTCGATATACTGCTCAGTATAACCGAAAATGGTCATCGCGTCCTCTGCGGAAATGAACAGCATTCCGTTCTGAGCCTTAGCTTCTTTCTTGTAGTTAAACTCGTCTCCGCTCTTTGAGTACTTCATTCCCGGAGCAAGACGGTACTCGTAACCGTCCGCAAGCTCTACCGCAAGAACGTTTCCGACACTGTACCAGGTCGCTGAATATCCAAGCGCCTGCGCAAGTACGTTTACAGGAAGATAATACGTATCTCCCTCTTTAAACGCGGTAACGGAGCGGTCCTTATCATTTATGGCATAAAGCTTACCGTTAACGATACCGGAATGTCCGTTAGGATAGAACGCCGCCGTTCCTTTCAGCTTATCAAGCGAACCGACCGCGCTTTCCTGATCGTCAAATACGATCGAGGTCATATACAAGACCTGTCTGTAATCGCCGTTTGCGTCCTCCATGTTCCAACCGGTGTTACCGAAGCTGAAATTAGTTATCTGATCCCAGCCAAGAGGCGCGCGGGTAGCAATAAAATTAGATTTAGAAAGAGCGATCTTATTCCAGCCCTCATTTAACAGGACAACAGAATAGGAATAATAATCCGATTCTACCTTACCGGGACTGTCATTTCCGGGATTTTCGCTATGGAAAATGATCAGGAACTGAGATCCGACGTATTCTTTCTCGACATATACCCAGAACTCCATATTCTGCCAGTCGCTCATATCAAGAACGTATTTACTTGTGCCCGTTCCCTTTTCAGCCGAGTATCTTTGATCGGTCGAGTTACCCGATTCGTCCATATTCCAACCAAGCTTGGCTGTTCCCGAACCGCTGAAAAAGTTGACCGATTTTTTATTGCCCTCATAGGTAAAGTTCCATACAAATCCGGACTTTTCTCCGTTGGGAGCTTCCGACGGGAACTTCGTCTTTCCAATGTTAAAATACTTGTAATCCGCAGAGTTTTCAGTATCCAGAATGTACCATTTCTCTATATCACCGCCGTCTTCTTCAGCTTCTCCGTCTGTCTTTAACGGCTTTCCCTCATACTCAACGACGTGAGAATATTCTCCGCCTTTAAGCTCGTCGCCCTTCGAGATGACCTTTCCGTTCAATATAAACGCTACCGCGTTTTCTATCGACCAATCACCTATGTCCTTTACAGTTATACTGAACTCTCCGAAGGCGTCCTCTACTTGAAGATCATACGGAGCCTCATAGTATTCTCCGAGCGGATGAACGCCCGTATCATCGGCGTTAAGGTTTATTATTCTGTCAACGAAGCTCTTTACAGCTCCGAGACGCGCGGTATCGTACGGGCTGTAAGTTTTTGTGCCCTTAAACTCCACCTTGACTGTATAATTCTGCTTTTTTATCTTTTTAAGAGTTCTGTCGTTATATGCCTTTATCGCTACCTCATATACGTTTCTGGCGTTGTTTTCCTCATCATAGCCCGTATATATAAGACTTTCCTCACCGTCGGGATAGGTTATCTTCAAATATCCCGTGGCAGAGTAATCTCTCATAAAGCTTTCAGCGGAAATATCCGATACTGACGCCACGTAATAGTAGAAATTATCGGTAGTATGATACCAGCTCTCTGACTTGTGATCCTTCCATTCGTTATACAACGTCGGATCAAGCTCCTGCAACGCGTCGAGAGTAGTATAACCGTATGTTTTTTCTATATACTCGGTAGGCATCGTAAGGATATGAGCCTCTACCTGAAATCCGAGAGAGGTAAGCATATCATATTCAGCCTTTGATATTCTCGCTATGTAGCGAAGTCCGGCAGAGGTCGCGTCTGTCTTTACCGAAGCTCCGTCAAGCATATCAAAGATGACCGCGACAGGCTCGTAGGTTATATCTTCGGTCACCCTCATCTTATCGCCTGTTCGCATAAACTTGGAATTACCGCTCGCGTCCGTTACCTTCCAGCCAACAAACTTTTTACCGTCTGAAACGCCCGACGAGCTTGGTGCTACGAACACATTTTCGTTTATGATCTCGGATTTCGTTACCTGACCGCCGACCATAAGGTTTGCGGTACTTCCCACGAAATATCTTCCGCGTTCATCGAAAATTACAATTTCATTGTTAAAGGTACGTCCGAAATACGTTCCGTTAAGAACCACTCTGCCGCCTACCAAGAGGTTTCTTTCGTAGTTACGCAGATATGCCGAGTTTTCATCAACGTAAATTCCGTTTCTCTGTTCAGGGGTCGTGGTGCATACGGGCTTATCCGCGCCATATACGTAAATGTTATCCACGCACATTGAAGCACCGATCCATTCACCACCGTATTGGCAGATACGAAATTCGTCCGCAACTATCTTGTTCGGATCGTAACCCTTTTCTCTCGTAGAAGAATCCAGATACGTTATATTCTCCGCAACGAGAACGCCGTTAACGTAAACGTCATACGTATTCTCGGAAGGATGCACCGAAACGCTTATACGGGTAAATTCGTATTCACTGAGCTGACAGATAAATTTGCTGCTGGAAAATCTGCTTATATAAACAAGTCCGTTCTTATTTACTCGGAGCATATCGTAGAACAAGCTATCTTTATCCGGATATGTTCTGTCAATAAGCTGCATGATCGAAACGTCCTTCGTTACCTTGAAGTTTTCGCTCAGCTTATACTCTATATCGAAAACGTAATCAGCGCCCGCCTCAAACTTCTCGGTATATATCTGCACGTACGGGTCCCATGCCACACGAGACTGCCACGTCTGTATAGCTGTCTTGCCGTTCGGCTTTGAAATGAACTTGAACTCCGAATCTTTAAGATGAACGAATATCTTTTTTCCGTCCGGATTGGATTCATTTCTTATATACTGGGATTTTTCAACGTTTGATCCAACACTCATTCCCTCTCCGACAACAATATCCTTATATTCACCGGTATTATTATATCGGATCTTATTCATTCCCGGCTCTATCTGCATAGCCTGATATACCTTGCTGCCAAGAGCGGAAATGGCGTTTTTATATTCATCGGTATCCATAACACCGACGACACCTACCGCCGTCGGGTTATCGTACATTCCTATGTATGCGCCGTCCGAGCCAAACATATAGGTAAAGTCACCTATTTTTTTGTTTCCCGTAACGTAGGCACCGTTTTCGTAATATCTTTCAATGCCGTTTTCATCGGTATGCCAACCGTTTGACGGTGCCGACTCCGCACCGAACAGCGTAATACTCATTCCGACAACGGTCAATATCACCAAAAACATTGCCAAAAGAATTTTTGAATACTTTTTCATCTAAATATCTCCGTTCGAGATTTATTTTTACGCTATCGCGGCGGTTTTCGCCGCGATAGCGCTTATTTTATCAATCTACCTTCCAGTCCTTTATGTCAGTCCAATTATACGTCGTTCCAAATTCAGGTATATCGGTTTCACCGCTTATGACCTTGAATACTACCGCGAGCTTATACTCGGTAACGTTCTCAGCCTTTACGCAAAGCTTTCTGTAACCGGATCTGCTCGATTCAACGTCGTCCTTATAATACGTATTGCCTGTATTGGGGTTAATATCAGAAGGTGTAGTATCACCAACGTAGCTTTGGTCAAGAGACTCAGCCTCCATCGCAAAGAACGTTGCGCTTTCTATATCCGTAACAAGCTCCGCGTAGAGACACAGTCCGTTTCTCTCAACTATGGCGCTCTTTCCGTCAGCGGAAACGGTTATGCTGCCCTGAGTATGAGCAAACCACCATATATCCATAGCCTGAGCGTAGGTTCCCTCGTCCTGAATAACTATCGTACTGCGGTCATCCTTGAACCAGAGTCCTCTTATAGCTCCCTGCGAAGCAACGTAACTTTCGAACGCAGGAGCCATATCGATCACTCCAAGCGCAGAGTTTTTACCCGTCTCGTATCTCAGACACTTGGATACCGCGCCCTTTTTCTGGTCGGGAGTAGGAAGATTATCCGAGCCTTCTTTATTTGTTACCGGATCTGCATACGGAATACCTGTCTTACCGTCCCAGCTCTCACCGTGAGGAAGCATTACAAGAGTGTTCTGACCCTCTGCTCTCTTGCGGTAATAAGACCAACGGTAGTTGCCAAAATAACCCGCTATATTGTATTTATCCGCACCAAGGTCGCATATCAGATGCGTTCCGTTAACGGAAATTATAAAGTTACCTATATCGAGGTCTCCGTGAGACGCCGCGTTATCTCCACCGTGAAGTCCGGTGAATATACTCTTGGTCTCATCCCACGAATCTCTGAACGTCATTATAGCATCAAGAGAATAGTAAGAATCAAGTTCAAGGCTTATAGAATTATTGATTACATGAGGCGAGAACCAAATAACGTCATATTCAGTAGCGGACTTCCAGCCGTTCTCTATCGCCTGACGTCTTATCGCGTTTACGTTTCCGTCCCCGGACTTCATAGCGAACCAAGCCGCTATCTTTGTGTCAGCCGATCCGCTTCCGCCATCGTGGAAGCCCCAAGTGGTATTCATACTTCCAAGATACGTTGTGAAATATACGGAATGAGCAAAGCCGGGGGTGTAATACAGACCGTAGTTAGTTCCGCACGCGCTGTCAAGAGCAGACATCAAAACGTGGAGATACGTAGTTCCGTATGCCCAGTAACCCGGCCCCTCCTCGTATCCTCCGTCAGGTCCATAGACCCAAAGTCCCTGCTCAACACCTATAATGGACGCATCTATAACCGTAATAGCATCCGCCTGATACGTAGGATTAGTGACGAGAGCGAGAGCCGCCGCCATAGTTCCTCCGTTACATACTCCGTTCCAGTTATTGGTCGAAGCACTGAGGCTGTAGCTATACGTTCCGCCGGGAAGCGCGCTGGTCGTTTTCAGCGAATACTCGTACATCGCTGTTTCCATTGTGCCAAGACGGTCGGTACCGTTAGCGTTATCGTAGCTTTCCCAATAATCGTATAACCAGTCGTAACCGATAGCTACCGCGTATGCCATTTCGGCGGTATCAAGATAGTGCGCGGGGTGCCAATCGGGGAAGTTACAGACCGCATCAAGCTCTGCCCATATTCTTTCAGCCAAAAGCTCGGCGTTTTCGGGATCGTCAAACTCATAAAGCTTATAGAGGAGCGCAGTATTCATTACTCTTGCCAGAACTTCACGCGAGGTTGCAAGAAGTCTGTGACCGTCGGTAAGTCCGTATTTACTCGGGGTGGAAGTATATTTAGAGGAACCGACACCGTATTTGCCATTTATCGTAGTTATATAAGATGCAAGAGTACTGTCAACTTTCTTATAGTAATTAAGGCGGTCGAAATCTGCCTGATTAAGCATTATGTACGGATGAACTCCGCCCGAATGCTCCATAAGGTCGTTATAGACCTGCTGTCCCGCAGGACGGACGAAGGTGATCTCTTTTGTTATCTCATATACGATACTACTGTCACTTGCGCTGAAAATGTTCGGAGTATTCGAGAGGACAACAAGTCCTTGGGTGTCAACGTACATCTCGCTGTATCCAAACAGATCCATTACATCCTTAGCGGATACAAAGAGCCTTCCGCCTCTTACCTTTGCTTCCTTCGTCAGCGATACAGACGAATTACCCTTGGTATAAGTCTTACCCTCGGTAAACCTGTACTCGCTTCCGCCATAAGTCATTTTAAGAACGTTTCCGCCCTCGTAATATGTAGCCGTATCGGCAAGAGCCGTTGCTAAAACACTAAGAGGAAGATAGTACGTATCTCCGTCCTTAAACGTAGTGGCATTTACCTTATCGTTTTCGTTTATGATAAACTTTTCAGCGTTTACTATTCCTGCATAACCGCCGGGATAAAATACCGCGGAATTTTCAAGCTGCGGTATGATTGTGAGATTGATACTGCAATGATTATTATCAACAAAACGCATAGAGGTAACGTAGAGGCTCTGGTTGTAGCTGCCGTTGACATCCTCCATGTCCCAACCGGTAGTGACGAACGCTACCTGGGTTATCTTATCCCAGCCAAGCGGTGTACGGTCAACCCTCATAGTCCTTCTGCTTATCTGCACATTGTTCCAGCCTGCTTCCCCGATGGTCTCATCATAGGAATAATAATCTATTCCGGAAGTATCGGGATTTTCACTGTAAAATATGACCTTAAATTTCGAGCCAACCTCGCTCGCATCAGCGTAATAGGAGAATTCAAGGGTGACCCAGTCACTCATATCTATAACGTTGCATCCGGCTGTCGAATCACTTTTAGCAGTGTATCGATAACTTCCGTCTCTGTTCCAACCGAGATATGAACGCGAGCCGCTCTTGAAGAAGGTAACGGTCTTTTTGCTACTGAAATTCCAGACAAATCCGACCGTTTCTCCGTTCGGAGCTGCCGTCGGGAACGTTCCCGTTCCGTTGAAGATGCTGGTATCCACGCTCTTTGCGGGGTTCATCATATACCATTCGTTAACAGTGGCGGATTCGTAGTTTTTAAGATCGGTAATGTCGTGCTTTACCGAAAGCGAAACACTCGTATCACCCTTTGTGTAATCACCGACTCCGAGCTTTTTGCCGTTGAGTGATACTCCAACGGCATTTGAAGCCGACCACGTTCCTTTATTCTTTACGGTAACGGAATACTCTCCCGCGCTTCCCGTAACGCTAAGCTCATACGGAGCCTCGTAATAAGCTCCCGCGGAACGGACACCGTTCTCATCAACGTCAAGCATTACGACCTTATCGACAAAGCCCTTTATAACGCCGAGGCGCGTGTTATCATAAGGACTGTACGTATTATTTCCTTTGTACTCTACCTTGTACGAATAAGTTCCCTTGCTTCCGCTTATTCTGTCGTTATAAGCCTTGGAGGCTACCTCGTAAACGCTTCTGCTGTTGTTTTTCTCGTCGTATGGAGTATATACTCTGTATGTATTACCGTTTGCGTCAGTTATTTCGAGATAACCTATGCCCGAATATTCAAGCATATAGTTTTCTGAAAGTATGTTCGCTACACTTCCTACATAATAATAATAGTTATCTGTCGAATAGTACCATTGGTTCGGAGCAACGTCTATTCTTGCGGCGTAGCCCTTAGCTTCGAGGTCCTCAAACGCTTCAACGGTAGTATAGCCGTAGCTCTTTTCTATATACTCCGTCGGGACTATCATTATATGCGTCTTTACGTCGAGTCCGAGCGTAAGGAGCATATCGTAATCGTTCTTAGCTATCTGTGCCATAAAACGAAGTCCTGTGGACTCGGCGTTCGTTCTCACAGAAGCACCGTCCATAAGCTCGTATTTTATCGCAACAGGCTCGTACGTCAAATTCGCAACGACCCTCATACTCTGCCCCGGAGCAAGGAATGACGTAACTCCGTTATGCGTGACCTTCCAACCAATGAAGGTCTTTCCGGCAACTTCTATCGGATCGGGAGCAATAAAGGTATTCTTATCTATCGACTCGGTTTTACCCACCTGAGCTCCAACAAGCATAGTAGCTTCATAACCTACGAAGCTCTTACCGTATTGGTCAAAAGCAACGCTTTCAGATGAAAACGTTTTTCCGAAAAACGTTCCGTTTACCACGCGGTATCCGCCAACAAGCTTATTATCCTCGTAATAACGCAGGTATGCACCGCCTTCAACGTAAACACCGTTTTTCGGTTCAGGGTCCGTAGTACATACTGGCTTATCCGCGCCATAAACGTAAACGTTATCAATACATACGCTTGCTCCGCGATCCTCGGTCCATGACGGCAAATGCGCTATACGGAACTCCTTTGCCTGTACCGCACTCGCAACATACCATGACTCCGGAGTCGCTACAAAGACGACACCTTCAAGAACAAGAACTCCGTTGACGTATATATCGTAGGTATTCTCCGTGGGGTGAACAACCGCGCTTATACGCGTATAAGAATCCTCCGTCAGCTTACATACGTACTTACTGGTAGAATAATTAGCTGAATAAACCATTCCCTCGGCAGTAAGTTTGAGGAGCTGAACAAAGAGGTTGTTGCTCGTTCCGTTATGACCTCTGTCAATATATTGAAGGAACGTAATATCCTTTCCGTTGGGAACAGCATAACCCTCTCCGATTTTTACCTCAAAGTCTATAACAACATCCGCCGCTACCTCATAACTTGACGGATGTACGTTAACAAATGGGTCCAGTCCCGCGGTTGACTGCCATATCTGTAACGCAATATCCCCGTCATCGCCCTTAGCAATAAATTCCAGCGCCGACTTTTTAAGAGCTATATTAAGTTTAGGGTCCGCGCTTCCGCTTCCGGGATACGTACTTGGGAAAAGGTAATTTGACTGAGTATTGCTCGAAGCCGAGACAACAGACTGCTCTTTTGTGATCTTGTCCCCGATAGATAAATTGTCGGTAACTCCGGTAGCCTCGTTATAAAATACGCTGCTCGAATTTATAGGCATATTCAGATATACCTTACTTCCAAGCGCGGATATGGCGTTTTTATAAGCCTGAGTATCCATAGTACCATAAGTACCGACGTTTTGGAAATCGTCCACAATTCTGACAAACGCTCCGTCGTCAGCAAACAAATAAGTGAACTCGCCTATCTTCTGCTTACCCGTAACGTAACTGCCGTTTTCGTAATATCTTTCGACACCGTTTTCATCGGTATGCCAACCGTTATTCGGTGTCGAGACGGCACCGAATAACGTTACACTCATTCCCGCGATCGTCAATACGACCAAAACCAGAGCAAGAAGTATTCTTGCGTGTTTTTTCATCATATTTCTCCTATCTTTCGTGATCAATCCACTTTCCAGTCTTTGATATCAGTCCAGGTATATGTCGTTCCGAACTCAGGCACTGAATCTGGACCGGCAATCACTTTAAATACTACCGCAAGCTTATACTCGGTTACGTTTTCAGCTTTTACGCAAAGCTTTCTGTAACCCTCTCTGCTTTGTTCAGTATCGGAAGTATGATATTCGGAATCAGCGGTATCTCCGACGTAGTTGGGGTCGAGAGATTCTGCCGCGGAAGCATAGAACGTTGCTCCCGCTATATTTGTCACCAGCTCAGCGTACAGATATACTCCGTTTCTTTCGATCAAGGCACTCTTACCGTCATCGGAAACCGTTATGTTACCCTGAGTATGAGCGAACCACCATATATCCATAGCCTGCGCGTAAGTTCCTTCATCCTGGATAACTATCGTGCTGCGGTTATCCTTGAACCAAAGTCCTCTTATAGCGGTTTTATTAGAGGCTATGTAGCTACTGAACGCCGGCTTCATATCAACAACGCCGAGCGCGGAGTTTTTACCCGTCTCATAGCGCAGACATTTTGAGACCGCTGAAAGCTTCTGATCACATTCGGGACCATTTGTAGCTCCGGCGGCATTGGTTACAGGATCAGAATACGGAATACCTGTTTTTCCCGCCCAGCTTTCGCCGTGAGGAAGCATAACGAGCGTGTTCTGTCCCTCGGCTCTCTTACGGTAATACGACCAACGGTATATTCCGAAGTAAGCCGCTACGTTATAGTTATCCGATCCGAGATCGCATATCATATACGTTCCGTCAACGCAGATAACGAAGTTACCTATATCAAGGTCTCCGTGAGACGCCGAGTTATCACCGCCGTGAAGTCCTGTAAATATACTGTTTCTTTCATCCCACGAATCTCTGAACGTCATTATAGTATCGAGAGAGTAATAGGCATCGAGATCGAGCGTTATAGAATTATTGACCACGTGAGGCGAGAACCATATTATGTCGTAAAAGCTTGAACCCTTCCAACCGTTTTCTATCGCCTGACGTCTTATAGCGTTTACGTTTCCGTCTCCGGATTTAAGAGCGAACCACGCTGATGCGCTGGTATCGGACGTTCCGCTACCGCCGTCGTGGAAGCCCCACGTCGTATTCATGCTTGCGAGATACGTCGGGAAATATACCGAATGCGCAAATCCGGGAGCGTGATATATACCGTAATCCGTTCCGCAAGCCGCTTCAACGCTTGAAAGGAATATCGCAAGATACGTGCTTCCGTAAGACCAATATCCCGGACCTTCCTCGTATCCGCCGTCGGGACCATATACCCACATTCCGTTCTCAACGCCCTTGATACTCGAGCTAAGCACCTTTATCGCATCGTCTCTGTAAGTCGGATCTGTTACGAGAGCGAGCGCCGCTGCCATAGTTCCTCCGTTACATACGCCGTTCCAGTTGTTGCTCGGGCTGCCGAGGTTATATACACCGCCGAGTGCTGACGTAGTTTTAAGAGAATAGTTATAAAGTGTTTCAGCTATTTGTCCGAGACGGTTCGTACCGTTTGCCGCGTCATACTCTACCCAGTAATCGTACATCCAGTCGTAAGCGAGCGCGACGGCGAACGCATACTCGGCAGTATCGAGATAGTGAGACGGGTTCCAATCAGGGAATGAAATTATCGATTCAAGCTCCTTCCAGACGCGCTCCGCCAAGAGAACGGCGTTTTCAGGATCGTCAAACTCATACAGCTTATACGCAAGAACGAATCCACGAAGATTCTGCATCGCTGTACGGGAAAGTCTCGTTCCGTCGTAAATATCGTAAACGGCGGGCTCAGCCTTGTAGCCCTTGCTTTCAACACCGTAGCTTTGCTTATACTTATTTATGTATCCGGCAAGCGTTGCGTCTGTCTGGCTGTAATATTTAAGACTGTCGAAGCCTTTCTGATCGATCATCAAGTAAGGATGGACTCCGCCCGAATGAGCCATAATGTCCTCATACATCTTTTCGCCCGTCGGACGAACGTATATACATTCTTCAATTATCGCGTATATCTTATCGTAATCCTCGACCTCGTCAAAGATATTTTCCGTATTTGAAAGAACGATAAGACCCATTCTGTCAATATACTTTTGAGTGTAACCGAATATCGCCATCGCGTCCTCGGCTGAAATGAAGAGCGCGCCCTCGCTTCCCTTCGCCGCAGATTTCAGCTTTACAGCCTTTCCGTCCTTAACGTAGGTTTTTCCTTCGGAGAATCTGTAAGTGCTTCCGCCCATCTCCATAACGACTACGTTTCCGGTGCCGTAAATATTCGCGTTATCGGCAAGCCCTCTCGCGAATACGCTCAAAGGAAGATAATACGTATCTCCGTCCTTGAACGTGACCGCGTTGGTGTTATCGGGATTTATAGTATAGAGCTGAGAGTTGATAACACCCGCATATCCACCGGGATAGAACGCCGCAGCATTACTTAACTCTTCAATAGCTTCAAGCGAAGGTCTCACCTCGGTGTTGTTAGTAAACACCATCGAAGTGAAATAGAGATACTGCTCGTATCCAAGATCGGTATTAGGACCGGATTCGTTAGCACTTCCCATTCCCCAACCGCTATTGTTGAGTACAAAGCTCGTTATCTTATCCCAACCAAGCGGAGACCTGCTTGAGGGCATGTCAATTCTTGAAGCAACGACCTTGTTCCAGCCCGCTTTGGTAACCGTATAGGTCTCAGAATAGTAATCCGAACCGCTTACAGCCGGATTTTCGCTCTTGAATAAAAGCATAAACTGAGTACCGATGTACTCCTTCGGCGCATAGTAATAAAATTCAAGCGTCGTCCAATCGCTCATATCAAGAACGTAAGTACCGGCAGTGGAATTATAAGTAGGGGTATATCTTCTGTCCGTTGAATTTCCGTCCTCATCCATATTCCAGCCGAGACTTTTGGAGTTTCCTGAAAAGAGTCCAATATTTACGGGAGTTCCGTTAGAGCCGAATTTCCATTTAAATCCATTCGTTTCTCCGTTGGGTGCAGTCTCCGGAAACTTGACCTTACCGCCGTTAAACATTGCTACATCCGTAGAGTTTTCAACGTCAGCGAGATACCACGAATCAAACTCTGTCGAAACACCGTCATTGGAAATAACAGTCTCTCCCAGATCTACCGTAAGAGAATACTCACCGTTACCTTTAACGTAACCGTCTGCCGAAAGGAGCTTTCCGTTAAGCACCAGTCCGGCAACATCATCAACGTTCCAGTCTCCCGAGTTCTTTATGCTTATGCTGTATTCGCCCGAGGTCTTATTTACCGTAAGGGCATACGGAGCGTCATAGTAATCTCCGTAGGAACGCACTCCCGACTCATCAACGTCAAGCATTATGACCTTATCGGCAAAGCCCTTGATCACCGCAAGACGCCCTGCGTTATACGGGCTATACGTATTATTTCCTTTGTACGCAACCTTGTACAAGTATGTTCCCTTGCTTCCGCTTATTCTATCGTTATAAGCCTTGGAGGCTACCTCGTAAACGCTTCTGCTGTTTACTTCCTCGTTATAATCCGCGTAAACGTTGAACGTCTTTCCAAAGCGATCCGTTATCTCCAAATAAGCGATACCGGAATAATCTATCGCGAAATTCTCCGCAAGTATGTTAGCCACGCTTCCAACGTAGTAATAGTAATTTTCGGTAGAATAGTACCACGCCTTAGAAGCAATATCCACTCTCTCGGCATAGCCGTCAGCTTCAAGAGCCTTAAACGCTTCAATGGTAGTATATCCGTAGGTCTTTTCTATGTATTCCGTCGGAACTATTACCATATGCGTATTAACGGTAAGTCCCAGCGCGGAAAGCACATCGTAATCGCTCTTCGCTATCTGCGCCATAAAACGAAGTCCGGTAGAATCAGCGTTAGTCCTTACCGAAGCTCCGTCCATCATATCATATTTAATAGCGACAGGCTCGTATGTAATATTGCTCGAAACTCTATAACGCTGTCCGGGAAGAGCGAAATCAACGTTTCCGTTTTTGTCGGTTATCTTCCAACCGATAAATTCCTTCCCGTCAACATCCATAGCCTCGGGAGCTATGAATACGTTCTCATATATTTCCGCAGCCTTGTACTGCTGCGCGCCTACGATCATAGTAGCAGTATTTCCAACGAAATAACGTCCGCTGCTATTGAAAACCACCGCAGTCTTATCAAACGTTTTTCCGAAGAACGTACCGGTAACAGAACGGCGTCCCGATATGAGAAGGTTGTTTTCATAGTAACGGAGATAAGCACCGCCCTCAACGCACGCGCCATTTCTCGGTTCAGCCACCTCGGTGCATAAAGGAGCTGATGCCTCATACAGGTAAACGTTATCAAGACAAAGGCTCGCGCCAAAGTTTTCCGAAAGCCCGCCAAAATAATTTGTACGGAACTCATTGACCTCGAAATTCGCTGAGGTGTAGGCGGCGTTCGAGGGAGCGAACGTCAAGCCCCCGACAACAAGAACACCGTTTACATACACGTCGTATGTATTTTCAGAGGGGTGGACCGACACACTTATACGAGTGTATTCATATTCACTGAGCTGACAGAAAAACTTAGCTGACGAATACTCCGACGAATAAACCATTCCGTCCTTATTCAGGTGAAGCAATGCACGAAAAACGTCTGCGCCTGTATCCGCATTCTTTCTATCCACCACCTGCAAAAGCACCATATTGGATTTATTGGTCTCAAAATCCTCACCGAGCTTGTATTCCGCTTCATAAACGTAATCAATACCCGCGGATACCTTAGCGGGATTTATATTTATAAACGGGTCGGCGCTGATGCTTGACTGCCAGTTCTGGACCGCAGTATTTCCGTTACCTCTGTCAACGAACTCAAACTTAGACGTTTTCAGATGAACGTTCACTCTCTCTACTGAAAGCGTAGTAGCGGAGCTTGACGCGACAATATTCGATTTTTCCCCGCTGGCGATCGCGTTTCCTTCTCCCGCAACTATATCGGTGTACGGAAGCGAATTATTGTACGCCACCTTATTCTCACCGTTATTGAACGTAATACCGAGATGCAGCTTACTTCCAAGCGCGGATACGGCAGACTTATACACGGCTGTATCCATAGTACCGCACGTTCCGATGTTTTTATGTGCATCTACCATTCTGATAAACGCACCGTCATCCGAGAAAGAGTAGGTGAACTCTCCTATCTTTTTCGTTCCGGTAACGTACTCTCCGTTTTCATAGTACCTTTCGATACCGTTCTCGTCGGTGTACCAACCGTTTTTCGGTGTACTCGTTGCAGCGAAAGCAGCAACGGCAAGTGCCGAAACGACGATCATAACCAAGACCAACGTTATAATCAACCTTGTAGCTTTTTTCATATCGAAACCTCTCCGTTCCATATATTATTTTTTAATCATTGCGCGCCCACGCGCATATTATTACAATCATTATAACATATATTTTTGTATAAATTGTTATCATCTAAATATTTCATACCATTTTGAGTATAGAAAAATCGCGGTCATTTTTGTGCAAATGCGACAAAAACGACCGCGATAGACGTTTGAGCAAAGATTTTTATTCTATTGGGTGAGAGAAACACGTTTCTGCGAGAGTGAAAAATTCAAGATTTCTGGAATAACGCCCCTTAGCTCTGATAACGAACGGGATATAATGCTTTTTTGTCTCAGCCGTTTTCTGATCCTTTTTAGCCTCAGGGTAAGACTTCATAGTACTGTTATTGTGCATACGGTCAGCCGCCTTAACAAGCGATGCCGTTTCGCTTGAAAGCGCGTGCCCGAGGTACGCCTTCATATTTTCCGGAACGGTATAGTCCACGTTGGGATTTTTGGAAACAAGTAAAACGAGCGCATATATCTCAGAGCCGAACATTTCAAGTATTTCCACGTCCGCGCCCTTAACGTCCTCGACGCAGTCGTGAAGAAGCGCGACCGCCACGGTCTTATCGTCAACGATTGCGTTTTGGAGAAGTATCTTGGCTACCGCCATAGGATGAATGAAATAGTCCTCACCGTGATAACGCTTATAACCCTTGGCGGCTGTCATAGTCTTTGTAACGTATTCAAGAGCCTTCAATGAAATGCAATCCTCTCCGTAACGTCCGATAAGCTCCTCCTTCAGTTCCTTTTCCGAGACCTGAACATCGTAGCTCGGAACCTCTTTCGGAGGCTTTTTTATGAAGTTATTGTACAGCAAAACGGAAACGGTAATGATCGAAATAAGTATAGGGATGATCTTCGTTATCTTTTCATAAATATTCGACATAAATAGCGTTTCGGCGCTTCCTGTAACCACGAGCATCCACCACGCCACGAGCAAGATAAGAACTATAAGCAGGTTCCTCAAAAACACCATAAGGCGTATTTTCACAAGCTCCGCGGAGCTATATCCGCCCGCGGGGTGCTTTCTGATGTTGTAATAATGAAACGACATTTCCTGTAAAGCAAGCAACAAAATCACAGTAACCGCACCCACGATCGCCCACAAGCTGCCGTCATATATCAGCTTCATCGTAACGATGACGAAACCCGCAGCGGCGTTTTCGGTAAACGTAGAGAGATGAGAGAAGAGCTTTCTGTTATTATAAAGCATTTGAGCCGCTATCAACCCGACAGCAACAAGCGCAATGCCGTAATATTCGGACTTTTGTACCAAAACAGCTCCACAAACAGCTGCGAACGCACCCACAAAGAACAATACTATCCTTAAAAGCGCGGATATTTGGATTTTCAGCTTTCTCTGTTGCTCGTCACCGGTTCTGTCTCCCGCTTTATACAAATAATACGTAAGCTGGTACAAAACCGCTCCCATAACGGCAAGAGTTATCGTCAAGGAATTAGTTTTGAACGCACCCGCAATCGAGATTTCGGGATATTTTCCGAACATCAGAGCAAAGAGCGTATATACCAAGCTCGCCATACTTATTTTCAAAAACAGCCTATACAACCGTACAGCCGTTTTCTGACTTTTTTGAACTATATTAGCTTCCTTTCCCATTTGCTATCCTTTCTTTTGTAGCCGAAACGCCCGACGAAATTCACTCGTCGGGCGCGGACTGTTTTATTATCAGTTATTGTACGTAGAAGACAGGTCAGCTACCGTCTCCTCTGCGACCTTTTCCTTGCGGCGCGAGGTCGCTATCTTCTTTTTAAGAAGCTCATAGAACTCCTTCGCATTATTGGGATCGGTAACGTCGATCGTGCAATCCTTCCAGGAAGAAAGCATGATAGCGTTTGAAAGCGTAAGTCCGTTTATTCCCTCATAACCGGAGGCAAGCAGAGGCTCGCCTTTAAGAAGATGATTTGTAAAGTTCTGGGTTATACCCTTATGCTGAGGAAGCATATCGTATTCAGGTTCAAGAACCTCCTTGGTGGTAGGAAGCTTGGCAAAGCCCTCAGTGGCAGCAAAGCACCATTCTCTTTCGTCGCCCTCGTTCTTAGTCCATACGAGCTTAGAGCCCTCCGCGACGAGCTTACCCTTAGATCCTGATATTTCAAGTCTGTTAGTACCGGGGCATTCACCGGTGGTGGTTATAAATACGGATGTCGCGCCGTTCTCGTACTTACCGTATGCGGTAACGTCGTCCTCGACCTCTATATCGTGATACTTACCGTAATCACAGAAAGCGGTTATGTACTTAGGCATACCGAATATCCACTGCCAAAGATCCAGGTTATGAGGACACTGGTTGAGAAGAACTCCTCCACCCTCTCCCGACCAGGTAGCTCTCCAATCACCCGAATCGTAATAATACTGGGTTCTGTACCAGTCGGTTATTATCCATACCATTCTTTTAAGCTCGCCAAGCTCGCCCGACTGAACTATTTCACGCATTTTTCTGTAAACGGGGTTAGTTCTCTGGTTAAACATAACGCCGAAAGCCTTACCCGAAGCCTTTGCCGCCTTCATCATTTCCTCTACCGCAAGAGTATAAACTCCAACAGGCTTTTCGGAAATAACGTTAAGTCCCGCCGCAAAAGCGTCTATCGCAATAACAGGATGCATATAGTGCGGTGTGGCTATAAGGACAACGTCACAGGTTCCACTTTTAAGAAGCTCTTTATAATCCGTAAAGAGCGGAAGCTCCTCTCCGAATTTTTCTCTTGCCCAATCGAGTCTCGACTGTTTAAGATCGCATATCGCTCCGAGAGTCGCGCCTTCTATTTCGCCGGCGTGGAGATATGTTGCGTGCTGGCTTCCCATATTACCTATTCCGATAATACCGTATCTGACCTTATCCATTTTATTACCTCTGTTTCGCGGCTGATTCAGCCTTGTATTTCGGGACGTGATCACTACCGTCCACACCTATTAAGATTATACCACAGCTTTTCAGCTATGTCAATACAGATAGAAAATTTTAGAAGCAAATATTTTTTAAAATGAAATTTTATTATTGACAATTGGGGTTTGTTTTGATATACTCGTTTCAGTCGCAAAAAATATTCACAGTATCAAGGAGAACGGTATGAAAATAGCGGTACTACAGCAATATCCTTTTGAGTGGTATGATAAAAGCAAAGAGCTTCCGGAGCTTTCAGAGCTTAAAAAGCGTGGCGAAAAAACTGTGGACCGTTGCTTTGAGCTTATCGATGATGCTGCAAAAAGCGGAGCCGATCTTGCCGTTACTATGGAAACGGTAAACGCATATCTCGCACTCGGGGATACGCGATTCAAATACACAGACACGCTCGAAAGCGACACGGTAAAGCGTTTTTCCGAAGCGGCGAGAAAATATAAAATGCATATAGTAGCCGGACTTGCGCTTGAAATAGATGGCAAGCCTTATAACTGCGCGGTGCTTTTTGACGATAGCGGAAAGATACTGGGAATACATAAAAAGGTTCACCTACCTGCAGGTGAAGAGCTTCATTTTGAGCACGGAGACCGTTTTGAGGTGTTTAAAACGAAGTTCGGAAATATAGGTATGCTGGTTTGCTGGGATATGCAGTTTCCCGAGGCAGCAAGAGAGCTTGCGCTCGGAGGCGTTGATCTTATCGCCTGCCCCACCTACGGCTGGGAGAACATTTACGGTCTTTCGAGGGCATACGAAAACAGCGTTTATATTGCTACGGGTATGTGTACCTATCCTTGGGGGCTTTACGATTGCAACGATCCGAGCTGTATAGTTGACAATATGGGTAACGTGCTTGCCTCTTGTCCGAGAAACGGAGAAGGCATAGCGATAGCTGAGCTTGACATAACAAAAGAGCCTGCGCCGCAGTACGGCTCTGAGCATTTCTATCAGTCACATTCTATGCGCAAGACCCGTTTTTCTCAAAGAAGAACGAACGCATACAAGCTGATAAACGAGCCTCTTGAAGAAACTCCGCTTTATAAAAAGTATTTTTGACCAAACTAAGCTACAAACTCAAAATACCACTTGACAACTACGTTTTTGTTTGATATAATGATAGAGGTTTTTCGGGATGTAGCGCAGTTGGTAGCGCGCCTGGTTTGGGAGCAAGACACCGCCCCCTCATTATGAAATCCCGAAAAACGCCGAAAAGCCTTGTAAACACTGACTTTTTCGGCAATATACCCTCTTTCAAAATCGCTGTGAAAAGCGGTTTGACCACATGTTTGACCACTTACGGAAAAACCTCAAAAATTCAATATTTTTTACCTTTCGGGGTGTGGCGCAGTTGGTAGCGCGCGACGTTTGGGAGCATGCAGGCGGTCTCCGCTTCTTTATTTTTCAAATGCTCGAAAACCCTTGAAAACATTGACTTTTTCGGGTGTTACCCTTTTCAAAAAAACACCGACGAAATGTTTTGACCACAGATTTGACCACTTACGGAAAATGACCTAAAAATCGAATATTTTTCACACTTCGGGGTGTGGCGCAGTTGGTAGCGCGCGACGTTTGGGACGTCGATGCCGCAGGTTCGAACCCTGTCACTCCGACCAAATTAGTGCTTTATGCACAAAAAATCAGTC
>JAZOVD010000106.1:0-9679 GCA_045658525.1 Eubacteriales bacterium
CTTGCGAGCATGTTAGGATATGAGAACTACGGATATTTTTCGAGGGTATTCAAAAGGTATTATAACATCTCACCTCAACAGTACCGTTCAGAGCTTACTAAAACCTTGTTCAACATTCAGATTTTAGAGAAAATGGATTGAAATATAAAAGAACTTCCCTCACACGCCCTGTATCAAGGGTGCGTGTGAGGGAAGTTCTTTTGGTAATTGTCCGCATGACAATCACTTTTCATTTCAAGAAAAGTGACTTAAAATTCATCGTCGGGAGTATCAAAACCGCCATTGTCCTCAATATAATCGTCTCCGCCGCCGCTTAACGTTATTATATCTTCCTTCTTAAGTTCGATATATTCAAGCTCGGCTTTTTCATAACTCTTTTTCATCGTTTTGATCTCCTTATATCAAGCACCGAGCGCTTCCGTGATCAGGTCGAACATAACCTTGTATCCCGTATCATTCGGGTGAACTCCGTCCTTCAAAAGCGAATCAAGCGTAATAGCGTTTTTCTCACAATAAGCGTTAAACATATCGTAAAGATTTATCATCGGGAATCCGCATTCGCCCGAGGCCTCTGTATATGCGTCTCTGATATCGTCCATATGAAGTACACGCCAATAGTCTGAGCCGTCCTGCTCGTTAGCCTCCGACGCTGGAATGTTGGCTATAAATATAACCGTCTTGTTTGCAGCCTTGAACATATCGTTAAGCGTCAATATCTTGTTATAGAAATCCGCGTAAAATTCTTCCTCGGTGTACTTCACGCCTCCGTTTTCGGTATGATACTGCTGTCTGTTGTTAGTGCCGATAGCACATATTATCAGATCATCCTCCGCATCAACGAGCGTATTGAAATTATTTATAATAAATTCAATATCTCTACCCGTGCAGGCGTTATTAACGACCGTACAGTTATAATTTTCCGCCATATAATCCCTGAACAGATTTGCCCAGCAGTAGCCGTCGGGATTACGCTTATAATCCCAAATGATCGTCTCGCCGTTCTGTGCAAAGCCCGTACCGCTTACGCCATGCGTTATCGAGTCGCCAAGCAACTTGATCTGCGTTCCGGTATTGGAGGATACAATGCTTTCAAAAACGCCCGCAACGTCATTCAGCGCATAACGCGTAGCATAAAGCTCTGCGGATTTGCCGTAGTTGTACGTTGCTTTTACGAGTGCCGCGAGGTTAGCCTCAGCATCGCCCTGCTTGCTGTAAACGTAAGAATTTACAGAGTAGGTTGCGCTCTGTCCGACCTGCGTGTAACCGTCGTAGAAGCTCGCCGTTACTACGTCACCGTACTCGGTAGCGAGTATTCCGCGGAAATATACTATGTAATATCCCGTATCCTCGTTAGCTACAAGATCGTTTACGTTGTAACTCGTGGTTCTGCCGTTGATGGTTATTTTAAGTACGAGATTCGCGTCAGCCTTGAAGGTGAACTTCATCGCCATTGCGTTCTCATAACGAAGCGCTACACTCTTCCAACTTACCGAAGTGCTGGGAGTGCCAACAAGAGCCATATCGGTCTTGGTTACCTCAGTGAACGTGCTGGAGGTAAGTCCTTCAACTCCGTTTGTTACAAGGGCGTCAGTATCCTCGGTAAAGGTCTGAGATGCCGCACCGTAGATGAGAAGGTCGGAAAGAAGCGTTATAAGCTTCGTATCAGTAGTCTTTGCGAGCATATTTACGCAGTAGGTCTTTACGCTATACGTAGCCTCCTCAACACTTTCTTCTTTGCCGTCCTTAGTCGCGTAGAACGTTGCCTTGATGTTATCTCCAATCATCTGAGGTGTTACGCCTACGAACTTGAACACAAGACTTCCGTCCGCGCGGGTAACGTAGTTTATCACAGTGTAGGACTTGCCGTTGAACTCGAATACCATATAGGGGCTTTCGTAGCCATCGGGAAGTCTTACTGCGTAGCAAACGTTGATATTCTCGGTAATGTTGAGGTACGCGCCTATTATCTTCATCTCGTTAGGTACGAGAATGTATTCCGTATCGCTTCCATCTACCCTTTCGAATATCGCCTTGTAATTCTCTTCGGTATCAAATACCAGCGTGGGAGTAGCAACACCCTTGCCCTGAGTAAGCGTTATGTACTTTCCGCCGCTTCTTCCGAGTATGAGCGTATCACCAGCCGAAGGCGTAAAGAAGGATGTTCCGTTAAAGGTATTTGCGAGTATCTTACCGCCGTTTATCTTGATGTTCAGGATATTTACGTTATTCGCATCGTTTCCTGAGCTTCCGTTAAATATGACGGTGCCTCCGCACTTCGTAAGGTCGAAGTTACAGTCGTTAAAGTTAATATTGAATATCGCGCCGTTTGCGTGGTTAGATGCGCCTGTCGTTATGATCTGTCTGCCATTTGCGGGAACTACAAAGTCAATGTTATTGAAGTCAAAGCTCATTACCTGCGCCTTGGTGTAATAGTCCATACGGGAGGTTGCAACCTCGGTTACCGTATAAACTATGTTATTACCCTTGCTTACAAGCGTTCCGTTCTTAACGGTTACTCTGACCTTCTCATTGAAGTCAGTTCCCATAGTCTGCGCTTTCGCTATAAACATCGGTCTGCCGTCTGCCGTAAAGGTGTTTCCGCCGAGGTCCACGATAAGCGTTCCGCAGAAGTGCGCGAAATTGGCGTACCATTCGTCGTAGGGGGTATCCGTACTGCCATTGGTGGTCGCATAATCGCTTCTGAGAAGTATCTGAACGACAACGTCAGTTGAGGAAAGGCTTGCCATCTGGTTACGCGCTCTCCAAAGTGCGCTATCGCTATTGCTCTTCTGCCAAGCGCTGTAAGCGCCTATAAGGTATCCGCCCTTGAATACCGCGAAGGGATATTCCTCGGGATCGTAGTTGTACGGTATTACACCGTATTCGGTCTTTTCACCGATGGAGTGTACGTATGTGGTAACGCCGCTTACTGTCGTAGCAGAATATCTGCCCCAATAAGAAGTGCCGTCCTCCACGGTAGGAACCTCAAATCCGGGATCCTTCCAGTTATCGGTCTCTATTTCAAGATACTTGCCGTCACTACCCTTGCCGAATACTATGCTATCGCCGTTATCACCAACGATAGAATCATACTCTCCGAGCGTAAGCGTGGTAGTTTTATTGGTGATTATCTTACCGCCGTTTATCTGAACGCTGAGGTTGTTGAGGTTGGTACCGTTATAATCCTTACCCAGCGCGAGCATAGTGGTACCCTGAGTAATAGAGGTGATATCAATATTACAGTCAGTTATGTTTACGTTGAAATATGCCGCTTTCGTGGGGTGGCTGTTTGCGTTCTGATAACAGTACGCTATAAGACCGTAGCACCATGTGTTAGTAAACGTTATATCGAGATCCTCGAAGAAGAAGTTTACGTGTTCAAAGCCTGTTGTAGAGCCGTAGCTATCGCTCTTTATAGAACCATCGGTATTATAGCTCGGAACAACCGTGCTGAATCTTACGAGAGGACCCTTAGTTATAAAGCTTCCGTTTATAAGCTTGATATTAGTATCGGGACAAGAATTTCCAACACCGCTCTTCCAGCTCGCCTTTGCTGTAACACTGAACATGGACGCTGCATCGGTATGAGTAAGGGTGTGGTTATCAAGGTCTATGATAAGCTCGCCGTCGATCTGAGAAATGTTATTAAATCCGTACAAGGAGTTAGTGTAATCGCGTCTCATAAGTATCTGAGCACTGCTGGAAGCGACGCCCTGCGTAAGCGCTCTTACCTGCTCGAAGGCACTCGTTACGCCATCACTGTCGGTATTATCTATCAGCACTGAGAAAGCCGCTACAAACTGACCGTTCTGGAATACCGCAAACGGATACTTCTCCGTGTCCTCGTACGCCTTCGGTATTACACCGTACTTGGTTGCGTTGTTGCTTTCGGAAAGCGTATAGACCGTATTGGTGCCGCTTACAACTCCGTCACCGAATTCAACGTACACGCCCTTATCGTTCTTTCCGCCAAAGGTGGGAAGCTCGACCGAGGTCGGCATAGTGAGCGTTGTGTACTCTCCGCCTTCGTTTGCACCATATATCAGGCTATCGCCCGCTCCGCCATCGAAGAACGTTACCTTGCTTATATCCGCTGCCGAAATATTACCGCCACTAATCTTTACGTTAAGGATATTTACGTTATTTGCGTCTCCCGAGTGAATTCCGCTGAACGCAACGCCGCTAAATCCTGCGGCAAAATTAAAGTTACAGTCGGTAAAGCTCGTATTGAATACCGCGCCGTTTTCATGGTTAGCTGAGCTTGTCGTTATTATCTGAGAGCCGTCCGCAGGAATTTCAAAATCAACGTCGGTAAAGTCGATATAGTATTTCTGGGCTTGCTTGTACTCTGCCGTACGGTTATTTGCAACACCTGTGCTCGTTTGAATTATCGGTGTGCCGCCGCTTACGAGCGTTCCGTTCTTGACGGTTATTCTTACCTGTTCATTGAAATCAACACCCATCGTCTGCGCTTTCGCAACGAACATAGCATAGCTTTCTGACGTAAACGTATTAGTTCCCAGGTCTATTAAAACGCTTCCGCAAAAATGAGCGAGATTTCTGTATGCGTGGTCCTTTGAATCGGTAGCGTAATCTCTTCTGAGATACAGCTGGACCTCAACATCGGATTTCGAAATATCCGCCATCTGCTTGCGTGCCGCCCAGAGTGCGCTCTCCGCATCCGACTGCGACCATATTGCGTACGCACCGAGAAACTCTCCGTTAGCAAACAGCGCAAACGGATAATCCTCAGGGGATTTATCGTCGGGAATAACTCCGTAGGGGGTGGAATACTTAGCAGAGGTTACCTTATAGGTCTTGTAGCCGTCTGCTACGTTATCAAGAACGAAATAAGAATATCCTACGTCCGAAAGGATAGACATATCCTTTGAAACTGAAACGGATTCGCATACTTTAAGAGCCGTGTAATTTCCGTTACCGTCGGGCTTAAAGGTAAGCGCTCTTGAATAACCCGTAAGTTCAAGGCGTACAAGCGAGGAAACGAATATCTCGCCGCCTACGAACTCATAAGTAGAAGTGAGGTTGCTCTCTCCCTCGGGGAATATCACGCACGGAGTGACCTTAGGAAGTGCTTTTCTGTTTGCGTTTATCGTGCAGTCGATAAACTTAACGTTCTGTGTAACAGATGCACCCGCGGGGCTGGTGTCGCCGCTTATTACGTTAGTCGTAGCAGCACCGTCGGCTACCGTGACATAAACCTTATCGAAATTGATATTGTATATCTTGCCATTGCCGCTTGCGTTAGCTCTTGTGTAGTTGATTATCGGGGAATCCTCGACTATTATAGTACCGTTCTTTACGGTATAATTTACTGCATTGGTGTTCTCAGATGCAAAGTTGAAAAGTGAATAGTCGCTGAGCTTTACGGTATAACCGTTAAGGTCGATAACCAAAGTGGCTCTCGACGCTATTCCGCTTCCGTTAGAGGTAACAGCTGAGGAGAAATCATAATCGGAAAGAAGCTTTATAGTTCCCTTCTCGGGGGTCGAGGTAAAGCCGTCAACCGTAAGATTTGAGGTTGCGGATATTGCTTCCCACCAGGTAGCATACTGCTTTCCGTTGACCTCGAAATGGTTTTCCGTGCTTTCGGGAGCTTTGTACTCTCCTCCGCCAACAGTAGCGGAAACGAGTGAAGCCTCGGAAATTTCAACATCCGTTACGTGCTCGGTAACGGTGAGACTGTCATAGTAGATGGGCGACTGATTCGAACCGTCAGACCAGAGCTTTACAAGAAGCTGCTTTACCTGACTCGGTACACCGTAATCCATTTCGTAAACGGTGTAAGGAAGCGTAAGCTCCATCCACTCGTTTGCTACGGTCTTAACGGAAAGTCTTGAATAGCTATAATCCACTCTCGCGTCCGTTTTGCTGGTACAGTCGTTGAACCAGAGCTGAATACTACGTGATGCGGTATCGTATATTCTGAGCTTAAAGGTAAAGGTTCTGCCGTAGTCAGCCTCGGTGACCGCATTTCCGTTGTTTATGACCTTATTGACTATAAGTGCGGTAGGATACCAAGAGCTGTAACCCTGTATAACACCGTAGCTATTAGTTGCAGTACCGTAGGTTATCTTCTGTTCAAGTGCCGTAACGTTTTCACCCGCAACGCTTGTTACGAGCTGAGTCTCGCTTGACCAGCTTATGTTGCTGAGGTTGTTCTTGCTATCGAAATCGTGAGTGTAGGTAACGTTATTTGCCGCTGCCTTTTCAGCTTTAACGAAGAAATATACCTTCTCGCCCGCGGTCTTACTCATAACGTAATCGGTCACGTCATACTCGTAATAGTCAGCACCTTTAAGATTTATGCTACCGATAAGCTCACCCGCAGTATCGGAAAGCGAGCCTGCCTCGTATATCTTTGCTATATTCGCCGCGTTGTTGGAAACCTTGAAGCGGAGAATAAGGCGGTTTGCGGGTGCTTCTATCTCAGCGGGAACGGTGAAGGAGAAATGAGTTCCCTCTGCATTAGTTACCGTTACGGGAGAAGCCATATCGAACGCAACGGAGCTTTCGCCCTTGGTGTAGAAAGAGAAGCTGTATGCACTTCCCATCTCCTTGCCGTTTTCGCCCTTGATGTTGGCGGGAATGGTTACGGTGTACTTAACACCGCCGTTAAGCGCCTTGGGGGCGAAATGCCATTCGGTATTTCCGCACTCGGATGACCAAGTGCCGACGGCTACGTTGCCGTTTTCATCAACTACCGTTATCTTCTCTACCTCCGTAGCGGAAACAGAACCGATAAACTTAATGCGAATCTCGTCGGTGGTATTGACCTCGGAATCTCCGTGGATAGGATCTGCATAGGCAATAGCTACGGGGTCGTTTCTGAGATAATAGTGACAGAACTTAAAGAACGCAGTATAGGTATCTATTCCGTATTTAATATCCTCACCGTAAGTTATGCTGTGTCCAATGGGAATCTCGAAATAGAGAGAAGGAACGTCGTAAATACGCCAAAGATTGGGGAGATAGTTATGCGTATCGTATCCGCCGCTGAACTGTGCGTCTCCGAAGTTCGAAGTCGTAAACGACGGAGAGAAATCCGTCCAATCGTTCCAAGGAGTACCGCTGCAGCTTGAATAGATGAGGTTTGCTCCCGACTTTATCTCACGGAGAACGCCGTTTTCATCGGTATAAGTAAGCCAAGGCTGTAACTCTCCGCCGTCGATAACGTAATCGCCGACTACTATATCCTCGGTCTTTCCGTTCTGATAACGGGAAGAACCGTCAAAGTCGTAATACGTTTCAGCTTTACCGTTCTTATCGGTGACCTGACATTCGGGATCCATTACGACTATGTAACGGTCTGCGAAGGAAGTTGTTATCTTCTGATCGATATACGCTTCAAGGTCTGCCTTGGTAGCACCAGCGCCAAGCTCGGTAATAGCCTTAGACTCGCGGAGTATTTTAAGTCCGAGGAAGGTCTGGTTTCCGCCCTTGGAGTTACCGTAAACGCCTATCGCGTTGTCATCGAACTTAATATCGTCCTCGGTGTAGGAAAGATAGCGCAGATAACGAAGCGCGGCAGTATTAAAGTTCGCACTCGTGTATCTACCAACGGTAAAGCTGTTATTTATTCCCGTAACACCGCTGCTCTGGTCACCCGCGAAATAACCGTAATGGTCGTCTCTTGCCATCGGAACGTACTCATGGTCAAACACCGCCGCCGCATAGCCGTTTAACGCAAATCCTACGAGGTGCGGTCTGGTCAACATTGCGGTTGAGTTCGCGAGATGCTCGGACGAGCCTGACATTACTATAACAGGAACTTCGTTTTCTGGATTGGTGGGATAAATGATATGCATATAAAGGTTAAGATCGATGGGAGTTCCGTCCGCCTTAACGCAGTCCTCTATCTTCTTAGCCCAGGTATGGTTTATCTTTATGTACTGACCGTTTGCGTTGTCAACGGTCTTTCCCTCCGCGTCAGCGTACCAAACGGGAGAAGAACCGTCCCAACCGTTCTGAGTAGCCTTGCGGTTGCCATTTGCATCTATCCACTTAATAATAGTATTGGCGCGGCAGGAACGGAAGTCGTAGTTCCACGTCTCTACTATCTTTTCAAAAATTCCGTCCTCGCCGTGCTTATCCATTTCAAAGAACACGTCGGAAACGCGGATATTGTGTCCTGCGGGAACGGCGTGGTTCTCGTAGTACGTTCCATTCGGGAACAGAGTCTTATTCTCAAAATAGTCACCCTTCTTCATCTTGTCTCTGAGCGTCTGCACAGACCATTCAAGCTCGGGGCTGACCGCCTTAGTATTGTTAAGGTAGTCAAGCACGACTACGACGTAGCCGCGTTCAAGCATAGACGTGATTATCTCTACGTCCGTGTCAGTACCCGTACGCTCGGCGTAGGTATTTACTACGTACATAACAACGACAGTGCCGTTATATTCGGGCTTTACCGCGCCCTTTGCCGTATCGTAGTACACCGTAACCTCGTACGGTATTCCTATGTAGCCATCGTCGGCATAGCTCTGGGTCTCGCCCTGCTTGTAGCTTGCAAGTCCCGACTCAATAGCCTCCGTGGCGTCCTCCTTTGGTGCGCCCCCATCCCCGTTTGCAAATACGGATATGGCTGACAAAGGCATAAGTCCAATAACCGTACAAACAAGCAAAAGAAGTGCAACTATTCTTGTTTTAATCTTCATAGCTTATTTCCCCTTTCGGTTTTTTTTGCTTAGATTTTTCTCCACAAACTTGGTGTTAGTCTAATACTTGACAAAAACACACGCTCAGTGCTATAATTATATTAGCACTTTTGCAATATTTTTACAACTAACGCATTTAAGAATATCTGCGCAAACATGCACTATTTTAAGATTTGGTTAAAATGAGGTATCACTATGAACCCAACAACCCCCTACATAGTAGGAGAAATTTGTCAATTCCTATATAAATCTACCAAAAGCTGTATTCCCATTTACGAAACCGTCATAAATTATTGGGAGCTTACGATGGTTTTGAAGGGTACTCTCATATACACGGTCAACGGTACGGAGTACGCGCTTGAAAAGAACGACGTAATACTGATCCCCGAAAGCTCCGTCAGAATACGAAAAGGAGATACGGAAGCCGATTACGTCAGCTTTAACTTCAAGGTACTGCCCAACTTCAACCTTCCAACGAGTGTCTTTTACAAGAACGCGGTAAGCCGTGAGATTAAAAACCTTATTTCAATATTTCCTCAAAAGCGAATCGAATGGGATCGAAATTTCTACGGTATGGACTACGAAAGGGAAAAAATAACCAATCTTTGTAATTACGTTATTTTCGAGCTACTCTCCGCTATAAACTTCAAGCTTGGCACGAACAACGCGCACATACAATCCGCAATAGCATACATAAACGACAATATGCTTAACCGTATCTCTCTTAACGATCTGAGCCACCATTTAGGCCTCAGTAAGGAATATGCCGCTTCGCTATTCAAAAAAGAGCTTGGGCGTACCGTTACGGAATATATAAACGAAAAAAAGATGACCTATGCAAAGCAGGTCATACAGTCTCAGGCAAACCTGTCGCTCGCAAACCTTGCGAGCATGTTAGGATATGAGAACTACGGATATTTTTCGAGGGTATTCAAAAGGTATTATAACATCTCACCTCAACAGTACCGTTCAGAGCTTACTAAAACCTTGTTCAACATTCAGAT
>JAZOVD010000107.1:0-1595 GCA_045658525.1 Eubacteriales bacterium
GTCTGGGAGTCAGCGGCGGCTCGGAAGAGCAGGATACGGCGCTCTCGGATTACGGTAAAAGGTATTTTGAAAAGCAAATGTAAGAAAGGAAAAATAGATAATGGATATAAGATCTGCAGACATCGAGAAAATCGTAAGACAGGTTCTCGAAAGTATGGGCTCGGAAACCAAGTCTGCGCCTAAAGCGTCAGGTGTGATCCCGGCTACAAGCAGAGTTGCTATGCTCACAAAGGCAGAGCACTTCGATATTCAGGAATATCCCATTCCCGAGCTTGGGGACGACGATATTCTGGTAAAGGTCGAAGGATGCGGCGTATGCGGAACAGACGCGCATGAATTTAAGCGCGATCCCTTCTCCCTTATCCCCGTAGTTCTCGGACACGAGGGAACAGGCGAGATCGTAAAGATGGGTAAAAACGTAAAGAAGGACAGCGCAGGAAAGTCTCTTAACGTAGGAGATAAGGTCGTAACCTGTATGATATTTAAGGATAATCCCGATATCACAATGTTCGACTTAAATAAACAGAATGTTGGAGGCGCGGACGTCTACGGACTTCTGCCCGACGACGATAAGCACTTAAACGGTTGGTTTGCCGATTACATACTCGTAAGAGAAGGATCGACTATATTCAACGTAAGTGACCTCGACCTTGATTCGAGAATACTTATAGAGCCTTGCGCGGTACTTATACACGCGGTCGAAAGAGCAAAGACGACGGGAATACTCAGATTTAATTCGAGAGTAGTAGTTCAGGGCTGCGGACCTATCGGTCTTATATGTATAGCGATACTCCGTACTATGGGAACGGAAAACATAGTCGCGGTGGACGGCGAGGCAAAGCGTCTTGAATTTGCAAAGCTTATGGGAGCTACCGAAACGGTAAACTTCAAGGAGCATAAGGGAATAGATGAGCTTGCGGGCGCGGTAAAGGACGCGTTTGGCGGTTATCTTGCGGACTTCGCGTTCCAGTGCACCGGCTCTCCGATAGCACACGCGAACGTCTATAAGTTCATTCGCAACGGCGGCGGACTTTGTGAGCTTGGCTTCTTCATCAACGGCGGAGACGCGACCATCAACCCGCACTTCGATATATGCGCTAAGGAGATAACGACGGTAGGCTCGTGGGTATATACGCTCCGTGACTACGTTACGACCTTTGATTTCCTCAAAAGAGCAAAGGGCATAGGACTTCCGCTTGAAAAGCTCATAACTCATAAGTTCCCGCTCGATAAGATAAACGAGGCGCTTGAAACCAACCTCAAAATGGAAGGTCTCAAAATAGCCATAGTAAATGACTAAGGTTAAGAAAAATGGGAAAAGCGACAGGAATAATAGAGGTTTACGGACTTACCGCGGCTTTCGTGGCTTGTGACGCGGGCTGTAAGGCGGCAAACGTTACCGTAGAGCCCTTTGACAAAAACAAGCCGAAGAACCCGGATGGGCTCAAGGTTCCCCTCATCATCCTGGTGAAGTTCCGCGGAAGCGTGGAAAACGTCACCGCGGCGGTTGAGGCGGCGGCTGAGGCGGCCAACCGAATCTCCGGCGTGGTATCCCGCCACATCATCGCAAACGCAACGGAGGGGGCGGAAAAGAT
>JAZOVD010000108.1:0-8872 GCA_045658525.1 Eubacteriales bacterium
TACAACTCCTTGGCTCACAGAACGACATGGCTACGATCCGACTTTATAATAAACAACAACCCCGAAACCGTTTCGACCGACTTTGATACGGCAGACAGACTTTACTTCGAGCCTCTTACTCCCGAGGACGTTATGAACGTCATCAAGATAGAGAAGCCCGTTGGAGTCGTTGTCGCGTTCGGCGGACAGACGGCTATAAAGCTCACTAAGTTCCTTGATGAAAACGGAATAAAGATACTCGGTACTTCCGCTGACGGAATAGACGTAGCGGAGGACAGACAGCGCTTCGACGCGCTTCTTGAATCCTTCTCAATAAAGCGTCCGAAGGGACTTTCGGTAATGACGGAAGCAGAGGCTCTTGAAGCCGCCGCTACCCTCGGTTATCCCGTTCTTCTCCGCCCGTCCTACGTTATAGGCGGTCAGAATATGACGATAGCTCATACCGAGGACGACGTAAAGCGTTATATGAAGATAATACTCGCGCAGGGAATAGAGAACCCCGTGCTTGTTGACCAGTATCTTATGGGTACTGAGCTTGAGGTTGACGTTATATCCGACGGTGTTGACGTTCTTATTCCGGGTATAATGGAGCATATAGAGCGTGCGGGTGTCCACTCGGGAGACTCTATTGCGGTATATCCGCCCTATAACCTCAGCGATAAGATGCGCCATACAGTTATAGAATGCTCAACGAAGCTCGCGCTTTCGCTCGGCACTAAGGGACTTGTTAATATACAGTACCTTATCTACCGCAACGAGCTTTACGTTATAGAGGTCAATCCCCGTGCTTCAAGAACCGTTCCTTACATCAGTAAGGTAACCGACGTTCCTATGGTAGAGCTTGCTTCCAAGATAATGGTAGGCGCAAAGCTCAAAGATCTCGGTTACGGAACGGGACTTTATAAGACCCCCCCGTATTACGCAGTTAAAGTTCCCGTATTCTCGTTTGAGAAGCTCAGCGACGTAAACTCCGCACTCGGTCCTGAGATGAAGTCAACGGGAGAGGTCCTCGGAATAGGTAAGTCTCTTAACGAGGCGGTATTCAAAGGAATGATCTCCGCGGGCTTTAAGCTCTTTGACCACTCTGACAGCGCCGCGAGAGGAGTATTTATAACCGTATCCGATCAGGATAAGTTTGAGATAGTCCAGCTCGCAAAGAAGCTCGACGAGCTTGGAATGAAGATATACGCCACAAGAGGAACGGCAAGAGAGATCGCGTCCCTCGGTATAGATGTAGACGTTGTAAGAAACCTCTCCAAGACCAACGAGATAATGGATCTTCTTGAAAGCGGAAAGCTCAACTATATAGTTTATACGGGCATAGGACAGAAGAAGTCGATAGAGGACTTTATAAAGCTTCACCGCCGCGCGACTCAGCTCGGAGTAGTCTGCATAACGTCGCTCGATACCGCGAATGCGTTGGCTGATATAATCGCTTCCAGATATACCGAGCACAACACCGAGCTTGTTGATATAAACAACATGAGAACGGAAAAGAAGCGTCTGCATTTTGCAAAGATGCAGGGTAGCGGAAACGACTATATACTGTTCGAGAACTTTGCGGGCGATATAACCTGTCCCGAGTCTCTTGCGCTTATGTATGCCGACAGACACTACGGCATAGGCGGAGACGGAATGGTGCTTATTGAAAAGTCGGATATAGCCGACGCGAGGATGCGTGTGTTCAATATAGACGGAACGGAAGGACGTATGGCGGGTAACTGCATACGTTGCGTTGCAAAGTATCTCTACGATAAGAATATCGTCAGAAAAGAGGTTATGCTTATCGAGACCGCGAGCGGAGTAAAGGAAGTAAAGGTATATCTTTCCAACGGTGTCGTTACGTCCGCATCCGTACAGATGGGCAAGGTTGAATTTGCGCCTGCCGAGATACCGGTAGCTCTTGACGGTGATAACGTTATAGAACGTGACGTTGAGATAGGCGGAGAGACGTATAACATCAGCTGTGTTTCGGTAGGAAATCCTCACTGCGTGGTGTTCTGCGATAAGGTTGACGCGGTAGAGGTCGAAAAGACGGGACCGCTCTTTGAGTACAATAAGCTGTTCCCCGAGAGAATAAACACCGAGTTTGTAAGAGTGGTTAACCGCAGTACGCTCAAAATGCGTTTCTGGGAAAGAGGAAACGGAGAGACCTGGGCATGCGGAACGGGAGCTTGCGCGGCTGTCGCGGTAGCGTGCGAGACAGGAAAGTGTGATAAGGGAACTGATATAACCGTTAAGGTACGCGGCGGAGACCTTATAGTAAGCTATACCGACGATGGAGTAACTCTTACCGGTAACACTAATCTCGTTTATGAGGGCGAAGTAGAGTATTAATTCTTGACAAAAATATTCTTTGAGAGTATAATAATAGTGTGAGTGGACGGCGCAATTGCGCGGTATCATGCCGAAAGGTATTACCGTGAGGAAAGTCCGGGCTTCACAGGGCAGGATAACTGATAACGTCAGCCGAGGGTGACCTCCGGGAAAGTGCAACAGAAATAAACCGCCTGCCGTAAGGCAGGTAAGGATGGAAAGGCGAGGTAAGAGCTCACCGGCATTTCGGTAACGGAATTGCAACTGTAAACCCTATCCGAAGCAACACCGTAAGCGAAAAGGAGAGCGATCTCCGCGTTTGCCCGACGTTTTTTCGCAGGTGGCACAGAGCTTTGTGGCGACATAAAGACAAGATAGATAATTGCGGTCGGTTTTAAAATCGGCACAGAACCCGGCTTATAAGTCCACTCGCACCAAAAAACGGACCGTGTTAAAGGTAACACTTTTATACGGTCTGTTTTAGTTTTAAAGACAAGAAGGGAGCGTATTTTTTATTTGAAAAACGGTTTACCTGAGAGCTTTTCGGGAGCGAGATGCGTGCTTTACGGAATGGGAAGCTCAAATAAAGCGGTGGCTGAGTTCCTTTACAAAGAGGGAGCGAGGTTGTATTTCGCTGATAAAAATGAACCGAAAAAAGAGCTTGAAGCGTGGGCTGAGAGCAGGAAAATAAAAAAATACGAAATATTAAAATACGGAGACGTAATAAAAGCGGATTTTCTTTTCCGTTCTCCGGGAATAAGACCGACGGCAGAGATAATAGAGGCGTTTATAAAGAACGGAACGGTGCTTACTTCGGAGACCGAGTTGTTTTTTGAGAGGGCAAAGGGAAAGATATACGGTATAACGGGAAGCGACGGTAAAACAACTACATCAACACTTACCTACGAGTTACTTAAAACATCAGGCAAAAGCGCGTATCTGGCAGGAAATATAGGTGTTCCGCTCGTAACGCTTATTGACAGACTTACGGAAAAGGATATTACGGTAGCCGAGCTTTCAAGCTTTCAGCTTATGACGCTTGGGCATTCTCCGAGCATCGCCGCCGTTACCTCTATAAGCGAAAATCACCTTGATTATCATAAGGATTTAGCGGAATACCTTGACGCGAAGTGTAATATTTTCGCAAAAAACGAATGTAAAAGACTCGTTATAGGAGAAAAAAGCGCGAAAAAGCTCGGACTTTCGGAAAGAGAAAGACCAAAGGATATAATCTATACCTCGCTTGACGGCGTTTGTAACGGTATTTATCTGGAAAACGGGAAAATATATCTGTTTGGAAATGAGATAGTCGATATAGCGGATATGTGTCTTAAAGGTCTGCACAATACCGAAAACCTGATGACCGCTATCGGTATAACGTGTAATGACGTGTCGGTGGAGAATATAAAAGCGGTAGCAAAAAGCTTTCGCGGAGTAAGTCACAGAATGGAGCTTGTATGCGAAAGAGACGGAAAACGTTTTTATGATAGCTCCATAGACTCAACTCCTTCAAGAACGCTCGCAACACTTGCTTGCTTTAACAGACCGCTTACAGTTATATGCGGTGGATACGATAAAAACCTTGACTATGCAGAGCTTGCAAGAGAACTGCCAAGGTACGCGGATAGGCTCGTTCTTACGGGAGCGTCAATGGAGAAAATAAAAAAAGCGTTTGAAAACTGCGGAAGTGAATTGAGAATATACACGGAGAGCGATTTTGAAAAAGCGGTAAGGCTTGCTAAGGATATAACTCCGAACGGTGGTAGTGTACTGCTTTCCCCTGCGTGCGCGAGCTTTGACGCGTTTAAAAACTTTGAGGAGCGCGGAAAAAGATTTACCGAGATAGTAAAAGGATAGAGAAGATGAAAAACGAGAATCAGAAGTTAAAGCTATTGTATTTAAAAGAAATACTTATGAGGGAGACGGACGAAAACCACTCATTAAGTGCCGCTCAGCTTGAAGAAAAGCTGGATAGGCTCGGTATAAAAGCGGAACGGAAAAGTATATATTCCGATATAAATACGATGTGCGACGCTGGAATACTTGACGTTGAGAGAACAAAGGGTAAAAACGGCGGTTTCCGTGTGCTTTCAAGAGATTTTGAGCTTGCGGAGCTGAAAATGCTCGTTGATGCAGTTCAGTCGTCAAGATTTATTTCGGGAAAGCAATGCAGAGAGCTTATAAAGAAGCTTTCCGCTCTTACCTGCGTATATGAGGAAAAGCAGCTTTCAAGAAGCGTATATATATACGACAGAGAGGAAAAGAAAGCGAGTAACGTGCTTTATTCCGTTGACGCGCTCCATAACGCTATTTCGGAGAACAGCTCGATAACGTTTAAATATACCGAAATGACTCCCTCTAAAAAGAGAGTAGCGAGAAGAAACGGCGAAAGCTATGAGGTAAGTCCGTGGGGACTTATCTGGCAGGACGAAAACTACTATCTCGTAGCATACGACCATATAAGCGGTGAGATACGCCATTACCGTGTTGATAAGATGGATAAAATAGAGCAAACGGGCGAAAAACGAATGGGAAAAACGGAGTTTGACGCGGTATCGCTTGCCGATTATTGCAGTACTGTGTTCGGAATGTTCAGGGGCAAGGAATATAACGTGCATTTCAGATGCAAAAGCTCTCTTGCTGGGGCTATGTTTGACCGATTCGGAACCTCGCTTATAACGGAAGAGCACGGAGAGTATTTTGAATTTTACGCAAAGGTGGAGGTAAGCGTCAGATTTTTCGGATGGGTGTTCGGATTTGACGGAGGACTTGAAATACTCTCGCCCGAATGTGTGCTTGAAGAATATCGCGCACAGCTTAAAAGAAGTCTTAAAATGTGAAGTTTTTTCGGCTTTTTGCAAATCGCTTGACATATCGGGGCTGATGTAGTAAAATAAAATACGGATATATAGTTTAATAAGAAAGGAATATTTGTTATGGGACTTATAAGAGCAGCTTTTTCCGCCACGGGTAGTGTACTTGCCGATCAGTGGAAGGAATATTTCGGAGTTCCCGAAATGACGGGCGAGCAGCTCGTAGTAAAGGGACGCAAGCAGACCAAGGGTAATAATAAAGGTGGAGACGAGATAATATCTAACGGTTCCGCTATCGCTGTTGGAGAGGGACAGGTCGCGCTTATAGTCGAGGACGGTAAGATAGTGGAGTTCTGTGCCGAGCCGGGTAGATTTATATGGAATGAGTCGAGCGAGCCTTCAATGTTCGGCGGAGACTTTTTCAAGGGACTTGCCGATTCGTTTAAGAAAATAGGTGAGCGTTTCACATTTGGCGGTGACAGAGCAAAGGATCAGAGAGTTTATTACGTAAATACCAAGGAGATAATGGACAATAAGTTCGGTACTACCACTCCTATGGTCTATGACGATCCGTATTATAAGACCGCGCTTTATATACGCTATTTCGGACAGTATTCGTTCAGAATAGTCGATCCTATAATATTCTTTACGTCTATTGCAGGCTCAGTAAAGGAAAGCTATACGAAGGATATGCTTCTCAATATGTGCAGAGACGAGTTTATGACAGCTCTCGACACCGCGCTTTCAAGACTTGCCTCTGACGGAATAAAATTCAGTCAGATCCCGTCAAGACAGCGCGAGATAGCGGCTTATATGTCCGAAACTCTCGATAACGAATGGAGAATGCGTCGTGGAATGGATGTCGTTTCCGTAGCGATAGCTAAGGTAACTCCCGACGAAAAGAGCAGAGAGAGGATAGAGCAGTTCGATACCAACGTAATGCACTCGAACCCGAACGCTATGGCTGGCGGTCTTGCGTATGCTCAGATGCAGGCAATGCAGAAAGCTGCGGAAAACCCGAACGGAGCGATGAACGGCTTTATGGGTATCGGAATGATGAACGGCGTTATGGGGAATGCGTCTCAGTCTCAGGGAACGTTGCTTGATATGTCTCAAAAGCTCGAAGCTGAGAAGAAAAATGAGTCAAAAGCTCCCGAAAACGGCTGGAAATGTACTTGCGGAAACGTAAATACGGGTAAATTCTGTCCGAACTGCGGTTCAAAGAAGCCGGAAGAGATACCGAAGGGCTTTTGGAAATGCTCCTGCGGTAACGTAAACAGCGGAAACTTCTGCCCGAACTGTGGCTCAAAAAAGCCTCAGAGCGGTTACGACTGTAAATGCGGATACCATTCCGAGGCTCCGTTTAAGTTCTGTCCGAACTGCGGATCGAAATACGGTAGTTAAGACTTGAATAACGGCGGCGGAGCTAACCGTCGCCGTACTGAGTTTAAAAAGGATAGCTTAAAATGAACTACGACCTTACGGTTGGAAAACCGAGTACAACGCTTTGGAAATATACGCTTCCTATGTTTATAAGCGTTATTTTTCAGCAATTATACAATATAGCCGACAGCGCGATAGCTGGGAAGTTTGCGGGCGAGGAAGCGCTTGCCGCGATAGGTGCTTCGTATCCGATAACTATGATATTTATGGCGGTCGCTACGGGAAGTAACGTTGGCTGTACCGTGGTGCTTTCACAGTTTTTTGGAGCGAAAAAATACGCTAAGCTGAAGACCGCGGCATATACCGCGCTTATATTCGGACTTGGGCTTTCACTTGTGCTTACGGTTGCCGCCATAATATGCTCGCCGCTTATGCTCAACGCGATAAATACTCCAGAGGGAATATTCGCGGACGCTCAGACGTATATGAATATATATCTCGGCGGCTTTGCGTTTCTTTACCTGTATAATATGGCAAACGGCGTTTTTAACGCTATGGGAGATTCGAGAACTCCGCTTTATCTGCTTATAATGTCATCGGTCGGAAACGTAGTGCTCGACTATATTTTCGTTGCTATATTCCATTACGGAGTAGCGGGCGCGGCTTGGGCTACGTTCATAGCTCAGGGCTTTGCGTGTGTTCTCGCGGTAATTCTTCTGCTTTTCAGACTGCGCCATCTCGAAACTTCCGAAGCTCCCCGACTTTTTTCTCTGCACATGCTTGGTGTAATACTCGGTATATCTATACCCAGTATTATACAGAACAGCTTTGTTTCAGTCGGAAATCTTCTTATACAGTCGCTTGTGAACTCCTGCGGAGAGTCGGTCATAGCAGGCTTTTCCGCGGCACTTAAACTCAACACCTTCGCTATAACCTCGTTTACGACTATGGCAGGCGGTGTTTCAGCGTTTTCCGCTCAGAATATAGGCGCGAACAAATATGAAAGGATAGGGAAAGGCTTAAAGGCGGGAATGATATTCGCGGCTGCCATCTCAGTTCCGTTTACGGTCTTATATACGGTGTTTGCGGGATTTCCTCTAAGCTTATTTATGGAAGACGGCGGAGCTCTTGCTATGAATACCGGAAAAACGTTTTTGTACATAGTTTCCCCGTTTTACTCAATTATCTGCGCTAAGCTTATGTCTGACGCCGTGCTTCGCGGAGCAAAAGCGATGCCTCTGTTTATGACATCTACGTTTATAGATCTTATAGTAAGAGTAGTGCTGGCGTTCATTTTGTTCCCGAGTCTTGGCATCAACGCTATCTGCTACGCTTGGGTAATAGGTTGGGTGATAGGCGCGGCTCTTTCGGTAGTATTTTATTTCAGCGGACTCTGGAAAAGGGTAAAAAAAGTAAATTAACGTTATCATACCCGATGATAAATGCGTATAATGAAAAAAGAACGCATTTTTCAAAGAAAGGTATGGAATTATGGCAATAAAAATTTTTGTTGATCAGGGGCATAATCCGAGAAATCCAAACGCGGGCGCGGAGGCAAACGGACTCCGCGAGCAGGATATTACATACGCCGTCGGAGTAGCTCTTGCGGAGCTTTTGTCGGCAGATCCGAATTTTGAGGTAATGCTTTCAAGAAACTCCCCCGATGAGGTTCTCGGTACGACTAACGCCGAGAGTCTCGGTATAAGAACGAGAATGGCTAACGAATGGGGGGCGGACGTGTTTATATCAATTCACGTTAACGCGTCCGATATTACCTCAGCTACGGGAACAGAGGCGTACGTTTTCAGCAGAACGACTCCTGCATTTCAGCTTGGTGAGGATATAACGGAAAATCTGTCGGAGGCGACGGGCGAGCCGAACAGAGGTGTTTTCGTAAGACCGTCGCTTTACGTTTTAAGAAACACCGCAATGCCGGCGGTTCTTGTAGAGATAGGGTTTATAACCAACCCTGCGGAAGCGGCGGATATGAATGAAAACCCGTCGTTATACGCAAGAGGAATATATAACGGAATACTTGAATATTACGGACTTAATTAAAAAACGGAAGGAAAAATCAAAATGAAGCTTTTGAAACTCACTCCTTATTGCGCGAAAGCTATATGGGGAGGAAATAACCTTAGAACTAAATACGGTAAGAAAGCCGATTTCGATATAGCGGAAGCGTGGGAGCTTTCGGGCTATCCGGGTAAGGAGAGCAGAGTGGCGGAAGGAATGTACGCGGGCAAGACTATAACCGAGGTTATAGAAGCCGATGGAACGCAGGTTCTTGGCAGTAATTCCGAAAAATTCGAGGGATTTCCCATACTTATAAAGCTTATAGACGCGGCAAAGCCGCTCTC